>NZ_SOEM01000002.1:0-452771 GCF_004368875.1 Neorhizobium sp. R1-B
AAATCCGCCGAACCAGAATAAGCAAACCCAGGCGCCAGGCCGGGAGAACTACGGGCCTGACGACCTCAACTGCTCCAACCGCCCGGTGCGGACCCGCATGCCGGGTGGTGTGGGAGGGGCGGAGCCAATAGGCTCCCCCCTATCCCGATTTCATGCCATTCTTTTTTTGATCCCGCACGCCCTGTGATCTTGGGCCTGTAGTCTGTGCGGCGATCGTTCTTGGCTTGCATCCAAAGCTCAGTTCGGGCGGTTCACGCCGTCGTAGTAGTCACCGCTGTCGAGATCGCTGGCGCGATTGTCGCGGCTGCCGCCGTTGCTGAACAGCAGCTGGCCTTCATTGCGGTTGGCCCGGATGCTGCCGGTCCGGGTGGCGTCGACCGAAGCCGAAGCAGCCGGAACGTTCTTCTGCGTGCCCTGGTAGTAATCGCCGTCGGCAAGAGCCGCACCTGCGAAGGAAATCGAAGCGACGAGGGCTGCGGCGAGAGCGGAAGTGATCTTGGTCATTGTATTGGTCCTTTCAGAGTGCCCGTGACGTAGAGTTTGCGACCAGGCCGCGGGCGTGGTTTCGGTATCTTGAATGCGTTGCGGTTAGTTCGGGCGGTTTGCGCCCGTGTAGTAGTCGCCGCTGTCGATGGCCTGCGCGGCGTCGGTCTGGGCGCTCTGGGCGCGGGAGATCGAGCCGGTATAGCCGTAGTGGGCGGAATTCTGCGCGCCGTGAGCGGCCGGATGCTGTTCGCCGGCGGACGGCGGCAAGACGCCTTCATAATAATTGCCCTCAGCGAGAGCGGCGCTTGCAAAAGAAGCCGAAGCGATGAGGGCTGCGGCGAAAGCGGAAGTGATCCTGGTCATTGTATTGGTCCTTTCAGAGTACCCGTGGCGAAAAGTTTGCGACCCGGCCGCGGGTTTGGTTTCGGTATCTTGAATGAGTTGATTTAGTTCGGGCGGTTCGCGCCGGCGTAGTAGTCGCCGCTGTCGACGACCTGTGCGGCGTCGGCCTGGGCGCCCTGGGCGCGGGAGATCGAGCCGGTGTAGCCGTAGCTGCCGGACTGGCTGTGCTGGACGGCTGCGGGATTCTGGACGCCTTCGTAATAATCGCCTTCAGCGAGAGCGACGCTTGCGAAGGAAGCCGAAGCGATAAGGGCTGCGGCGAGAGCGGAAGTGATCTTGGTCATTGTCTTGGTCCTTTCAGAGTGCCCGTGACGTAAAGTTTGCGACCTGGCCGCGGGCTTGGTTTCGGTATCTTGAATAGTTGTTTAGTTCGGGCGGTTCGCGCCGTCGTAGTAATCGCCGGCTTCGAAGGCAGGCTGAATTTCCTTGCCGGTCTGCTGGCCGTCCCGGGCAACGCTGCCGGTCTGGATATGATCGACGGAAGCGGCCTTGGTTGCGCCTTCGTAGTAATCGCCTTCAGCGAGAGCGGCGCTTGCGAAGGAAGCCGAAGCGATGAGGGCTGCGGCGAAAGCGGAAGTGATCTTGGTCATTGTGGTGGTCCCTTCAGAGTTGCCCTTGGCGAAAGTTTGCGACCTGGCCGCGGGCTTGATTTCGGTATCTTGAATGAGCTGCGCTTAGTTCGGGCGGTTTGCGCCGTCGTAGTAATCGCCGGCTTCGAAGGCAGGCTGAATTTCCTTGCCGGTCTGCTGGCCGTCCCGGGCAACGCTGCCGGTCTGGATATGATCGACGGAAGCGGCTTTGGTTGCGCCTTCATAATAATCGCCCTCAGCGAGAGCGACGCTTGTGAAGGAAGCCGAAGCGATAAGGGCTGCGGCGAAAGTGGAAGTGATGGTCTTCATTGTCTTGTCCTTTAGATCTATTCTCAGTCCGGCCTTGGCTGGGACCGAGCGAATTTCTGTTTGCGATGTTCATATCGGACCGATCGGTTCGATCCGGAAGACCCTTATTTGGGATACTACTGTCAATGAAATGTTGACGATGGAATTTCGCACCTGCGAAATGCTCGCATAGAGGGTATCCAGACAGAGAATTTGCTCTGCCCTGGATGATTAATCGTTTTAATTACAGAATGTTAATGATTTTAAATAGCAAAATCAGATGCATAAATGAAATTTAACGAACCACATCTCATGGCTGTAGAAAGTTTTTAGTTTTGACTTTTCAGCGGCTCAATCCCGCATTTTGTGCCTAATTAAGCGTTTCACAAAACTGTGACCTCGGCTTGTTGCCGCTCCCGGCCCGAAAATGCGACGCCGTTTTCGTGATCACCCTGCCTTTTGATGATGCGTCGCAGCAAAAAATATCGCCAACTCTTGTACCCTAAAACGAATGGCCGCCACGATTGTCGCGGCGGCCATTCGAAATACACCACACCGCCTCTTGTTCAGAGACGCGTCCAGGTCTGCGACTTGCAGAGGATCTTGAGGACGCAGCCCTTCATCTTGAGTGAATTGCCAGAGACCGATCCGGAGCCGCTATAGGTCTTGTCTTCGGCAGGGTCGGTGATCTGACCGCTGTACTCGCCATCCTGACCGGCAAGCCGGCCGATTTGCTTGCCGGCGTGCTTCCCGGTTTTCAAGGTTACGCAGAAGGCGCTCCCGCATTTGCCGATCACCGCCGTCTCGCCGCTTGCCGTCTTCCAGTTGCCTTCGATCGGTTCGGCGGCGAGAGCCGCTGTGGCAGCAAGTGCAAACGCAGTGGCGAGCACCAGTTTTCCCAATGTCATGAATTCTCCTCCTCCTCGGCCGGTCGGGCTTCTCGATCCCGCGGCAACGCTCCTCGACGCCGCGCTCCTCTGCGCAAGCTGCAAAAACTTAGCTTACGCTCACGTAAAGGTAAATAGCCTCGTTCGCGGGCCATTTTTGAGGACTTGCGGCATGAATTTTAGATGCCGGCCCACACGTGAATGGCATTCGTGGTTAGCGCGGGGTTTAAATCAATTTCTCAACATTTCGTAAAAATCCTCGCGGAATCCTTAAAATGCAAGCCATCTGATGCTTAACAAAAAGCCAAGTTTACCAACTATTTGAACTTTGTTTTCCGCAAGTTAAGCATGCTTTTTAGGCGTCTCTTGGAAGGTTTGCGGGATAGTGGGTCCAACAAAACGAGCGGGGCAAACCGCCGGCCGAAAGGATCGAAAAGAGCCGCTTGAAGACGGTGATCCCGATGGAAACAGGGCAGAAGAAGATGACAGGCTTTAACAGGGATCAAACCGATGGCACGCTTTGAAATGCACAATTCCGGAATGGCCACCATGGGTGGCGAAACCCGCGCCGATACTTTTTGCGATATGGGCCTCATGTATGCGACCGGCCGTGGTTGCGAGGTCGATCTTGTCTCCGCTCATAAATGGCTCAACATCGCTGCGATCAAGGGGTCGGAGCGCGCCGCCGAGCTGCGTGCCGATCTTGCTCGGACGATGAGCAAAATGCAGCTTGCCGAAGCCCTTCGCGCTGCCCGCGAATGGATGACGATGCACTGAACGCCGGTTGACCGGCCGGGTGAATACCGGACGAAGATGAAATGAGGACCGGATGGGCCACGCAAGATGGCCGGCGGAAGAACAATGAGGGATGGGGGATTCGGCCCTGAACAGGGAGCCGAAGCTCGAAAATCGAGACCGCGACCGGCAGAAACAAGGCCGGCGCGGCCTTGTTCCATTTTTCCAGGCGCGTATCGAGCGTCGTTGGGCAGGGCCTCAGAGGTTCTGCAGCACCTTCGGCAGCGCCTCTTCAAGAAGCAGCATGTCCGATTCCGGGCCGGTGCTGATGCGGATGCAGCGATTGAGCGGCGCGACGCCCGGCATGCGGATGAAGACCCCATGTTCCATCAGCCCGTCGACAATAGCGCGCGCATGGGCACCGTCGCGCCCGCAGTCGATCGCCACGAAATTCGTCGCGGATGCCAGGGGCATCAGTCCGTTCGCCTCGGCGATGCGGGCTATGCGCTCTCGGGATGCCTTTATCCTACCGATCACGTCGAGCAGGTAATTCTGGTCCTTGAGCGCCGCGATCGCGCCGCTGACGGCGACGCGGTTCATCCCGAAATGGTTACGGATCTTGTCGAAAGCCTGCGCGGTGCCGGGCGTGGAGATCGCGTAGCCCACCCGGGCGCCGGCCATGCCGTAGGCTTTCGAGAAGGTTCGCGTGCGAATGATATTGGGCTGGTCGATCAGATCGGTGATCGCTGGCATTGCGTCGGCCGGCCCGGTTTCGCAATAGGCCTCGTCGAGAATCATCAGGCAGGTTTCAGGCAGCGCCTTTGCAAACTCCACGATATTGCCCGCGTCCCACCAGCTCCCCATCGGATTGTCGGGATTGGCGAAATAGACGAGCGGCGCATTTTCGCGGCGGACCGCCTCCAGCAACCCGTCGAGATTTTCGCGGTCGTTGACGTAGGGAACTGTCATCAGCCGGCCGCCATGGCCGGCCACGTGGAAGTTGAAGGTGGGATAGGCCCCGAATGAGGTGACCACGGGCATGCCGGGTTCGATTACCATGCGGACGATAAGTCCGAGAAGGCCGTCTATTCCTTCGCCGATCGCCAGATTTTCCGCCTTGCAGCCGAGATGGGCCGCCAGCGCCTGTTTCAGTGCGAAATTTTCCGGGTCTGCGTATTTCCATGTTTCGCCGGCCGTGGCGCATATCGCCTCGATAACCGAAGGCGCCGGGCCAAAGCCGTTTTCATTGGCGCCGATGCGGGCTTTCACGACAAGGCCGCGATTGCGCTCGATGGCTTCCGGCCCGACGAAGGGAACGGTGGCGGGCAGTGCGCTGATCAGCGGCGTAAAACGTGAGAATGCGGGCATGAACTAAGTTCCGGTTTTCTAAAGCCGGCACACAATAGGAGCGAATCGGTAAGGCGCAAGCCTGCTGTGACCTAATTGTCACCTCTCGCCGCCAAAAGTTTTCTCCTCCCGTTTGAAAAGCGTGCCGAGCCTCTCGATCACCTGGCGAACTTCTGGCCGGTGCCGGTCGTCGTCATGGGCTACGATCCATATCGTATGGGTGAGTTCGGCAATGATATCGCCCTCCCGTTCCAACCCGGCAACCGAATCGGCGACGAAACATGGGAGAACGCCCTGGCCATTGCCGCTTGCAATGAGGCGTAGCAGCAGCTCCGGCGAGCTGGTCCAGGTGCGGATCTCGGCCTCATGGTGCTGGAAGACCCATTTGTCGGCCGGCGCATGCGAGCTTTCGGTGCCGAGCGATACCCAAGGAAGGTCGGGTTCTCCGGCAAGCGTGCGTGCTCGATAGACCGCATGGCTGACGGCGACGGAGCGGCGGATCGCGATATTGCCGGATTCGGGGCGATACCCGACGATTCCCACATCCGCCTCGCGATAGGTGAAGTCCATGCGCTTGTGGAGCGACTTGCAGCAGAGCCGGAAACGGTCCTCCCTGGATCTGATCTCCGGTGAATGGTCCGCCACAAAGCCGGCAAGCCAGGCATCCGCGCCGATCGAAACGATCGGCATGGCGAAAGCCTGACCCTTCCAATCGGCGATGCTGTCTGCGGTTTTTTGCATCGTGCGAACGTGTTCGAGCAAGGTCTCTCCATCCGGCGCCAGCCGGTAGCCCTGCTGGCTGCGCACGAAGAGCGTCCGGCCGGTGGTACGCTCGAGCGCCAGCATCCGCCGCCCGATCGTCGGCGCGCTGATCCCGGTTCGGGTCGCGGCACCGCTGAGCCCGCCTTCGTTCGCCACATGGAGAAAGAGCTTCAGATCGTCCCAGTCCGCTTCCGTCATGCAAGGCACCCTATGGCGTCACCAGCGATCCTCCCATCGTTCACGGATGAAAGATGGTTTTCGTCGACGCGTCTACAACGAGGGACGGCAAAGCATTAGCTCCGCGTCATCACATTATAGATGGAGATGTCCCTATGCTTCTCAACTGGGTAACGCTTTGGAATAGAGTGAAGCACGAAAATGACAGGCGCCGGCCGCATTCACTGGCCGATCCGCTAGAAGGCGCCGAATGGCAAGGGCTCCTCTGGGCCATACCCGCTCTTTCGCGGCTGACGTCCGGCGCCGGACGGAAACGGGACGATGGCGTCCGCAATGGCGCAAGGGTCAGTGGCTTATCTCGAAGCTCAGCCGCACGACATGGTGGAGGAATTCGGCATCGATCAGCATATTGAAGCCGACGGTTACCTTTTCTTCCTCCCGGCGGATCACGGTGCAGCCGATATCGTCGTGAATGCCGATGATTTCCAGGAAGAAATTGTTCGGTACCTGCAGATGCGGGCTGATTTCCAACTCGGCTCCGTAAAGTGAGATGGTGCGGATCAGGCAACGGATGCTCTTCTTGGTGCTCAGGTGACGGCCGACGAGGATGATCTTGCCGGGCCGGTCGATCGTGAACTTTTCGAAAGCCTGTTCGCGAGAGCCTTTTAGTTTTTTGTCCTGGTCCATCACAAAGGGCATGAAACCCTCCTTCTTCACTCCTGGCATCACAATATTCCTCCTTCGCTGACACATTCTGAAACAGAAAGATTAAATTCGAGCGATTCATCTGAAATAGCGCCGGAATCGGACGCAGACGCCTCTGGACGACGCCTTTTCCCGGTGGAGTGAGCACTCGATAAGCGAAAGCGGGTAATTGCCGATGTCGCGTTGTTGACGGTTCGGTGTCGCGGCGATACCCCTTGCGCTCGGATCGATGCTGCTATTGCAGCACGAAGCATGAGCGGCGTGGGGAGCAAAGCGTGACGGGCAGGTTGGTAATTGTCGGCGCAGGGCAGGCGGGTTTCGCGCTTGCGGCGAAGCTTCGCGCCCTGAAGGATGAACGGCCGATCACGATTGTGGGCCTGGAGAACGTGATTCCCTACCAGCGCCCGCCGCTCTCGAAGAAATACCTCCTGGGCGAAATGGATTTCGAAAGGCTCACCTTCCGGCCCCACACCTGGTATCCGGAAAACAATGTCGAGCTTCTGTTGTCCACCTATGTCGAGGAGATCGACCGCAAGGCAAAGCGCATACGCATGCAGGACGGTGCGTTGCTCGATTACGATACGCTCGCCCTTGCGACCGGCTCGACGCCGCGCACGCTGCCCGCCAGCGTCGGCGGCGATCTCGATGGGGTCTACACGGTGCGCGACAAACGCGATGCCGATCTCCTGGCGGGCGAGATGCGGCCCGGTCGCCGGCTCCTTATTATAGGCGGCGGCTATATCGGCCTCGAGGCAGCGGCGGTCGCCCGTCATCTCGGCCTCGAAGTAACCCTGATCGAAATGGCCGACCGAATCCTCCAGCGCGTCGCAGCAAAGGAAACGGCGGACGTGATGCGTGCCATCCATCAGGCCCACGGGGCTGTTATCCGGGAAAACACCGGGCTCCATCGTCTCGTCGGCGAGAACGGCAAGGTGCGCGCGGCCGAGCTCTCCGACGGCAGTACGATCGAGGTGGATTTCGTCATCGTCGGCATTGGCGTCACGCCGAACGACCAGCTGGCGCAGGATTGCGGCCTCGACGTCGGCAACGGCATTATCGTCGACGAGTTCGCCCGCACCTCCGATCCGTCAGTCTTTGCGATGGGCGACTGCGCCATGCTGCCCTGGAAGGGCAAGCGGATCCGTCTCGAATCGGTACAGAACGCGGTCGATCAGGCGGAGGCCGCGGCGGCCGTCATGGCCGGCGGCAGCACGCCCTATGATGCAAAGCCGTGGTTCTGGTCCGACCAGTATGACGTGAAGCTGCAGATCGCGGGCTTCAACATGGGATATGACGAGACGCTGGTGCGGCCGGGTTCGCGCGAGGGAAGCCTCTCCGTCTGGTATTTCCGCGAGGGACGCTTCATCGCCGTCGACGCGATCAATGACGCCAAGGCCTATGTAACCGGCAAGAAGCTGCTGGAAGCCGGGATCGAGCCCGCAAAAGCGGTTCTGGTCGACCCTGCCGCCGATCTCAAGCAGATGCTCGCCTGAAGGACCTGCCCATGCCCGCTCCGACGAATCGATTCAAGGCGGCTCTGAAGGCTGGGAGCCAGCAAATCGGGTTGTGGCTCAATACCGGCGAGCCGCTGATGGCGGAAATCGCCGGCAAGGCCGGCTTCGACTGGCTGGTGATCGACGGCGAGCATGGGCCGAACGACCTGCGCAGTGTCATGGCGCAGCTGCAGGCCCTTTCCTCGTCCCGGTCGGAGGTGGTCGTGCGTCCGCCGGTCGGCGAAACCTGGATGATCAAGCAGCTCTTGGACATCGGTGCGCGCACGCTCCTGGTTCCGATGGTCGAATCGGCGGAGCAGGCGAGGCAGCTGGTGCGTGCGGTTCGATATCCGCCACACGGCATTCGCGGTGTGGGCGCCGCCGTGGGCCGCGCCTCCGGGTTCAATACGATTCCCGACTATGCAGAGACGGCGGCCGACGAAATCTGCCTCATCGTGCAGGCCGAAACCATGGCGGCGATCAGCGATCTCGAAAACATTCTGGCGGTCGACGGTGTCGACGGCGTTTTCATAGGCCCTGCCGATCTCTCCGCCGACATGGGATATCTGGGTCGCATGGAGGCGCCGCAGGTGCAGGACGTCATCGAGAGCGCGATTCGGGCGATCGTGAAGGCCGGCAAGGCAGCCGGCATTCTCACCTTCAGCGAATCACTCAATCGCCGCTATCTCGATCTCGGCGCCACATTCGTGGCGGTTGGCGCCGATGTGACGGAGTTTTCAGCGGCGCTCGGAGCGCTCGCCGGTCGTTATGGGCGCGGTGCCGGCGCGGCAAAACAGCGTTCCGGCTACTGAGGAGCCCGGGGTAGCGGATGACCGCGCGATTCTCCCGCCATCCCCTTTAAGGCAGCCCGCTCGTCGATATCGCCGCCGCAGCGGCAATGTGGCTGCTCCATGTAAAACTTTGGCCCAGTATCACAAAAGCCTTGCATTCACGGGGGCTTCGACATAGTTAGACCGGCGACGGAGAGGTGGCCGAGTGGTCGAAGGCGCTCCCCTGCTAAGGGAGTATACGTCAAAAGCGTATCGTGGGTTCGAATCCCATCTTCTCCGCCATTCCAGGCCCGGCGCTCCGGAATCATCCCTCCATTCCCCGTATTCGATGACCGCTGCGACTCGTTATCGAGGCTTGTCCGCGGTGTGGTGCGCGGTTCTTGTTCTCCAGGTTTTGAGGTGCGCTAAGTGCCTGCCGGATAAGCTCTTTCTTAACGAAGCGTAAAATTTGAGGCAGCCCGGCGGCGGCTTTGTGTCCTTTCAGCAACAGACTTTACGGAAGCAGGTCCCGGAACCCCGTCCGGCAGCAGTTCCAGATTGCATGGTCATCTTCCTCTTGTATTTTCACATTCGGAAGCGAGGCGGTGGATCGTCCTTCTTCTGGTAATCGACGGGGATGGGGCAGGGAACGCTGTCCTTCAGCAATAAGAACCCAGACCCACACGAAACTTTTGACTGGAGGTCAAACATGAACATCAAGAGCCTTCTTCTCGGCTCCGCTGCTGCCCTCGCAGCAGTCTCCGGCGCTCAGGCTGCCGACGCCATCGTAGCTGCAGAACCGGAGCCCATGGAATACGTCCGCGTTTGCGACGCATTCGGCACCGGCTACTTCTACATCCCGGGCACCGAAACCTGCCTCAAGATTGGCGGTTATGTCCGTTTTGAAATGCAGCTCGGCCAGACTGCTTCTGGCGCCGGCGTTTATCCGGTTGACTTCGCTCTGGGCGATGACGACTACTGGGATGCAACCGGCCGCGCTCAGCTCGACATCACTGCAAAGTCCGACACCGAGCTCGGCACGCTGACGTCTGTTGCTTCGCTCCGTTGGGACTACGGCAACAACAACGTTTGGACGAACAACGACAACGCTGTTTACATCAACGAAGCCTACATCCAGCTCGGCGGCTTCAAGGTTGGTCGTTTCTACAACCCTTGGGATAAGGGTCTGAACGGCGAGCAGGACGCTATCGCTTCCGGCAACACCACCCGCATGAACTCGATCGGTTACTTCTACACCGGCGACACCTTCTCTGCTGGTGTTCAGGTTGACGAACTGTCTCGCGCTGCGGGCCAGGAAGTCGGTGTTGAAGCCATCGTTTCCGCCAAGTTCGGCGCTGTAGCCTTCGACCTCCTCGGTGCATATGACTTCGGTGCTGAAGAAGGTGCAATCCGCGCCCTCGCTTCGGCTGCGGTTGGTCCGGGTACGCTCCAGGCTGCTGTTGTATGGTCGTCTGGTCTCGGTGTACCCCGGGCCGCTTCCTCGACGCTTTACAATGCATACTACGACGAAGGCGAATGGGCTCTGGCCGCATCTTACGCCTTCAAGGTCAATGACAAGCTGACCCTTACTCCTGGTGCAACCTACGTCTGGAATACCGAAACCGACGCAGATGGCGACTGGACGGGCGACGACGCATGGCGCGCTGGTCTGACGGTTGACTACAAGATCGTCGAAGGCTTCTCGGCCAAGACCTCTGTAGACTACAACGAAAACGCAGTCACCGAATACTGGCGCGGTTTCGTACGTCTCGACCGTACGTTCTAATAACGAAAGGACTCCCCCGATCTCTTCGGGGGAGTCTTTTTTTATAATAGTGGCGGCCTTCAGGCCTCCATCTGGGGAGCTAAGCCGGGGAAAGAGGCCGTTTTTCGGCCTTAAGTTGTTTGGTCGCCTGCGGCCAGACTGGATTACATTTGGAAGTTTGACTGGAGGTCAAAGAATGAACATTAAGAGCCTTCTACTCGGTTCGGCAGCGGCTTTGGCGGCTGTATCCGGCGCCCAGGCCGCAGACGCGATTGTTGCAGCAGAACCAGAACCCATGGAATATGTGCGCGTTTGCGATGCTTTCGGCACCGGTTATTTCTACATCCCCGGCACGGAAACCTGCCTCAAGATCGGCGGTTACGTCCGTTTTGAAGTCGGCTTCGGCGAAGACGTATACGACGGCGGCGCTGGTACCGATGACTGGGATTCCTACGCTCGCGCTCAGCTCGACTTCACCGCCAAGAGCGACACCGAACTCGGTACGCTGACTTCGGTCGCGTCTGTCCGCTTTGACTACGGTGATGACACGGTTTGGACGAGCAACGCCAACGATGTCTACATCAACGAAGCCTACATCCAGCTTGGTGGCTTCAAGGTCGGCCGTTACTTCAACTGGTGGGATGCAAACGACCTGCCGGGCGAACTCGATAACCTCGGTTCGAACCGTCTGAACTCGATCGCTTACATCTACACCGGCGAAGCCTTTACCGCCGGCGTTCAGGTCGACGAACTGTCTCTGGTTACCGGTCAGGAAGTCGGCGTAGAAGCTGTGGTTCAGGCTG
Organism: Neorhizobium sp. R1-B; assembly: GCF_004368875.1. Classification (NCBI taxonomy): domain Bacteria; kingdom Pseudomonadati; phylum Pseudomonadota; class Alphaproteobacteria; order Hyphomicrobiales; family Rhizobiaceae; genus Neorhizobium; species Neorhizobium sp. R1-B. Next base: position 11,211 of record NZ_SOEM01000002.1, read on the forward strand.
CTCTCGGCCCGGCCAAGCTCGAAGTTCTCGGTTCTTGGGATTTCGGTGCTGAAGAAGGCGCCGTCCGTGCGATCGGTTCCGTAGCCGTCGGACCGGGCACCTTCTATCTCTCCGGTGTTTATTCCACCGGTGACAACGCCTACTACGGTTCGGAAAACGGCGGCGGCGAAGCAACTGTCGCTGTCGCATACGCCTTCAAGGCCACCGACAAGCTGGAAATCATTCCTGAAGCCCAGTACATCTGGAACACGCAGGTTGCCGGCGATGGCGAATTCTTTGGTGACGACGCTTGGGGTGCCGGCGTAACCGTCAACTACGAGATCGTTGAAAACTTCAACGCCAAGGTTGCTGTCAACTATCAGGAAGTTGGCGACGACGACAGCGTTCAGGGTATCGTTCGCCTGCAGCGCGACTTCTAATCCGACCTTTCGGATGACATTCGGAAGCCCGGCCATTGCGCCGGGCTTTCTGTTTTTGGGCTGTAACGATTGCGAGAAGGGCTGGATCCATTCGCTTCACCTGAAAGCGCCTTCTCAAGCAGCGTAGCGGATTACCTTCCGCATCGGCATACAGCACGCGCGTCGTTTTGGGCGGTAGGCGACGAACCGGCTCCAAACGGAAGCGCAGGCACTATTGCGCCGCGGGACCAAGCGGGGTTTTGAGCGGCGTTAGCCGTCTGCAGCAGGTTTTTCGAGTGGTTTGAAGGCTTACCCTTGTCTGCCAAGCCTCAGGTCCGCCTCGATATCGGCCTTCTGGCCGAGCCGCGTTTTGTAGACCTGGTAGTTCTCCATCACCCGCTGCACGTAGTTACGCGTTTCGGGGAAGGGGATGCGCTCGATCCAGTCCACCACCTCATCGATCGATTTGCCGCGCGGATCGCCATAGCGGGCGATCCATTCCGGCACCCGCTTCGGGCCGGCATTATAGGCGATGAAGGTCAGGATATAGGAGCCGCCGAAGGCGTCGATCTGTTCGCCGAGATAGTGGGCTCCGAGCGTTGCGTTGTAGCCGGGATCGGTGGTGAGCTTCTGGGCGGCATAGGTCAGCCCGTGGCGCTTAGCGACACCCTGGGCCGTGCCCGGAAGGATCTGTAGCAGGCCGCGGGCATTGGCGGGCGAAATGGCAGCCGGGTTGAAAGCGCTTTCCTGACGCGCGATGGAATAGGCGAGTGCCTTGCCCGAACCCTCGATATTGGCCCCCTGAGGGATGACGCCGATCGGATAGGCGAGTGCCGCCACGTCGATGCCGCGGCCGAAAGCGGTCTTGCCGATCTGCAGGGAGAGGGCGTGGTTGTCCTTTGCTTCCGCCCGGGCCGAAAGCATGGCAAGTTCGCCAGGGCTCGTCAGCTCCTCGGCAAGCGCCCGATAAAGCGCCACGGCGCGTTTCTCGTGGCCGGCGGCTTCGAGCCGCGCGATAGCTTTCACCGCCTCGCGGTTCTCGAAACTCTCGCGATTGGCTGCAGTCGGCTGAGGATAGGCAACATTGAGTGTCTTGACGTCGAGCCGGGCCGCTGCAAGCTGTCCGTAGAATGTCCCCGAATAATGGGCAGCCTTTGTGAGGAATTCCTGGGCGCTGCCGGCGCCGCCCTGTTCCGCAGCGCGTCCCAGCCAGTACCAGGCACGCGAGGCGGAGAGCGGCCGGTTCGAGGCGTTGAGGATCTTGCGGAAATGGGTCTCGGCGGCTTTGGGGTCGCCAAGCGCTCTCAGGGCATACCAGCCGGCGTGAAACTCCGCGTCGACAACATCGGTGGGGGAGGTGGCGACATAGTCAGCGGCGATCTTGTAGGCGAGCTTGAAATCGCCCTGGTCGGCAAGTCCGCGGGCAACGATGCGCCGCTCGTTCCACCATTCCGTGGTATCGACGAGTTTCGCCGCATCGCGCGGTGCTTTGTCAAGAAGCTCGGCCGCCTCGTGGTATTTGTCCTGGCGCCGCAGATATTCGACGCGGGCGAAGAGATATCCGGCATCGTCCTTCCAGGATCCGTCGACAGCGGCAAGCAGCGTGCCGGCGTTCCTGGCGTTGCTGACGACGGCGGACCAGGCGGTGTAAAGCGATTGCGCCTTGGAAAGCTCGCTGAAGCGTTTCGCCTGCGCGGTCCGCCCTTTGTACATCAGATGATCCATCCGCGCCTTGTGGTCGGCGGATGAAAGCAGCGTCGGAAATTCGGCAATGATCTTGTCTTCGATCGGCTTGTCGAGCAGCTCCGTGACCCAGATCTGGCGAATGGCACGTGCCGCCTCGCTGGTCCTGCCGGTGGCCGCGAGCGCGCGGGCCAGGATGATCGCGCCTTCCGTGGTCTCCGGCCGGGTCGGGCCGAATGCGGCGAGCACGGCGCTTGCCGGCGGGTTTTCCCGGTAGAGGGCGCGTTCGGAGTGGGCGCGGAGGCCTTTGAGGCCCGGCCAGCTCTTGAGTTCCCGCTGTGCTGCGGCAATTTCTTGCGAGGGAACCCCAGGCGCGCCCGAGGTGGCGATTGCCCAGGTCAGGATATGCCGGTCGAGTGCGCCTTCGGAGAGGCCGTTCCGAACGGCGAGTGCCGTTGCGATATCGTTCTCCGCCAGCGCGTCCAGGCCCTGTTTGAGCACGGTGGCCGGCTGCAGGCGCCCGGTGCGCAGATCGCTGCGGGGAATGGCACCGGTAATGTCGGGCGTCGGCATGGCAGCCGGAACCGGAACGGCTGCCGGGTTCTCGGGCTTCACGAATGAAAGCGGCGCGACGTTTTCGGGAAGCGATGCGGCAAAGCTGGGCATGCCCGCGCCACCAAGCCCCAGAACGGCGCCCAGGGTGGCAACGGTCAGAACGGACTTGTTCATCCGGTAACTCGCGATAAAGATGTCGAACCCCTATTAGCCGCCGAGCAGATTAACGAAACCTTACCATATCCATGAAAATGCGCGATTTCTTATATGAGATTCCGCGTGAAATCCCGCCTGCTCGCGCTTGTCGCCGCTTTCCCGCCGCTTTATGGTGCGCGACCTTATAGTCACGGATTACGGCAGCAGAATGGAAGGCTGCCGATTGGGAGCTTTTGCATGTTCAAGGGATCAATGCCCGCCCTCGTCACCCCCTTCACCACAGAAGGTGCGGTGGATGAGGCAGCCTTTGCCGCCCATGTGGAATGGCAGATCGGTGAAGGCAGCAGCGGTCTGGTGCCGGTCGGCACCACCGGTGAATCGCCCACTTTGTCGCATGACGAACACAAGCGCGTCGTTGAGCTCTGCGTCGAGGTGGCGAAAAAGCGGGTTCCCGTTATCGCCGGCGCAGGCTCCAACAATACCCGGGAAGCGATAGAGCTTGCCGTGCACGCGGAAAAGGCTGGCGCCGACGCGATCCTCGTCGTGACGCCTTACTACAACAAGCCGACCCAGAAGGGGCTGATCGCGCATTTCTCTGCGATTGCCGAAGCGACCAAGCTGCCGATCATCATCTACAACATCCCACCGCGCTCGGTGATCGATATGTCGCCGGAAACCATGGGCGCGCTCGCCAAGGCACACGGGAACATTGTCGGCGTCAAGGATGCGACCGGCAAGATCGAACGGGTCTCCGAGCAGCGCATTACCTGCGGCAGGGATTTCGTCCAGCTTTCCGGTGAGGACGCGACGGCGCTCGGCTTTAACGCCCATGGCGGCGTCGGCTGCATTTCGGTGACGGCCAACGTCGCGCCGCGCCTCTGTGCGGAATTCCAGGCCGCGACGCTTGCCGGCGATTATGCCAAGGCGCTCGAATACCAGGACCGGCTGATGCCGCTGCACAAGGCGATCTTCATGGAACCCGGCCTCTGCGGCGCGAAATACGGTCTGCATAAGACCCGCGGCATGAACCGCTCGGTCCGCTCGCCGCTCGTTTCGACATTGGAGCCGGCAACGGAGGCGGCGATCGACGCGGCCTTGCGCCATGCGGGCCTGCTGAACTGAGGCAAAGCGGTCTCCGCCGCTTCACATTTTGCCTTCCGCGCATTAAATAGAGGCCGAACCCCGCTCATCGCCCATGGGCGGGGATTTGTTTTCAGATAAAGGGCGGATCGGAAGTTCTCCCATGGCACCCAAAGGCAGCCAGCGAACGGTAAACAAGATTGTCGCGGAAAACCGCAAGGCCCGCTTCAACTATGAAATCATCGATACCTATGAGGCTGGTCTGGTTTTGACGGGGACCGAAGTCAAGTCCCTGCGCGACGGCAAGGCCAACATCGCGGAATCCTATGCTTCCGACGAGGGTGAGGAAATCTGGCTGATCAATTCGCACCTGCCGGAATATCTCCAGGCGAACCGCTTCAATCACGAGCCGCGTCGCCGCCGCAAGCTTCTGCTGTCCAAGCGCGAAATCAACCGTCTGCGCGCAGCGATCAATCGCGAAGGCATGACGCTTGTGCCGCTGAAGATCTATTTCAACGAGAAGGGCAGGGCCAAGCTCGAACTCGCGCTCGCCAAGGGCAAGAAGCTGCACGACAAGCGCGAGACGGAGAAGGAACGCGACTGGAACCGGCAGAAGTCGCGGCTTTTGAAGGCCAACTGATCCGTCCCAAGGCATGCCAATCCCGTGAACCTTGCCGTTTCCCATCCGTTGGGGGAGATATGCGAGGGGGATCATGCGTTTTCGAGATGTCATCGACCGGCGGAGAGTCATCGAACTGCGTTACAAGGATGTGACGCGCCGGGTGCGGCCGCATATTCTGGGCTATGTGGGTCACGACGAGCTGGCACTAAGCGGCTGGCAGATCTCCGGTACCGGTTCGGGCTGGCGGCTTTTTCACGTGAACGACATCGAAGAGCTTGCCGCGACGGAGCAGGTCTTTCGCAGCACCGCCCGTGGATATAACCGCGACGACCCTTTGTTCTCGCAGATCATCGACCGGATCTGAGACGGCGCGATAGGAACAAAATCTGGTCCGGCCCGTTGGATTTCATCTGTGAGCGAGCGGGCGATGACACGAAAAAAAATCCTGACCTATATGACCCTGGTGATCGGCTTCGGCCTGGCTGGATATCTGCTCTATCACACCTTCCGCGAATATTCCTTTTCCGACATCACCGAATCCATAGCGGCGATCCCCACATTCAACCTGCTGACCGCTCTCGGTTTTGCCTTCGGCTCCTATCTCTGTCTGACCGGCTTCGACTGGATCGGCGTGCGCTATGTGAAGAACGATCTCGCTTATCCGAAGATCGCGCTCGCCTCCTTCATCAGCCTGTCGATCGGCCAGAGCGTCGGCCTTTCCGGCTTGAGCAGCGGCGCCTTGCGTTACCGTTATTACGCCCATTGGGGCATGGATACCGAGGATGTCGCCAAGATCGTGCTGCTCTCCGGCGTTACGGTCGGCATTGGCATGATGGTCCTCTCCGGCATCGTCATGGTCGTGAATCCGAAAGACGCGGCGGCCGTGCTGCGCATTGGCGAAAGTGCCGTGATCGGGATCGGTACCGCCTGCTTTGCCGCGACCGCCGGTTATCTCGCTCTTGCCGCTTTCGTACGCACGCCGTTAAAAATCCGGTCCTGGACATTCCAGATGCCGACCTGGCAGATCGCGGTCGCCCAGGTGGTGATCGGCACCATCAATTTCGCGCTGGTTTCGGCCTGTCTTCGCGAAGTGATGGCCGCCAGCGCGGATGTAAGCTACCTCAAGGCCGCCACTGCCTTCGTGCTCGCCAATCTGGCGATCATCATTACCCATGCCCCGGGCGGGCTTGGTGTGCTGGAGGCGACGGTAAGGCATGTGATGGGCGACCAAGCGTCCATCGGCTCGCTCGTCGCCTTCCGGGTGATCTACTTCTTCATCCCGTTCTTCATCGGGGTGCCATTGTCCTTGATCGTCGAAGCGGTATTCCGCGCCAGGAAGGCGAGGCGGGCTTCGGCGGAAGGGCTTCAGACGAGCAGGCCGGCGTCGGTTTGATCGCTTCGGCGAACTGCAGTATCCGATATCTCTAACATCATCACATCAGGCCAAATCCGAAGCCGCAAGGCAGAAGCGCCCTTACAACCAGAAAAAGGAACCTGCATAGATGGCAGCCAGCGCCACGATGTTTGTTCGATCTTTCTTCCATGGAACACGGGCGGATTTGAAGCCTGGCGAGCTGATCGTTGTCGGACACCGGTCAAACTTCATCGCCGACCCGCTGTCCTGGGTCTATTTCTCCGGAACTTTGGATGCCGCGATCTGGGGAGCTGAACTTGCGGCCGGCGGCGAGCGGCAACGTATCTACGTCGTGGAGCCAATCGGCCCGATTGTCGATGACCCCAATCTGACGGACAAGAGATTTCCCGGCAATCCGACATTGTCCTATCGATCCCGCGACCGCTTGCGGATTATCGGCGAGGTGACCGGGTGGCAAGGGCACTCGCCTGAACAGATCGAGCAGATGAAGGAGGGGCTCGCCCGCCTGACGGAAGAGGGTGCCAACACGATCATCGACTGATCGTTCTGTTGAAGAGCGGATGCTCTCGACGATATCTTGAGAGTGTCACGCCCGGCTACTCTTGGCCATCATCCGCCGCTCGTGTTCGAGAAGCCAGCGCTTCCGCCACAGTCCACCGCCATAACCTGTGAGGCTGCCGTTGGCGCTCAGAACCCGATGACACGGAATGACGATGGCGAGCTGGTTTGCTCCGTTGGCGCCCGCAACGGCCCGAGTGGAGGAGGGTAGGCCGAGTTCGGCGGCAATCGCACCATAGGTGCGTGACACGCCGACCGGAATGTCGCGGAGTGCTGTCCAGACCTGCCGCTGGAACGGGGAGCCATGGCCGGCAAGCCGTGTCCTGAAACCACGGTCGTCACCTGCGAAATACGCCCCGAGTTCCGCCTCGATCTCATCGATCGGCGGATGCCGCCCCATCACGATGCCGCTGCCAGTGAAGGTTTGAAGCTTCCGGATCTCCGCCGGCAACGCTTTGCGTTCGGAAAATTCGAGAAGGTGGAGGGCATGCTGGTCGGCGATCGCCATCATCGGACCGATCGGCGTCTCGATCCAGTCGGCCCTGAGCAGTGTCTTGTCGCGCAGGTTAGCGGGAGCGGCTCCGAAGAGCTTGGTCACGGCGCTGCGGAAACCGCTGCCGGACTCGTAACCGGCGTCCAGCTGCGCGTCGATGACGCTGGCACCGGATGTCAATGTCTCGGCGGCCTTCCCCATTCGCCTCAGTCGGGCGATCTCCAGAAAACTCATGCCGAACTTTCGCTTGAAGGCGCGCCGTGCGGTGGAAGGGTCGATGCCAAGCGCAGCGACGTCGTCCTCGCCCCAGCGCCGCTCCGGATCGGCATCGAGCGCCTGGATGAGCCGCAGCACCATCGTATCGGCCTCGCCGAGCTTGAGCATCGGGCGGCAGCGGCTGCAGGGGCGGAAACCTGCCTCGAGGCATTGGGCGATCGTATCGTAGAAGGCGGTATTCTCTCGCTTCGGCTTGCGGGCCGGGCAGGTGAGGCGGCAGAAGATGCCGGTTGTCCTCACTGCCGCCCAGGCAAAACCTTCATAGGCTGCGTCGCGTGCAACCAGCGCATCATAGAGAATGTCGTCGTTTGGGCGTTCGAAAAGCATGGCACTTTTCTAACCTGGAACAGAAAAAGGCGCCGCCGAAAAACGGGCGCCTATTCTTTTTTTCGGCTCGCTCAGAGATCGGCGTGTTCAGCCGGCTCCGTCGGGCGGGCCGGGCGTTCGGAGGGGTCGCGGCCGACTTCGGCCTTGAGCGTCATCAGGTCGATGAAATGGTCGGCCTGGCGGCGCAGGTCGTCGGCGATCATCGGCGGCTGCGTCTGCATGGTCGAGACGACCGAGACCTTGCGGCCCCTGCGCTGCAGGGCTTCCACAAGCGTGGTGAAATCGCCGTCGCCGGAAAAGAGCACCAGGTGGTCGACGGTTTCGGACTGTTCCATGGCGTCGATCGCCAGCTCGATGTCCATATTGCCCTTGACCTTCCGGCGCCCCATGGAATCGGTAAATTCCTTCGCAGGCTTGGTGATAACCTTGTAGCCGTTGTAGTCGAGCCAGTCGATCAGCGGTCGGATCGAGGAATATTCCTGGTCTTCGATGAGGGCGGTGTAATAATAGGCCCGGAGGAGATAGCCGCGCTTCTGGAAAGCCTTCAAAAGTTTCCGATAGTCTATATCGAAGCCGAGGCTTTTCGAGGCAGCGTAGAGATTGGCGCCGTCGATAAAGAGAGCAATCTTCTCCCTTGGGTCAAACATATTGTCTCCATCCCCTTTTTTTATAAACCTGCTTGGCAGGCAGAGCTTTGGTCAATATTTGTGTACCAAACCTCCCGAATAATCCACTACATTAAGAACTATTCATATAACTGTCATTTATGGCACGATTCGCAATAATCCAAGCAGCTTGCGGTTGAATCAGGCCGTCGCCCCCAGGAGTCATCGGTGAAGGAAACTAGTGCGTGGTCAGGAAAAACTTGAATTTGCCGTGCAATGGCTGTATCGGGCGTATCAATTCCGAAAATCCATGACCCAAAGGACAGGCAATGGCCCGTGTCACAGTAGAAGATTGCATTGACAAAGTCGATAACCGTTTCGAGCTGGTTCTGCTCGCGAGCCACCGCGCCCGCCAGATTTCCCAGGGCGCTGCGATCACGATCGACCGCGACAATGACAAGAATCCGGTTGTCGCCCTTCGGGAAATCGCCGACGAGACGCTTTCCCCCGACGACCTCAAGGAAGACCTCATCCATTCGTTGCAGAAGCACGTCGAAGTGGACGAGCCGGAGCCCGATCCGGCTTCGCTGATCGCCGCCGGCGGGGTTGCAGTCGCATCCGACCGCGACGAGGACGAGGACGCTCCGGAAACCGTTACTTTCGACCAGATGTCGGAAGAGGAGCTCCTTGCCGGCATCGAAGGCCTGGTGCCGCCGGAAAAGAGCGACGATTACTAAGCGAAACACTCGCTTAGCAAGTTTTCGTTCATTCTCTCGCCCTAATCTGTCTGAATGTTTTAAGATGGCTGCGCTGACCGGACGGTTGGCGCGCCATTTTCTTTTCGGCAGGGCCGGTCGGCCACTTGAGGATCAGGGACTCTTTTCAGGATGATGCGGCAATACGAGCTCGTGGAGCGGGTTCAGAAGTATAAACCCGACGCCAACGAAGCTCTCCTTAACAAGGCCTATGTTTATGCCATGCAGAAGCATGGCCAGCAGAAACGCGCCAGCGGCGATCCTTATATCTCCCATCCGCTTGAAGTCGCCGCCATCCTGACCGACATGCATCTCGACGAGTCGACCATCGCCGTCGCGCTCCTGCACGATACCATCGAGGATACCACCGCCACCCGCGCCGAGATCGACGAATTGTTCGGCGAGGACATCGGGCGGCTGGTCGAAGGGCTCACCAAGCTGAAGCGGCTCGACCTGGTATCGAAGAAGGCGAAACAGGCGGAAAATCTCCGCAAGCTGCTGCTCGCCATCTCCGACGACGTGCGCGTCCTTCTGGTCAAGCTCGCCGACCGGCTGCACAACATGCGCACGCTGGACCATATGAAGGCGGAGCAGAAGGCGCGCATCTCCGAAGAGACGATGGATATCTATGCGCCGCTTGCCGGCCGCATGGGTATGCAGGACATGCGCGACGAGCTGGAGGATCTGTCCTTCCGATATATGAATCCCGAGGCCTACGAGACGGTCACCAAGCGGCTCTCGGATCTTGAGGCGCGCAATGAAGGCCTGATCAAGAAGATCGAGGATGAGCTGCGCGAGCTGCTGATCGCCAACGGGCTCACCAACACCTATGTCAAAGGGCGGCAGAAGAAGCCCTATTCGGTGTTCCGCAAGATGCAGTCGAAGTCGCTCTCCTTCGAGCAGCTTTCCGACGTCTACGGCTTCCGCATCATCGTCGACAATATCCCGTCCTGTTACCGCGCGCTCGGCATCGTCCACACCCGGTGGCGCGTCGTGCCGGGCCGCTTCAAGGATTACATCTCCAATCCGAAGCAGAACGACTACCGCTCCATCCACACCACGATCGTCGGTCCCTCCCGCCAGCGCATCGAGCTGCAGATCCGCACGCAGCTCATGCAGGAAATTGCCGAATACGGCATTGCTGCCCACGCCCTCTATAAGGATGGAAAGGGCGGAGAACTCCTTCCGCGAGAATCCAACGCCTATTCCTGGCTGCGCCACACGATCGAATCGCTTGCCGAAGGCGACAGTCCCGAGGAATTCCTGGAGCATACCAAGCTCGAACTTTTCCAGGACCAGGTCTTCTGTTTTACCCCCAAGGGAAAACTGATCGCCCTGCCGCGCGGTGCCACCCCGATCGATTTTGCCTATGCGGTGCATACCAATATCGGCGACACCACGGTCGGCGCAAAGATCAACGGCCGGATCATGCCGCTCGTGACCCGCCTCAACAACGGCGACGAGGTGGAGATCATTCGCTCGGGCGTGCAGGTGCCGCCGGCCGCCTGGGAAGAGATCGTCGTCACCGGCAAGGCACGCTCGGCCATCCGCCGCGCCACCCGTATGGCCATCCGCAAGCAATATGCGGGTCTTGGGCACCGTATCCTGGAGCGCACCTTCGAGCGCACCGGCAAGGTCTTTTCCCGCGAGGCATTGAAGCCGGCGCTCCACCGGCTGGCGCATAAGGATGTGGAGGATGCGATCGCCGCCGTCGGACGCGGCGAACTCTCCTCGCTCGACGTGCTGCGCGCGGTCTTCCCAGACTACAAGGATGAGCGCGTTACCGTGAAGCCTGCCGATGACGGCTGGTTCAACATGCGCAGCGCCTCCGGCATGATTTTCAAATTGCCGAACCAGAGGGCCGTGGCGCCGGAGGAGATCGAGGCCGGACTGGATCCGCTGCCGATCCGCGGTCTGTCCGGCAATATGGAAGTCCGCTTTGCGCCGAGCGGCGCGGTGCCTGGCGACCGCATCGTCGGCATCATGGAAACGGACAAGGCGATCACCATCTACCCGATCCAGGCTTCGGCCCTGCAGCGATTCGATGACCAGCCGGAGCGCTGGATCGATGTCCGCTGGGACCTGGACGAGGCGAACAAATCGCGGTTTTCCGCCAAGATCGAGGTCAACACGCTGAACGAACCCGGTACACTCGCGACGGTCACCCAGACGATCGCCCGTCTCGATGTCAATATCCGTACGCTGGCAATGGGTAGCAACCGCGCCGCCGATTTTTCCGAGATCAGCATGGAGGTCGAAGTCTGGGACCTGCGTCAGCTCAACCAGCTTCTCTTGCAGCTGAAGGAACTCGACTGCGTCGCAAACTTGAAGCGGGTGTATGACTAAAATTCGCGGCTAAGGCCGACAATCAGGCATAGGCTCCGGAAATCAGCAGAATGGCTCCGACTGCCATCATGGCCACGCCCGGCCAGTTTCTGCTGAGGCTCAGGAAGCCGATGCCTTGGCGCCGGGGTTCCAGGGTCGGCTTCGCGTCGGCCTGACCGGAACGGTGCGGCTCGCTGAGCCGGCGGCGATCCAGGGCACCGCGAAACAGATACAGCAGCCCGGCAACGAACAGGATTGATCCAAGAACGATTGTCAACACCTGAGTCCCACCTCCTTTTGGACCCCGCCCGATCAGTATAGCGCAACGACGCTTATATTGGGAGTGGGCGCTACTTTTAGGGGAGATGTCGAATATCCAATGCACGGCCTCATTTCTGTTGCCCATTTTTCAACCCGATCTAGCATTTCGCCATGCTCCCAGCGCAAGGCTGGCCGGCGTTCGTCGCGTTGGTAATACGTGAGCGCGCATCTTATATTGTTGCAGTGCAATATGAGAGAGAAAGAAGAAACAATCATGTTTGACTCAGTACGCAAATTCGCCCGCGCCTTCCGCGTCCCCACCACCCAGGACCGCGAAGTCGCCTATCTGAACGAAGCCCGCGACCGGATCGATCTCGAATACCGGATGCGCCAGGTCGACCGCGGCATGTTCCGCAAGTCCGGCTTCTAAGAGCCTGCCCGTCCTCCGCGCGGAACTGCCGCGCGGTTTGCAGATTGGCGCATCCGCAGACGATGCGCCCGGCGTTCAGATCGCTCCGGCAGCAATGCCCGATCACGGGCGGCCAACTTTCGCCATCATCTTCGGCTTCGGCTATGGCCGTTGATTGTTCCGAAGATTGCCGCGGCATGAAGGCTTTAGCCCCGTGCCGCCGAACGATGATAATGCCCGATGCCATTCCGCCGCCGCACCCCGCTCGGATTTCGTGACAGACTGCTCCGCGCCGTTCTGCCGCCGAGGGGTTTTCGCCGCAGCCTCGATTATTATCGCCTGAAGGTGATGCGGATCGGGGGGTCGCCGCACGCGGTCGCCGCCGGCCTTGCGATCGGCGTGGTGAGCGCATGGACGCCGTTTCTCGGCCTTCACATGCTCCTTGCGATCCCGATCGCCTATCTGCTCGGTGGAAGCGTCATCGCCGCGGCGCTTGGTACGACATTCGCCAATCCGATTACCTGTCCCATCATCTGGCCGCTCACCTGGAAGATTGGGGAAGTCATGCTCGGCAACGAAGCTGCCGGCCATGACCACCTCGATCTCGGCGCGCTTTTCCACCGCCTCGACCTGTCGCAGCTCTGGCGCCCGATCCTGGAGCCGATGTTGATAGGATCGCTGCCGCCGGGGGTGCTTTCGGGGCTTTTCTTCTATGTCGTGACCTATTGGGCTGTGCGCAGCTTCCGCGACCGGCGTAGGCAACGCTTGACGGCGCGGGCCGGAACGCTCAAGTCATTGTAAACGCGACCGAGCGCACGAAGGAAGAATTTCATGATCATCGGCATGGGCAGCGACCTGATTGACATCCGCCGCGTCGAAAAATCGATCGAGCGGTTCGGCGAGCGTTTCACCCACCGCTGTTTTACCGAAATCGAGCGGGCGAAATCCGATCGCCGTCAGAACCGGGCTGCATCCTATGCCAAGCGTTTCGCCGCCAAGGAGGCCTGCTCCAAGGCGCTCGGCACCGGCATGGCCCAGGGTGTGTTCTGGAGAGACATGGGCGTCGTCAATCTTCCGGGGGGCAAGCCGACCATGGTGCTCACCGGCGGCGCATCGGAGCGCCTCGCCGAGATGATGCCGGCGGACCATGAACCCCTCATCCACATCACCATCACCGACGAATACCCTTATGCCCAGGCCTTCGTGGTCATCGAGGCGAGGCCTCTCGCCCGCTGATCGTCCGCCCCGTTGCCCATCAGCCATTGCCGCCGCTCCGTGAAGGGGTTAGAAAGCGGCACTTTGCTGGAAAGAGAAAGAACTTTGAACGTGTCCGAAAAAGCCCAGACCAAGCCGCAGAACAGCCTTTGGGAAAATATCAAGGTCATTATCCAGGCGTTGCTGCTGGCGATGGTGATCCGCACCGTCCTCTTTCAGCCCTTCACCATTCCCTCCGGCTCGATGATGCCGACCTTGCTCGTGGGCGACTATATCTTTGTCAACAAATTCGCCTACGGCTATTCGAAATACTCGCTGCCGTTCTCGCCGAACCTGTTTTCGGGCCGCATTTTCGAGTTCAGCGAGCCTGAGCGTGGCGATGTTATCGTCTTCCGCCTCCCGAGCCATCCGGATGTGGATTACATCAAGCGTCTGATCGGCTTGCCGGGCGACAAGGTGCAGGTTACCGACGGCGTGCTTCTGATCAACGGCAAGCCGGTGCCTAAACAGGGTGACGGTACCTTCACCTCCGACTACAGCCTCGATCCGGGCACCGATGTGCCGGTCTTCCGCGAAACCCTCGATACCGGCGTCACCTACGACACGCTTGATCATTCGCCGGTCTCGCGCGGCGATAACACCCAGGAATTCACAGTTCCCGAAGGGCACTATTTCTTCATGGGCGACAACCGTGACAATTCCCTCGACAGCCGCTTCGATGTCGGCATGGTGCCTGCCGAAAATCTGGTCGGCCGCGCTAGCATCATCTTCTTCTCGCTCGGTAACGACACCTCGTTCCGGGAAGTCTGGAAATGGCCGACGAACATGCGCTGGGATCGCCTCTTTAAGGTCGTCCACTGATGAAGGCCAAGGCGCTTTCGGCGGAGGATCGCGGCCAGCTGGAAAAACTGATTGGCCACGAATTCGCCGACAAGCAATGGCTGGACCGGGCGTTCACCCATGCGAGCACTGGTTCGGCCAAGGGCGCGAATTACGAGCGGCTGGAGTTCCTGGGCGATCGGGTGCTTGGCCTCTGCGTCGCAGACCTCCTGTTCAAGACCTTCCGGTCGGCGACCGAAGGCGAGCTTTCGGTGCGGCTCAATCAGCTTGTCAGCGCCGAAAGCTGCGCGCATGTTGCCGATGAACTGGAACTGCACCGTTTCATCCGCACCGGCGCCGATGTGAAGAAGCTCACCGGCAAGCGAATGATGAATGTTCGCGCCGATGTGGTGGAAAGCCTGATTGCCGCGCTCTATCTCGATGGGGGGCTGGAAGCCGCGCGCGGCTTCATCCTCCGGTATTGGGAAAGCCGCGCCGCCCGCGCCGACGGTGCGCGGCGCGACGCCAAGACCGAGTTGCAGGAATGGGCGCATGCCAAATTCGGCCTGACGCCTTCCTATCGCATCGACGACCGATCCGGCCCGGACCACGATCCGCGCTTCACCGTCACGGTGGAGGTGCCGGGAGTGGCGCCGGAAACGGGCGTAGACCGCTCAAAACGCGCTGCCGAACAGGTCGCTGCGACCAGGATGCTCGAACGTGAAGGCGTGTGGCAGAAGCCCGCCGGAGAATGATTGGACAAGATGACCGAAAACGACAACATCCCCGCTGACGAAGAAGAAGTCGGCGCGACCCATTCAGGCTTCGTAGCGCTGATCGGCGCGACCAATGCCGGCAAATCGACGCTGCTGAACCGGCTCGTCGGCGCCAAGGTGTCGATCGTCAGCCACAAGGTGCAGACGACGCGCGCCATCGTGCGCGGCATCGCCATCCACAACAATGCCCAGATCGTTTTCATGGATACGCCCGGCATCTTCAAGCCGCGCCGCCGGCTCGACCGCGCCATGGTGACGTCCGCCTGGGGCGGGGCGAAGGACGCCGACCTCATCCTCCTGCTGATCGACAGCGAGCGCGGCATCCGCGGTGATGCCGAGGCGATCCTGGAAGGCTTGAAGGAGGTCCATCAGCCGAAGATCCTGGTTTTGAATAAGATCGACCGGGTCCGCCACGAGGATCTTTTGAAACTCGCTGCTACCGCCAACGAGGCGGTCGCTTTCGAGCGCACGTTCATGGTGTCTGCCACCACCGGTTCCGGTTGCGACGACCTTATGGATTATCTCGCCGAAACGTTGCCGGAAGGTCCCTGGTATTATCCGGAAGACCAGATCTCTGATCTGCCGATGCGCCAGCTCGCCGCCGAAATCACCCGCGAAAAACTGTTCCTGCGCCTGCATCAGGAGCTTCCCTATGCGTCCCACGTCGAGACCGAGAAATGGGAGGAGCGAAAGGACGGTTCGGTCCGTATCGAACAGGTCATCTATGTGGAGCGCGACAGCCAGAAGAAGATCGCTCTCGGCAAGAACGGCGAGGCTATCAAGGCGATCTCCACCGCCTCCCGCAAGGAGATTTCGGAGATCCTCGAGCAGCCCGTCCACCTCTTCCTGTTCGTCAAGGTCAGGGAAAACTGGGGCGACGATCCGGAGCGTTTCCGCGAGATGGGGCTGGATTTCCCCAAAAATTGAGCGGATTTTCCGCCGCATTCCTGGAACGATTATAAAAAGTTATTGCTAAAGCCCGGACCGCGCGTCACCCTGTCGTAAACAACGAGAGGTCCGTGAATGGCTGACATTGGATTCTTCAACGGCAATGCCGAGATGGACGCTACCTGTCCCATCGGTTTTTATAGTTGGAGCGTCCCGGAGAACAGAGTGTACGGCGATGAAATCATCGCTGATATATTCGGTGTTCCCTACAGCGACCTCGTGGAAGGCGCGCCGATCGAGCTGGTCATCCGGTATATCGACGAGGGTGACAAGCAGCGGGTCGCCAAGGCGATCCACGATGCAATCATCACCGGCCTGCCTTACCAGGCGAAGTATGGCCTCACTCACCCCGACGGTCGCAAGATCTCGGTGGCGGCGAACGGCCGCTGCCTGCGGGATGTGGAGGGTGTTCCGTCGATCTACAGCGGCACGGTCACCGTCCAGTCGTCCCTCGATCCAACGGTGGGTGACCCGTTGGAAAGCCATTGCCGGGCCGCCCTTGGCATCGCCACGAGACGCCGCCATACGCTCGCAGCGCGCTATCTCTCATCCGCGCTGAATGTGATCGGCGGCAAAAAAGAGTTCTGAGGGCGCTCACTTCTTCTGCTGCCGATCCATCAGCACTTTGACCTCCTGGTAACGTCGGCGGTTCTCCTGCTCCTGCTCGTTCGGGCCATAACATGTGTCTGAAATGCAAAAGCGCAGGAGATTGAACGGCGGCTGCGGCTTGTCGAATTCACACTCGATCTCGTTGTTGAAATCGGTCGGCTTGGCATCTTCCCGTGTGGAATAGGTAAGCCTTGCGCCCGGTGGATCGAGTTCCGGGTAGGATTGCACGATGCCGGTCTTGACGTTCGGCACCAGAAGGAAATTCTTGGCGACCATCACGCAAGCCTGTTCCAGCTGCGGCGATTGGGCGGCGGCGGGGGAGGCAAGGAGAGCGGCAGCCGGCAGGGCGGCCAGTGCGACAAGAAGAACGTTTTTCATAAGGGCTCCCGGGCTTTGTGATCTGAAGTGGAAATTTCGCACAGGAATCCAAATGGAGCCCGATTTGTTCCAGGCAAGACGGGACAGGCTACAACTTCCCGGAAGAGCGTAAATTCCAGAAACCGATTCAGTCTGAAGCACTTATCGGGTAGAACTGAATCACATTGGAAGGATGTTAAAGCAGCACATGCAGTGGCAGGACGAAGGCATCATCATTGGCGTCAAGCGCCACGGCGAGACGAGCGTCATCGCCGAATTGATGACGCGCGAGCGCGGGCGGCATATGGGGCTCGTCCGTTCCGGCCGCTCGCGCGCCATGCAGCCAGTCCTGCAGCCGGGAAATCGGGTAGAGGCCGTCTGGCGGGCGCGTCTCGATGAACATCTCGGCGAATTCAAGCTGGAGCCGGTGCGGCTGAGGGCCGCGAAACTGATGGAGACGGCGACCGCCGTTTATGGCGTGCAGGCCATGGGCGCGTTGCTCCGGCTGTTGCCCGAGCGTGATCCGCACCCTCATCTCTTCGAGGCGCTGGACGTCATTCTCGACGCGCTGGACGACCCGGCCGACGCCGGCGAACTCTTCGTGCGCTTTGAACTGGCAGTCCTGAACGATCTCGGCTTCGGCCTCGACCTCACCGAATGCGCCGCGACCGGGATTACCGAGGATCTCGTCTATGTCTCGCCGAAAACCGGCCGTGCCGTCTCCCGCGCAGCAGGCGCTCCCTATGCCGACCGCATGTTGGCTCTGCCCGGCTTTCTGGGCGAGGGCGCAGCGAATGCAGCCGACCGGGAAAGCATGGCGGCGGCCTTCCGCCTTACCGCCTTTTTCCTGCACCGGCATGTCTACGAGCCCCGAGGTCTGACGGAAAACGCCGCCCGCGACGGTTTTGTGCAGGCGGCGTTGAAAGCCTTGTCTCAGGCAGCGGAACGGCAGGCCGGCTGAGCTGTGTTATTCGGCCGGCTGGGCAGCCGGCATCGATCGGTCGACCGCCTTTTCCTGGATCGGCCAGTGGACGACCGCAGCGAAGATGCCGAGCCCGACGCCCAGCCACCAGACGGGGTCATAGGAGCCGAAGCGGTCGTAGAGATAACCGCCCATCCACACGCCGAGGAACGAGCCCACCTGGTGCGACAGGAAAACGATGCCGCCGAGAAGCCCGAGATGGCGTGTGCCGAACATGATGGCGACAAGCCCGTTGGTGGGCGGCACGGTGGAAAGCCACAGCAGTCCCATGACGATTGCAAAGACGATGACGGTCGTCGGCGTCTGCGGCAGAAGCAGGAACGCGGTCACTGCGATCGAGCGGCCGATATAGATGTAAGCGAGGAAATAGGGCTTCGAATAACGCTGGCCGATGAAGCCGGCGCCGAGCGAGCCGATGATGTTGAAAAAGCCGATCAGCGCCATGGCGATCACCGCATAACGCGCGTCGATGCCAATATCCCCGAGATAGGCCGGAAAATGCGCGGTGATGAAGGCAACCTGGAAGCCGCAGACGAAAAAGCCGGCGGTAAGCAGCAGGTAGCTCTGATGGCCGAAGGCTTCCTTCAGGGCCGCGCTCACCGACTGCTGGAACTGACTGTGGGACTGGCTTCCCGAGCTTGCATTGCCCCGCAGCGGGAAGGCGAGCAGCGGCACGATCAGCATCATGACCGACATATAGACCAGGCTATCGGACCAGCCGAAATTGCTGATCAGCGCCTGGCTTAGCGGCGCAAACAGGAACATGCCGGCCGATCCGGCTGCCGTGCCGATGCCGAACGCCATCGATCGCTGCTCGGGGGTCACGTTGCGGGCAAAGGCCGACAGGATGACGCTGAAGGAACCGGCGCCGATCGCCATGCCGACCAGCACACCGCCGCCGATATGCAGCCAGATCGGCGCGCTCGCATTGGCCATGAGAATGAGGCCGGCGGCATAGAGTACGCCGGACATGGCAAGCACGCGCCCCGTGCCGTATTTGTCGGCAAGCGCCCCAAAAAAGGGCTGGCTGAGACCCCAGAAGAGGTTCTGGATCGCCATCGCCAGACCAAAGGTGGAGCGGTCCCAACCGGTATCCTGCAGCATCGGAAGCTGGAAGAAACCCATGGCCGAGCGTGGCCCGAAGGTCAGCATCGCGATCAGCGCGCCGGCGGTGATGATCAGCCAGGGCATCGGCGAGCGCACGGTTTGGGTCGCGGATTGGCTCATAGGGTCCTCCTGCAATGAGGGGCAAATCATACCCCTGCCGGCGGCATTCGAAAAACAACTTTTGCTAAATCGATCCATCACCGCATTTGATGAGGGTCACGGTGTTCCGGGCGGATCGATTGCTGCGGGTGCCGCACGCGCAAGCCGGGCTTCCCGCCAGATGGTGAAGATGCCGGCGGCAATCACGATCGTGCAGCCGGCGATCATGTTGACCGTCATCACCTCGCCGAAAAGGAAGACGCCCATCAGGCAGACGATTACGGTCTGGATATAGGACATCGGCTGTACGACGACGGCATCGAGCAGGTCATAGGCGCGGATCAGGAGATAATGCCCGCTCATGCCGGTGATACAGAGGGCGATCATCCAGAACCAGTCGGCAAGCGTGATTTGCGTCCAGTAGAACGGGCCTACGAACGTAATCGCCAGCGCACCGGCCACGCCGGTGTAGAAGAAGGCAGTGTCTGGCGTGTCCGTGCGGCTCGCGAGCCGTGTCATGATCGAATAGACCGCAAACATCAGCGTGCCGACGATCGGGATGATGATCTTGGTGTCGAATGTCGCCTGCAGCGGGTTGATGATCAACAGGATGCCGATGAAGCCGATGCCGATCGCCGCCCAGCGCCGCCAGCCGACCCGTTCTCCGAGAAACGGCACCGAAAGGCAGGCGACGACCAGCGGCGTGGCTGCGAAAATCGTATGGGTAGGCGCAAGCCCGACCCGCGCAAAGGAGAAGATCGACACCACGATCTGCGTGACAAGCAGCACGCCGCGGGCGATCTGCAGCCAGGGCCGGTTGGCGGTGACGACGCCTTTCAATCCCACGGGCGAGCGGCCCGCGAGGAACAGCGCGAAGCCTGCAAAGGCCCAATAGCGGATCATTGTCACGAAAATCGGCGGATAGGCGGTGCCGAGATGTTTCGAAATGCCGTCCTGCATGGAAAAGATGGTCACGGCCGAAAGAGCGCAGAGAAGGCCGATGGACCGAGGTGTCATGCGGGAGGTCTACTTCTAATCGGGCGGTCGCACCGGCAGGATGAGCCGGGCAGGGCAGGGAAAGGGAATAGCTAGTCCGTTTTCGCCGTTCGCCAAGATGTCAGGCAACCTGCTTTTGCGAATACCTGCCATGCGCTGGGCGGGATGGAAGCCAGGCTAGCCAGCCAAGGCCGCAGCTGTCGTGCCTACCGGGCGAACTTGCGCGCACCGGCGACGCAGAGGATCACGGCGAGCGTCACAGCGAACATCATCCAACTGACGGATTCGTGCAGAAGGGTCGCCGCGAGTGCCAGCCCGAGGAACGGCTGCAGGAGCTGCAACTGGCCGACTGAGGCGATGCCGCCGAGCGCGAGGCCGCGATACCAGAAAACGAAGCCGATCAGCATGCTGAACAGCGAAACATAGGCAAGGCCCGCCAATGCGGGCGCTTCGATGCCGGAAAAGGTGTCAGGCATGGTGGCGACCGCTGCAACGATCATCGGCGGCAGCGACAGGACGAGCGCCCAGGAAATCACCTGCCACCCGCCGAGCCTGCGGGAAAGTCTCGCCCCTTCGGCATAACCGAGGCCGCAGGCAATGATGGCGGCAAGCATCAATGCGTCGCCGACGGGCGACGCCGTCAGCCCCTGCGCCAGCGCGAACCCGGCCACCAGCCCGCTTCCGAGAATCGAAAACAGCCAGAAGGCGGGCTTAGGTCTCTCGCCGCCCCGGATGACACCGAAGATGGCCGTTGCGAGCGGCAGCAGGCCGACGAAGACGATCGAATGCGCCGAGGTCACGTGCTGCAGCGCAAGAGCCGTCAGCAGCGGAAACCCGACCACGACGCCGAGGGCAACGACCGCCAGGGGTACCACGTCGCTCCGTACAGGCCGCTTCTCCCGAAACAGCATGAGCAGCCCGACCGCCAATATTCCGGCGATTGCGGCCCGCGCGACCGTCAGGAAGACCGGATCGAACTGCATCACTGCAACGCGGGTGGCGGGCAGCGAGCCGCTGAAGATGACCACACCGATAAACCCGTTGATCCATCCGGCTGCTGTACGGTCCATGAAGCACTCCATCATTTTCGCAGTCCTTATCGATGAAGGCGAATGGCTTCACCAGCCACAGTCTGATACGGTTTGGAAAAACTGTTATGGTAAAGGATCCAGTACGGATGAACGGCGAGGCAGCGGATGGCACCCGGGTGTCGATGGTCATGACGACGATCAGGCAGCGCATCGCCGGCCGCAGCCTGACGCCGGGCGCCAAGCTGCCCTCAGTTCGCGGGCTGGCGGGCACACTCAGGGTTTCCACCTCGACGGTGGTCGACGCTTATGAACGCCTCGTCGCCGAAGGGGCGATCCTGTCGAGGCCGGGGTCGGGCTTCTATGTCGCAAATCAGGCTGCGCCATTCTCGCTCTCGGAGGTTGGTCCCAGGCTCGACCGCGCCGTCGATCCGTTCTGGGTCTCCCGGCAATCCCTTGACGCAGGCGAGGGTGGGTTGAAGCCGGGCTGCGGCTGGTTGCCGCCTTCCTGGCTTCCGGAGGAAAGCATCCGCCGGGCCTTGCGAGCACTGTCCCGCAGCGAAGGTCCCTCGCTGGCCGACTACGGCTCGCCGCTGGGCTTGCCGCCGCTTCGCCAGTTGATCTCGCGTCGCATGGCCGAACGGGGGATCGAAGCGTCTCCTGATCAAATCATGCTGACCGAATCGGGAACCCAGGCGATCGATCTCCTGTGCCGTTTTCTTATCGAGCCCGGCGATACCGTGCTGGTCGACGATCCCTGCTATTTCAACTTTCATGCCTTGCTGCGGGCCCACCGCGCGAAGATCGTCGGCGTCCCTTACACGGCCTCCGGCCCCGATCTCCAGGTGTTCGCCGAAATCTGCGCCGAGCATCGGCCGCGTCTCTACATCACCAATTCCGCCGTTCACAATCCGACCGGCGCCGTGCTTTCGCCGGTGGCGGCCCATCGCGTCCTGAAGCTTGCGGATCAGTTCGATCTTACCGTCATCGAGGACGACATCTTTGCCGATTTCGAGCATGCCGCGGCGCCGCGTCTGGCCGCCTTCGACGGGCTTGACCGGGTCATTCATATCGGCAGTTTTTCGAAAACCCTGTCCGCCTCGGCGCGCTGCGGTTTTGTCGCCGCAAAGCCTGAATGGATCGAGGGCCTGACGGACCTCAAGATCGCCACCACCTTCGGCGGCGGGAGGCTGACGGCGGAACTGGTCCTCAACGTATTGAGCGACGGCAATTACCGCAAACACGTCGAAGCTCTGCGGACGCGTCTGTCGCAGGCGATGGCCGAGGTTTCGGCAAGACTGAAGGGGCTCGGCATCACGCCCTGGATCGAGCCGCAGGCCGGCATGTTTCTCTGGTGCCGGCTGCCGGACGATCTGGATGCCGCACGCGTTGCGCGGGCAGCCCTGGAAAGGAACGTGGTCCTGGCGCCCGGAAACGCTTTCAGCCTGTCACAGGCAGCGACCGGCTTCATGCGCTTCAACGTTTCGCAGATGCTCGACCCGCGCGTCTTCGAAGTGGTGGGCCATGCCCTTATGCAAGCCCAAGCTCCAGACGGCCGTACCTAAGCCGGAACCGTTTCCTTCAGCAGCCCGGATACCATCACGAGAAACGCCTCCGTGGCCCTCTTCGAGGCGGCCTCGGGATCCTCCGCTCCGGCAATCCAGAGTGCGGCGCTGAGCGTCGCGCCATTGACGAGCCGTGCGGTCGCCTCCGCATCCACGTCCCTGATCGTGCCTTCGTCGATGAGTTTCTGGACGCTTGCCGTCATGGAGCGGAGACAGGCGTTCTGGTTCGGCCAGTTCGAGGGGTCGCCCAGCACCGCCGGCCCGTCGAGCAGCATGATGCGGCGGATCTCGGGCTCCAGCGCCATCTCGATATAGGCGATGTTTTCATCGACGAACCCCTGCCAGGCGGTCTTTGCTCTGCTGGAAATCGCGCAGAGCCGGTCGGACATTTCCGCGTCGATTTCGGCGATGACCGCCTGCAGCAGGCCCTTCTTGTCGCCGAAATGGTGGTAGAGTGCGCCGCGTGTCAGGCCCGCTTGGCCTGTGAAATCGTCCATCGACGCTTCCGCATAACCTTGCGTGGCAAAGGCATGGCGCGCTGCGGCGATCAGCTTGGCCCGTGTTTCGGCGATCATTTCCTTGCGCGGCTTGTGGGCCATCGGAACTCCAGAAATTATTCGCATACGTCACGTATGTTAATTGACATGCGTGACGTATGTGTCTATCTAACTCTCATACGCGGCGTATGTAAAGGTCATCCCACGATAACTCAAGGAGCCCGTCATGCCCAATCCCTATGGTGAAATATTCCGGAGGCCGGGGACGAAAGCTTTCTCCGCCGCCGGTTTCATCGCCCGCCTGCCGCTGCCGATGACGACGATCGGCGCCGTCGCGATGCTGTCGCAGACCCATGGCGAATATTGGATCGCGGGGGCGGTGTCGGCGACGTTCGCGCTCGCCAATGCTTTCATCTCTCCCCAGGTCTCCCGCTGGATAGATGCCAAAGGTCAGTCCGCCGTGCTCGTGCCGACGACGGCCATCACCTTTCTTGCACTTGTCGGCCTTGCCGCTGCGGCCTGGCAACGCTGGCCGAACTGGACGTTGTTCGCCTTCGCTCTGTTGGCCGGCATGATGCCGAGCATGATGGCGATCGTAAGAGCCCGCTGGACCGAGATCTACCGCGACCAGCCCGAACTCCATACCGCCTTCGCGTTCGAATCCGTGCTCGACGAGGTGGTCTATATCTTCGGTCCGGTGGTCGGTATCGGCCTCAGCGTTTCCCTCTTTCCGGAAGCGGGCGTTCTCGCCTCTGCCGCCTTCCTCGCCATTGGCACGGCCCTCTTTGTCGCACAGAAATCGACCGAGCCGAAGGTCGATCCGCAACGCGACACCGGCAGCGGCTCGGTCATGCGGCTCCTCTCCATGTGGTTCGTGGTCACGGTCTTTGCCGGCATGGGCACGATCTTCGGTACGGCCGAGGTCGCGGTCGTCGCCTTCGCCGAAGCCATGGGCAATAAGGGTGCCGCAAGTTATATCCTCTCGGCCTATGCCGCCGGTTCGTTTGTCGTCGGCCTCATCATCGGCGCCATCAAATTCAAGACGCCGCTCGCCCGCCGCCTGATCTTCGCCAGCCTGATCGCCGCCGTCACCACCTTGCCCATGCCTTTTGTCGGCAATCTCTGGACGCTGACGCTGGTGATCTTCCTGGCCGGTGCGGCGATCTCGCCGACCTTCATCACCGGCATGAGCCTGATCGAGCGCATCGTGCCTTCGTCACAGCTCACCGAAGGCATCACCTATGCCATGACCGGCGTCGGCATCGGCTTTGCGATTGGCTCCTCGCTCGCCGGCTGGACCGTCGATGCCTATGGTGCCTCGAACGGCTTCTGGGTAGCAGTCGCCGGCGGCCTCACCGCACTCGCCACCATGCTCCTCGGTTACGGCCGCCTCAGCAACCCCGCGCGCCAGGTGGCTCCGCCATCTGCCGCATTAAACCCGGCGGAATAGGCTGCCTCCGGGACGCCGGCTATACAATTGCGATACATCCTCTGAACAGGCCCGGATTGGCCGGTTGGTGCCAGAGTCCGCCCGTGGTAGATTTGCCGCGGGCGGACTTTTGCAAAAGCCGGGAGGCCGAATGGCTCCCATCTGCAGGAGAGTGTCATGTCGACAGCTGCAAGCCCAACCGTTGAAGAAGAAGAAATTCGCCGGCGCGTGGACGGTCTGGCGCGAGCGTTGCGCGCCAAGGACATTGGCGCCCTGATGGCGTATTACGCGGCAGACACCGTTGTCTTCGACATCAGACCACCGGCGCAGGTCCAGAGCGCAGATGCCTATCGAAAGAACTTCGAGGCCTGGTTCGCTTCGGTTGAAGGATCGATCGATTACGACATCCACGACTTGCGCATCGCAGCGAATGGCGATGTGGGCTTCTGCCACAGCCTGAGCCACGTCAGGAGCATGCGGACAGGCGGAGACAAGGCGGATTACTGGGTCCGCGTGACATCCGGTTTCCGCAAGATAGCGGGCCAATGGCTGATCGCCCACGAGCATATCTCGATGCCGATTGATCTTGCGACCATGCAGGCGCAACCGAACGTTCAGTCATAAAGGTAGCGGACCCGGCGGCGTCACGCCCGCCGCTTGATCGCCCAGGCGTCCCGCTCCGCCGTTACCGTCGCCACGTCGCCGACCTTGATGCGCCCGATGCCGCGCGGCACGGCATTCCAGCCGAAGAGCGGACCGGGCACACGGCGATCGGCAGACATGCGGATGCGGCCCATAGCGGCCATCGGGCTCGGCGCCTCGCGGGAGCCGGTCTTCTGGTCCTGCGTGGTCATGATGCAGCGGGCGCAGGGTTTGACGAAATCGAAGCGGATGCCGGAAATCTCGATGCCTTCCCAATTGTCTTCCTCGAAGGCCTCGTCATGGTCGAGCACGATATTCGGCCGGAAACGCTCCATGCCGACCGCGCCTTCGCCATGTTTTTCCATGTCGGCATTGAGTGCCGCGAGCGAGCCGGCCGTGGTGACGAGCACCTGATAACCGTCCGCGAAAGTGACGGGCGTATTCGGCCCCGCCCATTCGGCGCTTGCGGTACGCTTCGCGTGATCGTCGAAGAAGACCAGCCGGATGTCGCGGCCGAGCCAGCCCGAAATCGTCTCGTTGACCGCATCGTCAGCCACCGCCGCACTGACGATCGACTTCCACACGGCGACGTCCATGCGACGGCCGGCCGGGGGGTGGCTGACACCGATCTCGCCCTTGCCGTCGACCGCCAGGCGGAAGCCGCCGTCTTGCGGCGTCACCTGAAGCTGCGCCAGCGCCTGCAGTTCGCGCTGCGTGATGAAATGGCCGGAAGGATCCGTCACCATCATCCGCCGGTCGCCGGGAATGCCTTCCGCCGCGATCTCCGCTTCGGTAAGCGCAATGCCGCAGCCGCTTTTCAGCGGATAGTAGTTGAGTTGGCTGACGCGCATGATGATATCCTCAGATTTCGTCGACGAAGAGGTCGAGTACCGATTTCAGCCTCTCATGCCGTTCCTTCGCGAGCACCCGGCCGGTCGCGGTCTGGAACCCATCCGCCAGCTTGAACAGCTTTATTCCGAAATGGTCGATGGCAAAGGCCTTGTCGTCCAGAGGCCGCTCCTTGCCGAGCGGATCGGCGGGATCGTAGAGGCCGGATCCCATGCGGCCGGCGATATAGAAGCAGCGCGCTGCACCCACCATGCCGATCGCATCCATTCGGTCGGCATCCTGCAATATCTTCGCCTCCAGCGTTTCCGGCGCAATGTTTGCCGAAAAGCTGTGGGTGGTGATGGCATGCGCGACGGCGGCGATATCCTCTTCCACCCATCCAAGGCCGGCAAGAATGCCGGCGGCTTTCTCCGCCGCCAGCCGCGAAGCCTGCGATCTCAGGGGCGAATTCTTCTCGACCGCCACGCAATCGTGGAGCAGCACGGCGGCCGCGAGCACTCGCCCGTCGCCGCCTTCTTTCTCGTGGATACGCAAGGCATTGCGGAAGACGCGCAGGATATGGGCGATGTCGTGGCTGCCGTCGTCGCCTTCGGTCGCATGCGGGATCAGGGTTTGGGCAAGCTCCTCGTAGGGCGAGAAGGCTGCGGCAAGCGAAACGGTCACGATGCGGGTTCCTGCGAATCGGTCAGCTCGGGTTCACCGTTCTTTTTCACCAGAATGCGCTGGTAGAAAAGCCCGATGCCGATCAGCACCGCACCGAGCCCGATGAACGAGACGGCCCGCAAGATGCCTTCGAGATTCGACATGTCGATCAGGAACACTTTCACGACCGCGACCAGCACGAGGCCGGCGGAAGCAAGCCGCAGGCTCTTGGCGTCCAGCCGAGATCCCACCGCCAGCAGCGCCACGCCGATCAGCAGCCAGACCACCGAATAGGTATAGGTCTCTCCCTGCAGAAAACCCTTCCAGTCGGCGATGTTCTCTCCCTGCCAGAAACGGCGCACCGAAAGCGTCGCCCAGAGGAAGCCGAGCACCGCGCCGGCGAGCGCCAGCATGACGACATAGGGCTGCGGTCGCCGCCCGCGCGCATACCAGGCGACCAGGCCATAGGCGAGCGCCGGCAGAAGATAGCCGATCAGCAGCAGGTTGAAGAAGGGCCAGGCACCGGTGCTTTCGCCGCTGAAAAAGGGGTTCAGCGCGAAGAGATGCAGCGACAGCACGTTGAGCGTCGCGATCACCCCGGCAATCATGGAACCCCAGCGGAAGACCGGGCTCGGCGATCTGAGATCGAGGGTCAGAAGCACGCCGGAGAAACCAACGGTGACGAGCGTGTAGATCGACTGTTCGCCAAGCGTCGGCACCCGGTCGTCCAGCACGCCGCCGTTCATCGCATGACGTACGAGAACGGCGACCGTCATCAGAACCGCGAGCGAGGCAAGCGCCTGCATGACGTTGCGGATGCGGAAATCCGCGGAACCTCTCAGGAGCCAGGCAGTCGCGATCGCAAGCAGCGTCGGAATGCCGTAGCCGGGAAGGAGCGCATTGAGGAAGGGCGTCTTGCCGAGGCTGTTGACGCCGATCAGCGTCGGTTCCCAGGCAATGCGGCCGAAGACGATCAGCGTGGCGGCGGCCATCATCCAGGGCAGTGCCGGCCAAGAGCGGAACCGCATCGCCAGCACATAGGCGAAGCCGAGGACCGAAAGCAGGATCGTGGTGACGATGCCGTTGGTCACCGCATGCAGCGCAAGCGCAAAACCTGCGAAGGAACCCGCGACGAGAAGATTTGCAGGCCAGTCGATAGGTAGATCGGTGCGCTCCTCGGTCGTCTTTTCGCTCCTGCGGAACAGCCAGTCCGCGCCGGCAAGCAGCACGAGGCCGAGCGCCAGCCCGTAGACCCCATGCGTCCAGTCGCGTCCGAGATTGCCGAAGTTGAGGAAGCTGATTGTCGCAAGCGTTACCGGCACGGCCGGCATCAGGACGCTCCAGAGGATCGAGAATTCCGGTTCGGCACTACGCAAACGCCTGAGAAAGGCAAAACCGAGAAAGGTGACGATGGCGCCGAGACTGAGGCTGATGATGATCTCATGCGTGTAGGTCAAAACCGCCACCGGCTGGCCTTCAGTCGGCGGCGGCGGAATGTAATCGAGCAAAAGGAGCGCGGTCAGTGTTATGGCCAATACCGCACCCGCGGCGGAGATCAGGGCCGGCCAGACCGCATAGGTGCGGCTCGCGCCGAGTGCCGCCAGCGCCGCGATCACCGCGGCAGAGGCAAACAGGGGGTCGATGCCGGTCGGAAAATCCGCAAGTAGCATGGCAAGCGCCGGCAGGACGGCCATGATCGAGACGGACAGCGTGATCTGCAGGGGCGGGCGCCCAAGAAGCCCGCTCCAGCCGGACTTCGCTGGCCGGTCCAGCCCATAGCGCGGCCCGGGCCAGAAGAAGCCCGTGCCGGCGATCATTACGATCAGCGCCAATGCCGGCGGCATAGCGTCGAATACGTCGGACCCCACCGCATAGGCGATGGCCCAGAGCCCGATGCCGATATTGGCAAGCGTCGGCACGATCGTCCAGCGCCGGAAGCGCGAGGCGGCATTGACCGCAAACCAGGTCAGGCCGAGGAAGAGGAACAGTGCATTGGCGCTCGGTTCCTCGCTTGCCACCAGTGCCGGCGTGATCAGCGAGGCGAGCAGTCCGAGTCCGGCGAGCGCCTGTCCGTGCAGCAGCGACAGCGCGATCGTCGTGAAGGAGACGAGTGCCAGTAGGATGAAGGCGCTGGTCGGCCCGATGAACTCATAGACGGCATAGGCTGCGAAGATTGCACCGAGCAGCGTCACCGCGCCGGCAGCCGTCAGCGCCCCGGGGATCATCGCATTGCTGAACCGCTCGGAAGCTTGCGGCAGGGCGCGTCGGCGCACAACCTCGCCCGCCGCCATCAGGAAAAGGCCGAACAGGCAGGCGAGGGTGAGCCGCGCAGCAGGGCCGAGCAGGCCGGCCTCGATCGAGTAGCGCACCAGGAAAATGCCGCCGAAGGCGAGCGCCACGCCGCCCACCCAGACCGGCCAGCGGGCGCCGAGATAACTCTCGAGATTTTCTTTGGTTTTCGGCTTGGCGGTGGGTTGAGGGGCGGGGCCGGGTGTAAGCTCTTCCTGTCCGGTGCCGGGCTCGCTTTCTTCGGTGCTTACGGATGCCGCCGCCAGCTCTTCGGCGGTTGCTGCATCCTCGGCAGTTTCGCGCGCCGCGAGTTCGGCAGCCGATGCCGGCTCCTCAGCGACCGTCTCGGTTGCGGCTTCGGCCGAAGCCGCAGTCGCGGCCTCCCGGAGCGGAAGCGCCTGCCGCGCCAGGAGATCGGCCTTGACCGCCTCCAGCTCCTTTTCGAGCCCGGCGATGCGGTTGGATGTTCGCCGATGCAGGCCAAACACCAGGATGACGAGAAACAGCAGCAGGATTTCGGTCATCGGCGGGGCTCACGGACGGAGGAATTGTTCCAGGCTTTATACAATTGCCGGGTGAGGAAAGGGAAGAGCCGCCGTTTTCGTCAAATCGAATGACGAAGCCGCGGAAAGCATTAACCTTTCCAGATCTTCTACGCCGATTTCAGTCGTCCCTTGCTTCACGGGTCCTCGCCCCCTGTGCCGAAAACGGGGGCAGGATGTTGCCGGCAAAATCATCGTCTGCACAAAATATAATCGCTACTAAAATATGATAACTTTATGTGCAATTTCAGCTTGCGCGACAGGAGAAGAAAGGTTTGGATGCGGTTATCAAACAAGAAACCTCGAGGGGACGACCTTTCATGATCTCGCGCAGACTGCTTTCCAAACTTTCGGCCGCCGCGGCTGTGGCCTTTGCCGCAGGCTTTGTCGCGTCCGCGGCGCCGGCCCGGGCGGATACGCCCATCAAAGTTACGCTGGACTGGAAGTTCGAGGGTCCCGCTGCCGGCTTCCTGCTCGCCCAGGACAAGGGCTACTTCAAGGCCGAAGGTCTCGATGTCACCATCGACACGGGTAACGGTTCGGTCGAGGCGATCCCGCGCGTCGCCACCGGCGCCTATCAGATCGGTTTCGGCGACATCAATTCGCTGATCAAATTCCTCGATGAGGACCCGTCGCAGAAGATCAAGATGGTCATGATGGTCTACGAGCGTCCGACCTTTGCGGTCGTCGGCCGCAAGTCGCTCGGGGTCACCAACGATCCGAAGTCGCTCGAAGGCAAGAAGCTCGGCGCTCCGCCGCCGGATGGCGCCTTTGCCCAGTGGAAGGCTTTCAAGCAGGTCGCCAAGATCGACGACAGCAAGATCACCATCGAATCGATCGGTTTTCCGGTCCGTGAGCCGATGCTCGCCCAGGGCAAGGTCGATGCCGTCTTCGGCTTCGCCTTCTCGGTCATTCTGAACCTGAAGGCGCAGGGTATCAAGGACGAGGATATCGCCACCATCCTGATGGCGGAAAACGGTCTCAACCTTTACGGCAACGGCATTACGGTCAATGCCGATTTCGCCGCGAAGAACCCGGCGGCCGTGAAAGGCTTCGTGAAGGCTCTGGCCAAGGGTTTTGCCGACGCGGTCGCCAAACCCGAAGAGGGCGTCGCAGCCGTCCTGAAGCGCAACGAGACGCTGAACAAGGATATTGAGCTGCAGCGCCTCAACATGGCGAATTCCATGAACATCAAGACCCCTTATGTTGTCGCCAACGGTTTCGGCGGCATCGATCCGGCAAGGCTCACCGCCTCGATCGAAACGCTGAAGGTCTCCATGGGCCTCAAGGGCAATGTGAAGGCTGACCAAGTGTTCGACGCAAGCTTCCTGCCCCCCAAGGAAGAGCGAATGCTTCCTTGATCATCGATGGAGAACCCGGCTCAAACCCGGGTTCTCTCTCGTCTGGAATTATGAATGATCGCGGAGACACGCCATTGGCGCACCTCGTTTCCCCCTTGGTTTCTATCGAAAACGTCGACATGCGTTATGGCGGCCCCAACGGGACGCTCGCCGTCTCCGGGCTCAACATGAAGGTCGGCAAGGGTGAGTTTGCTGCGGTCGTTGGCCCGTCCGGCTGCGGAAAGTCGACGCTGATGAAGCTCGTCACCGGCTTGCATATCCCGCAAGGCGGCGGCGTGATCGTTGCCGGCAAACAGGTCACGGAGCCGGTATCGATCGTCGGCATGGCTTTCCAGAATCCGACCATGCTGCCCTGGCGCACGACGCTCGACAATATCCTCCTGCCGCTGGAGATCGTCGAAAGGCACCGTCACCGGCTGCGCAGGCATAAGGCGGAATATGTGGAAAAGGCCGAACACCTGCTCGAAACTGTCGGCCTGAAGGGCTTCGGCTCGAAATTTCCCTGGCAGCTTTCCGGCGGCATGCAGCAGCGGGCGAATCTCTGCCGCGCCCTCATCCACGAGCCGGAACTCCTGATGCTCGACGAGCCCTTCGGCGCGCTCGATGCCTTCACCCGCGAGGAGCTCTGGTGCGTCATCCGCGATCTGCATGCAGCGCAGGGCGTCACCATCGTCCTCGTCACGCATGACCTGCGCGAAGCGACCTTCCTGGCCGACCGAATCTTCGTCATGAGCGCGCGTCCCGGCAGGATATTGAAGGAGCATGTCGTGCCCTTCGCCCGTCCGCGCGACCTCGAAGTCATGTATGAAAAGGGCTTCAACGACATGGTGCATGAACTGCACGGCGAGATCGCCAAGGCGAGGGTGGCGGCATGAGGGACGTGAGATGAGCGCCGTGACCGACAACACCACCCCGGTAACGCAGGCAAGGCCGCTTTCGGCCCGAATGAGCTGGGTTACATTGGCGCCCTGGCTTTATACGCTCGGCTTGTTCGTCCTCTGGGAACTGCTGGTCATCGCGCTCGAAATGCCGCCGACCATCCTGCCGGCCCCCTCCCGTGTCTTCCAGGCGATCCTGCAATACTGGTCGCCGATCTGGAAAAACTCGCTGCAGACCCTCTACACGACGACGCTGGGTTTCGCGATCGCGGTCGTGGCGGGGCTTGGCATCGGCCTTTTCATCGGCTGGTCGAAGACGATCTATGCCGGGCTCTATCCGCTGATGATCGGCTTCAACGCCATCCCCAAGGTGGCTCTGGTGCCGATCCTCGTCATCTGGTTCGGCATCGGTACTATCCCGGCGGTCCTCACGGCCTTCCTGATTTCCTTCTTTCCGATCGTCGTCAACGTTGCGACCGGGCTTGCGACCATCGAGCCGGAAACCGAGGACGTGCTGCGCGCGCTCGGCGCGAAGAAGATGGACATCATGCTGAAGGTCGGCATCCCGCGCTCCATGCCCTATTTCTTCGGCTCGCTGAAGATTGCGATCACGCTTGCCTTCGTAGGCTCCGTCGTCTCGGAAACGGTGGCCTCCAACTACGGGCTCGGCAATATGATGAGTTCCGCGCAGAGCCAGTTCAACGTGCCGCTGGTCTTCGCCGGCCTGCTGATGCTGGCCGTGGAGGGCATCGCCATGTACGCCTTCATGGCATGGATCGAGCGGCGCATGACCGGTTGGGCGCATCGCTCCACTATGGCCCAGTAAGCGGCTTTCCAAAACTTCGATCCTCTGTCGTGCTTCCGCTCTTGTCCATGTGACCTTTACATTTGGTTCATTTGGACTATTTTGGTGTGGTGGCAATTAGGAATAAGTCTCCCGTGGAAGTCGCGCCGAAAAAGCATGACGCTGAGCAACTGGCAGCCGTGGCCCTGAAGGCTTTCGGCAATGTGATGAGCGAGTGGGGGGTATCCCTCAGCGAAGCGGCGGGTTTGGCCGATATGTCGGAGAGCACCTGGAAGCGCGCGAGGAAGCCCGGTTATGCTGGCGGGCTGACCAAGGACCAGATGCTGCGGCTCAGCGCGGTCATCGGCATCTATAAGGCCCTTAAGCTCTATTTCAGCGAGCCGGTCGCCACTCGGTGGATGACGCTGCCGAACAACGGCCCACTGTTTGAGGGCGCCCGTCCGGTCGATACGCTGATCGAGGAGGGGTTGCCGCAGTTTCTGAGGGTGCGC
The DNA here is from genome assembly GCF_004368875.1 of Neorhizobium sp. R1-B. Lineage (NCBI taxonomy): Bacteria > Pseudomonadati > Pseudomonadota > Alphaproteobacteria > Hyphomicrobiales > Rhizobiaceae > Neorhizobium > Neorhizobium sp. R1-B. The sequence goes on from NZ_SOEM01000002.1 coordinate 44,015, forward strand.
AACTATCTCGACGCGCTGCGTGGCGGCGCGTGATTATCACGGCGTTGAAGGACCGGGGGCTGGTTCGGCTGATCCCGGCAACCTATCACAAGCCGCCCAGCCTGCGCGGGCTCGTCGATAGCGACGAGGAGCTGGAAATCCTTGCCGAGATCGAGGGCCTGACGAGCGCCCGCCTGATTGCCGAGCGGGGTCTGAACCTGCATCTTGATCGCCGCGAACTCGCCTGGAAACGCCGCAGGCACGACCTGCAGGTCTATGGCAACAGCCACATCAATGCCGCCTTCACCTATACGCGCAAGGGCGGCAACCGTTTCAACGCCGAAAGCCGCGGCGCCTGGTATTGCAGCTGGGACGTGATGACCTCGATTGCGGAAGTTGCCTACCATAAGACAAGGGAATTGCGTTTCATCGGGATATTTGAGGAGACGGCGCGCTATGTCGAACTTCTGGCCGATTTCATCGGCGAATTTCCCGACATCACCGACGAGGCGTCACACCCGGCCCTTAACCCCGATCCGGCTCTCGGTTATCCGGAAGGGCAGGCGCTGGCTGAAAAACTGCGGCGGGAGGGCTATGACGGCCTGATCTATCCATCGGTGCGCCATCAGGGCGGGCGTTGCCTTGTGGCATTCGAGCCGACCGCGATCCGCAACGTCCGCCCCGGCGCCTCCTGGGACATCGTCTGGCAGGGCACGGAGGATTACAGCGTCAACGCCGTTTGAGGCTGGAGCCAAGGTTCGAAAATTTATCTTTCGAAGATTTTGCGCACCAGGCCCGGCCTCCTCGTAAGGCCAGACCTGGTGCATCCTTTCCTTCAGGACCGCGCTGTCGCCGGTTCGTCCGCACCGTAAGGAGCCGGAGGTCCGCTCGCACCGGCAGTGCCGCGCGAATTTGCCTGAGGGTCTGGAATCTTTTCCGGTCGCTTGTCGAAGGCGAGCTTGATCGCCTTCGACAAGTCGCGGCTGGCATTCCACCAATCGCTGCTTTTTGTCCAGTATCGAAGTGTGACTTTCGTGCCGCCGGCGTCGAATTCCGCAACGAAGGCGGCCGGGGCGGGATCATCCAGCACCCGCTTGTCGTCGCGGGCAATGTGGAGAAGCCGTGCCTGTGCCGCGCCGATGTCCTCGTCTGCGCCGATATGCACCGAAATCTCGTTGCGGCGGGTTCTGCGCCGGCTATAGTTGGTGATCGGCACGTTCCAGAGGGTCGAATTTGGTGCGAGACGATAGATCCCGTCCGCTGTCTTCAGCTCGGTCGCAAAGAGGCCGACCTCAACGACCGTGCCGGTCACGCTGCTGGTCTCGATCGTCTCGCCGACGCGGAAGGGACGAAGCACAAGCAGCATGATGCCGGCGGCGATATTCTGAAGCGTTCCCTGAAGCGCCAACCCGACCGCAAGGCCGATCGCACCGAGCGCTGCGAGGATCGAGGCGGTCTGGACGCCGAACTGCCCGAGCACCATGACAATGACCAGGATCAGGACCACGTAGCGGACGATATTGGAAAAGAACTGGGCAAGGGTGGCGTCGATGCCGTGTATGCGTGACAGCCCGCTGTGAGCCCAGTTGCTGAGCATCCGCGCGGCGATCCAGCCAAGTATGAGAAGCACGACCGCGCCGATCACGGCGAAGGAATACTGCACCGCCAGAGCGCTCAGTTGAGCGAGTGCCGCTCTTGTCGCCACAACGAAATCCGATGTCTGTTCCATCCGGTCGACCGCTCCTTTCTCTGGATGGCCCGTAATTGGCGCAGCAGGCCGGGAGGTCAAGGCAAAAAAGACGGTCGTTTAATTGTACCAATAGGTGATTGAAACAACTTAGTTTTTAAGGTCTAAAGTGACCTGGAGAGGCAATACGAAGGATGCCCGGCCATCCGTTTCGGCCCCGCGGCCGATGCCTTTGACCGCCGCGATCAGACGCCCGTTGCGGCCGAGCATGTGGTCGCCGATCTCGATCAGCCGCGAATTCGGCGTGGCATGCGGTGCCACTTTTCGCAGCCGGCCGGCAAGTTCGAAATCGTCTTCTTCCGGATGGAGCGCCAATGCCGTTATGACGGCCGCCGCGGGGGAACGGGAGACGCCCATCCAACAGTGGATGAGGATCGGCGCCGATTGGTCCCAGTCCCGCACGAAGGCAATCAGGCGTTCGACATGCGTCTCGCTGGGTGCGATGAGGTCCCCGGTACCGGCAAAACCGATGTCGTTCATGGCGAGCTTCAGGTGGCGCTCGGCGGCGATCACTCCCGGCCGGTGGAAATCCTGGCGTTCGGCGATGAGGCTCACCATCGCCCCGGCCCGGTGCCTGACGGCCATCTCGGCAATGTTTGCGAGCGGACAGACGACGATTGAGGTCATGGTTCCCTCTTGGTCGTCTCGGTCGCCTGCTTGCCGTGGCCGCGTGCGGCCTCGATGTCATGAAAGCGGTCGAGGAAGCGCCGCTGTGCTTCGAGCGCAGGCATCGGGGCGATCGGCAGCATGTCGCGGGTGATGCCGCGCGGCTGGCCGAAGAATTTCCGCGCTTCGGCGACGGAAAAGCCGGCGAGTTCGGTTGCCTCGAAGAAGGCGGCGATCGTGTCGGCCTTCTTGATCAGCGCCTTCAGGTCACGGGATGCATGCGGCGGCAGGCCGAAGCGCAGGTGGATCGCCGCCTCCAGCCGCTGTTCGACAGCCTTGTAGCCGCCGCCGACGACCGATTTGAACGGCGAGATCATGTCGCCGATGACATATTCCGGCGCATCGTGCAGCAGCGTCATCTGCAGCGCATCGGCACTACAGGATGTGTTGCAACGCCGAAAAATCTCCTCCACAACGAGACAATGCTGGGCGACCGAAAAGGCATGGTCGCCACGCGTCTGGCCGTTCCATCGGGCGACGCGGGCAAGGCCGTGGGCGATATCGGAGATCTCGACATCGAGAGGCGAGGGGTCGAGCAGATCGAGCCGCCGTCCCGAGAGCATGCGTTGCCAGGCGCGGGCGCCCGGCGCATCGGTCCCGGCAGAAATCGTGGCTGCGGTCACGGCTCGGCCTCTTGCGCCTCGACGGGGAATGAAAGCCCAGTCCATTCCGGCAGTGTGAGCTTCACCGGCACATCGCCGACGATGAAAGGCAGGCCGCGCGCCAGTGCATCGCCGACACGATCGATGCGCACGACGGCAAGCCCCTTGTTGCCGGCGACCGAGCCGAGTGCGCCGACGGTCTTGCCGCCCGCGATGATCTCGATGCCGGAGGCCGGCAGGGCGGCATCACCGGAAACCAGCGCCAGCCGCCGCCTCGCGGTACCGCGGTGCTGCATGCGGGAAACCACTTCCTGGCCGACATAACAGCCCTTGCGGAAGGAGAGCCCGTCCGTCTTGTCGAGCAGGACATCGTGCGGAAAAGCGTCCTGCAACGGATAGTCGTGACCGGAAAGCGCCACGCCGACGTCGGCCCGCAGCGCGTGATAGGTCTCCTCCGGCCCCTCCGCCTGCCTGCCGGGGACGCGGGAGAGCACAATGCCTGCCTTGGCGAAGGCCGCATCCTTCACCGCGCCTTTTTCCGCCTCGTCGCCCCAGAAGACCGTTACGCCCTCCGTCGATTCGGCGGTGAGATCGACCGCAGCGCGCAGCTTGTACATGGTCAGCCGCCGCATCAGGGCTTCACGCTGCGAAGCTTCGGTCTCGATGAGTAAATCGTGGCTTTCGCGCCATACGAGGAAATCGAACAGGATCTTGCCCTGCGGTGTCAGCAGCGCACCGGGCCGCGCCTCGCCAGCCGGCAATCCCTCGATATCTGTGGTGATAAGCCCCTGCAGGAATTCCTGGGCGTCGCGCCCGGAAAGGCGGATCAGGCTTCGCGTCGGAAGAAAGGCGGCGGACATGGCAGGCAATCCGGTTGTCAGGAAAAAGGAGAATTAAGTCTTCCCGCAGGCGGCGACAAGACTTGTCGTTCTCTCAATCCCCTCCGGAGAAGAACTTCCATTTGCCGTCGGGACTGATGCCGATACGGAAGAAGTTGTAGTTGCCGTTTTCCTCCATGCCTGCGAGGTCGCCGGCGGTGACGATGCGCAGGAGATCGACGCGCTCGGGCGGCGTCAAGGAGCCGAGCGCCTTGCCGGTAAAATAGGGCCAGACATAAGCCTCGTCCGGCGTGCCCGCATCGAAACGGGCTGGCCCTGTCGACAGGATGTCGAGAATGATGGCAAGGATTTCCTGCCCGTCGGGATCGCCGGAAAAGCTCTTGAGCGTCTCGATGGGATCGTCGCTTTCGCCGTTCATCACCTGCGTCTGTTTGTCGCCGGTGCCGATCAGCGGGCGAAGCCTGGCGATATCGCCAGAGGCTGCGGCTTCGACGAGCTGCTCGCGCATATGCTTGACCGGCTGCGGCAGCTTCGACATGTCGATGATGATCTCGGCCGACTGGTCGCCGTTGTTGGCCGGCGTTTCGGCCGCTTTCGTGTCGGGTGTTGTCGCGGGCGCGTCCTCGGCGCCCGTCTGTGGCCGGTCGATGGCCGGACCCGGCGGCGGCAATGTCGTGCCATCCAAGGCCTGGAGAATTTGCTTCTCTTCGCTTTGCCGTGTCGGCGCGCGTTCGTCCTGATCGGGGGAGAGTACGGAAAGTGCCAATGCACTGCCGCCGGTAGCCAGGCTCAGCGCACCCGCAAGCACCGTTGCCGCGCAAAGGCGGATGAGAAGAGGGGAAATGGTCGTTTCCTCTGCAGGACGCATGGAAACCTCGGCTATCTATTGAACCATTCGCTCGGGAGAAAATTCGCCAGCGAGCATGCGGGTCTTCAGCGATTCGAGCATGGCTTCGGCACCCAGCTCGCCATGGATGCGGATGGTCTCCCGCATGGCAAGCACCAGGGCCGCGTCGGCGATGATTTCCGGTTCGATGCCATCCGCCCGGCCGTCGGCCCAGGCCTCGCTCTGATATTCCAAGGCAGCCTGCATCTTCTCATGCACAATCATGTCGTCGATGTCGTTGCGGCCTGTCTGCATTCTGATGTCCTCGGTGCCCGTTTGATTACTAGCCCGTTAAAAACTTTATCAGTCTTTTATCAAAACGACACGGCCTCCTGCGAAAAGAGGTAAATAATCCTCTAATTTCCGAAGCGTGTCGCAATTTCTGTGGCAAGTGTTGCGCCTTCGTTACGGTATCGTTCCTCCGCCGTCCTGGCCGCATCTGTACAGGAGGTGTGCACCGCGGCAAAGGACCGATAACCGCGGTTGAAGGCGGCTGTCAGTTTCTCGCGCCGTTTGGGTTCGTTCGCCGTGTCGGTATCCAACAGCTGCTGCATGGATGCGCGCCAGTCGGAGGCAGGTACGCCGCACAGCGTCCGCAGATACTGGATGGAGCCGAGAACTTCGGCAAGGCGTGTCAGCTGCACCTCATAGGGCGCCGGCTTTTCTTCTGCGGCCGGCGGCGGCACGGCTGCGGCAGGCGGCTGTTTCGCCGTTGGCTGTTTCGTCGTCTGGGCAGCGAGCGGCGTCGCCGCGGCGGCCGCCACAAGCGTGATCAGGACAAGTCGCGAAATAGAACTCATGAACGGGATCCGGCGCGGCATATTAAAAATCTAATAGCGGGCCTTGATCTCTACCGCCAGCCTTTCGGCGCATTCGAGCACGCTCGGCGGCACAGGAAGGGAGCGGATTTCCTCGATGGTATACCAGCCTGGATCCGCGGCATCGTCGGCTGCGACGACTTCCGTATCGGCATCCGCCTCGACACGGAAGACCGAGAGAAAGAAATGACTGCCGCCTTCCTTTTCGCTCATCAGGTCATAGGTCGCGAAAAGGACGGGATTGCGAGCCGTGACGCCCGTCTCTTCGAAAAACTCCCGTAACGCAGTCTCATCCGGCGTCTCCCCCGGCTCGGCGCGTCCACCCGGAAAGGCGAAGAGATCGGCCGACGGCGGGTTCATCCGGCGGATCAGCAGGAACCGCCCACCCCGTTCGAGAATGGCGGAGGATGCGGCTTGCGGAGAGGAGGGCATGGATCTTCTTCTAGCGGGCGGCCGCGTCATGGGGGACGATCGTCAGATCGTATCCGATCGCACGGACAACTTTTACGATAGTCGCGAACTCAGGATTTCCGCCTTCGCTGAGCGCTCGATAGAGATTTTCGCGTGACAAACCGGCATCCTTGGCGACCTGGCTCATTCCCCGGGCACGCGCCACATCGCCGATTGCTGCCGCGATGACGGCTGGGTCGCCATCCTCGAACACGGCTTCCAGAAAAAGCGCTATCCGTTCGTCGCTGTTCAGATGCTCGACAATATCCCACTTCTTGGTCTCGACTGCCATAGTCAGTCCTCCAGGTCCGCCGCCAGTGCCTTCGCCGACAGGATATCGTCAGTCTGGCTGGATTTATCGCCGCCACACAGAAGGATGACCAATTTCTGCCCGCGCCGCGTGAAATAGATTCTGTAACCAGGTCCGTAGTCGATTCGCATCTCGCTGATGCCAGAACCGACCGCCTTCACATCGCCGGGGTTCCCCAGCGACAAACGATAGATGCGGGTATTGATACGGGCTTTCGCGCGCTCGTCCCGCAACCGGGCAAACCAAGTCGAGTAGATTTTGGTTTCCCGGATTTCGATCACGTGGCAATGTAGCGTATAAGCTACAAATCTTCAATCCTGCCATCCTCATGAAAACCTACGCGCTCTACTCCTTCGCCGCCCTTGCCGAGATCGCCGGCTGCTTCGCCTTCTGGGCCTGGTGGCGATTGGAGAAGTCCGTCTGGTGGCTGGCGCCCCGCATGCTTTCGCTTGTCCTTTTTGCCTGGGCGCTGGCGCTGGTGCCGAGCGATGCAGCGGGACGCGCCTATGCCGCCTACGGCAGCATCTATATCCTCGCCTCGATCCTATGGCTGTGGATGGTGGAGGCCCGGGTGCCGGATCGGTGGGATGCGCTCGGTGTCGCCGTCTGCCTTGCCGGCGGCGCCATCATCTTCTTCGGGCCGCGCAGTGCTTGATGGCCGCGCCGCTTGACGCATTTTGAGGCCGATGCCATGACAGGCGCATGTGCGGACGCTACGCCCTGACGGCGACCCCCAGGGATATCTCGGAATTTTTCAGTCTGGTGGATCTCGAGGATTTCCCGGCGCGCTACAACATTGCTCCGACGCAGCCGATCCTCGTGGTGATCGAATCGGAACGCCGCGAGCCAGGCAGCAATCTGCCGACACGACGTGCGTTGCTCGCCCGCTGGGGATTGATTCCCGGCTGGCTGAAGGACCCGAAGGATTTTCCGCTGCTGATCAACGCGCGGGCGGAAACGGCAATCGGCAAGGCCTCCTTCCGTGCGGCCATGCGCCATCGGCGCGTTCTCATACCGGCGACGGGCTTCTACGAATGGCGCCGGCCGCCGAAGGAGAGCGGCGTCAAGCCGCAGGCCTATTGGATCCGTCCCAAGCACGGCGGCGTCGTGGCTTTTGCCGGCTTGATGGAAACCTGGTCCTCGGCGGACGGTTCGGAAGTGGATACCGCCGCGATCATGACCACCACGGCGAATGCGGCGATCCGCGACCTCCACGATCGCATGCCCGTGGTGATCCAGCCGGAAGATTTCGAACGCTGGCTTGATTGCAAGACGCAGGAGCCGCGCCACGTGGAAGACCTGATGCGGCCGGCGCAGGAGGACTTTTTCGAGGCGCTGCCGGTCTCCGATCTCGTCAACAAGGTCTCGAATATGGGGCCGGACCTGCAGAAGCCGGTGGCCGTCGCCGTCCCGGAAGAGAAGCCGCCGAAAGGCAAAAAGCCAGACACCGATCAAATGTCGCTCTTCTGACCCTTCCTCTTTTTCCAGGCGAGATATTCCCATGAACCTGCTTTCTGCCGGCTTTTCCGGTTTCGCCCTCGGGGGCTCGCTGATCGTCGCGATCGGTGCCCAGAACGCCTTCATCCTGCGCCAGGGGTTGATCCGCAGCCACGTCTTCATCCTCTGCCTGATCTGCGCGCTGTCCGATGCATTGCTGATCGCCGCCGGCGTCGCCGGTCTCGGCACCATTGTTTCGCAATCGCCGGTTTTGATTTCGGTGGTGACGCTCGGCGGCGCGGCCTTCCTCGGCACCTATTCCTTCATGGCCTTCAGGCGCGCGGCAAAGCCGGGTGCCATGGTCGCCGGCGCTCCCGAAAGTCTCGGCCTGAAGGCGGCGGTGATGACCTGCCTTGCCTTCACCTTCCTCAATCCGCATGTCTATCTGGATACGGTCGTGCTGCTCGGCAGCCTGTCTGCAGCCTTCGAAGGCTTCGAACGGATCGCCTACGGCGCCGGTGCGGCGGTCGCCTCGTTCGCCTGGTTCTTCGGGCTGGGTTACGGCGCGCGCTTCCTGGCGCCGCTCTTTGCAAGACCCGCCGCCTGGCGGGTTCTGGATGTCGTCATCGGCGTGGTGATGGGCCTGCTCGCGCTGGGGCTCGTTTTGAGCTTCCTCGGCGGCAAATAGGCGATCAGCCGGCCGGTGTGAGCTTCGGCTTGCGCTTCAGCATCAGGGCTGCGGCAACCACGGCCTTGAGCGCCAGCGGGCGGTAAGGCGGGTTGATATCCTGCTTGGTGTCGGTCTTCTTGACTGGTTTTTCGCTGCTCATGGCTGTCTCCTCTCACACGCGAATCTTTTGTTTTTGCATTTGCGATCGCGCCTCTCCGCATTAAAGCGGGCAGAATCGTGGCTGAATAAGCCGGCACACTCGCCAGCTTTTCATAAAACCTGCATCTTGCGGGAAACTGTTGCGTGAAAGCTGCAACTTACCAAGTGCGGGGCCTGTCAGACGTTGGCGCTGTCGTCCTCGATGGTGATCGTGCCGTAGCGGCGGTGCCAGGCTCGCGCGCTAAAGGGCAGGACGCAGAGATAGGCGATAACCGTGATCGACAGCACCTCCCAGGTATAGCTCATCAGCAGAGCCACATAGAGCACCACGGCGAGCAGGATCGGCAGCATGAGGTCCCGCCGGATGCGGCTCGATTTGCCGGACCAGACCGGCAGGCGGGAGACGAGCAGATAGCCGATCAGGATCGTATAGGCGACGCTCCCATATACGAAGAGGGGGGAGGAGCCCAAACCCAGGAAACCGAGATAGACCGGCAGCAGCACCAGCATGGCGCCCATCGGCGCCGGCACGCCGACGAAGAATTCCGACTGCCAGGGCGCCTTGATATCACGGTCGGCCATAACGTTGAAACGGGCAAGACGCAGGCCGGCGGCGATCGCATAGAGCAGTCCCGCGATCCAGCCGATCGACTTGGCATTGTGCAGCAGGAAGGCATAGGAAACGAGCGCCGGCGCGACGCCGAAATTGATGATGTCGGCAAGCGAATCCATCTGCACCCCGAATTTCGATGTGGCCTTCAGGAGCCGCGCAATACGCCCGTCGATACCATCAAGGAAGGCGGCAAGCAGCACCATGGCCACCGCAAGCTCGTAGCGCCCCTCGAATGCCAGCCGAATGCCCGTCAGGCCCGCGCAGATGGCCAGCACCGTGATCAGGTTCGGCACCATGAGGCGCAGCGGAATCTCGCGCAGACGAGGCCCGCGGGCCTCGTCGTTCGGCCGGTTCGGCTCATGGGGGGAAGAGGTCGAGGCGTCGGGGGCTGGCGTCTCCATGATGCTGTCTCGTGCTCCTTTATACGCGGCGGCTGATGGTCGGACCCTTGGACGAACCGAATTCGGCAAGCACGGTTTCGCCGCCGAGGGCCAGTTGGCCGACCGAGACCCGTGGCTGGGCGCCGGCAGGCACGAAAACGTCTAGGCGCGACCCGAAGCGGATGAGGCCGAAGCGTTCGCCCGCGTTGACCGGTTCCGTCGGTTTCACCCAGCAGACGATGCGGCGCGCCACGAGACCGGCAATCTGCACGACACCGACCTTGCCGTGGCGGGTTTCGATGACCAGGCCGTTTCGCTCGTTGTCCTCGCTCGCCTTGTCGAGTTCGGCATTGATGAACTGGCCGGGGCGGTATTCGATGCGGGTCACCTGGCCGCGCACCGGCGAGCGGTTGATATGGCAGTCGAAGACATTCATGAACACCGAGATGCGCAGCATCGGCTCCGAGCCAAGCTCGAGCTCGGCCGGCGGCACGACGAAGGCGACATGCGAGATGCGGCCGTCGGCGGGGCTGAGCACGAGGTCGTCATCCTGAGGCACGGCGCGCTCGGGATCGCGGAAGAAATAGGCGCACCAGAGGGTCAGCACGAGGCCGATCCAGAACAGCGGTTCGGCGATCCAGCCGAGGATCAGCGAGGCGATGAAGAAGGCCGCCACGAAGACATAACCTTCCTTGTGGATCGGCACGAGCGTGTTGCGGATGGTGTCGAAGAGATTGATCAACCGTTTTCTCCTGGATGGTCAGCCCGAACTGACTACAGGGAAACCGTTTTTGCGGCAATGCGGTTCCGTCGCTCTGTGGCGAAGACCAGTACGGTCGCGTCGTCGCCATCGCATCGGCCTGAGCGATAGGACCCGCGCTGGTCCGCCCGAGCGCGAGCCCCATCCCCATGCCCCCAACGCAGTACTCACCAACAAAAAGAGGTGGCTCGACCGTTTTTCCCGTCCGAGCCACCAAGCAGTCTGTTGGCAATTGTGAGATAACAACCTCGCCGTCAATCGCGCGTGAAAGGCGCGTGAACGGGACCGCCATTCGTGCTCATTCGTGGTAATTTTCCGCAAAAAAATGCAGGTGGATTGATCGGCGGAGGGAGAACCCGTCGCTGGGCTGAAGGAGAACCTACATCTATCGGACGACCTGCCAGACCGCCCGAAACCCGCTATTGATTGCGTCCGGCGCATTGCGCCGCGTGCCGCAAGAGATGACGCACCTGGACGGGAGGATGTATGACATATCTGCGCATTTGGATCGTAGCCACGGTTGCCTTCATGGCCTGCGCAGCAATCGTCACTGCCGGCTACTACGACATCGAGGGAACGGTTCCGGCAAGCCCGCCGGTCTATGTCGAGATGTGGGCAGGATGGATGGGCTTTATCACGGTGTCCGTCGCAGGCGTGAAGTGGCTGCTCGACTATCGTAAATGAGCCGTTCCTTCTGAAAAAAGGACTAGGCGCGCCGCTCAGGGCCGAACGGCCGGCAACTTCAGGGCTGCGGCGGGACCCAGCCCATCCAGGTCGTGAATGCCAGAAGCGGCGAGCTGTAAAATGTCAGGACGAGGAGATAGGCGAGCGCAATGGCGCCGAACACCGCCATTCTTTTCCAGGAAGATCGCATTGTTTTCCTTTTATCCGTGGAGAGCTTATTCCGCCGCGGGGGCGCCGCGCAGGATGATGCCGAGATCGTCGCTTTCGCGCACTTTCCTGAGCTGCTCTTCGGCCTGCACCGCCTCGCGCTGGCGGTTCCACATTGAGGCATAGAGCCCGTCCTGGGCGAGCAGCCCGGCATGGGTGCCACGCTCGGCGATCAGGCCGTCGCGCAGCACGATGATCTCGTCCGCATTGATGACGGTCGAAAGCCGGTGGGCGATGACCAGCGTCGTGCGGTTCTTCGAAACCGTATCGAGCGCTGACTGAATTTCATGCTCGGTCGTGGTGTCGAGCGCGGAGGTCGCCTCGTCGAGGATCAGGATCGGCGGGGCCTTGAGGATCGTGCGGGCAATCGCCACGCGCTGTTTCTCGCCGCCGGAAAGTTTCAAGCCGCGCTCGCCCACCTTCGTATCGAAACCTTCGGGAAGCGTGCGGATGAAATGGCTGATCTGCGCCACCTCGGCAGCCGTCTGGACCTCCTCTTCGGTCGCGCTCGGGCGACCGTAGCGAATGTTGTAGGCGACCGTGTCGTTGAAGAGGACGGTATCCTGCGGCACCATGCCGATAGCAGCCCGCAGCGAATGCTGAGTGACATCACGGACATCCTGGCCATCGATGGTGATCGTGCCGTCCTGGATATCATAGAAGCGGTAGAGCAGGCGGGAGATGGTCGACTTGCCGGCGCCCGACGGGCCGACGATCGCCACCGTCTTGCCGGCTGGCACGTCGAAGGAAACGCCCTTGAGGATCGGCCGCGCCGGATCATAGGAAAAATGCACGTCCCTGAACGCGATTGCCCCCTGGCGGATATCCAGTTTCTTCGCGTCCGGCCGGTCGACCACTTCCGGCTCCACCTCCAGAAGGTCGAACATCTGCTCGATGTCCGTCAGTCCCTGACGGATTTCGCGATAGACAAAGCCGATGAAATTGAGCGGCACGGAAAGCTGCATCAGCAGCGCGTTGACGAAGACGAAATCGCCGATCGTCTGCTCGCCGCGTTGCACGGCAAGCGCCGACATGACCATCATCACCGTCTGGCCGAGGCCGAAGATCACCCCCTGGCCGAAGTTCAGCCAGCCGAGCGAGGTCCAGACGTCGGTCGCGGCTTTTTCGTAGCGCGCCATCGACGTGTCGAAGCGCCTGGCCTCCATCTCCTCGTTGCCGAAATATTTAACCGTTTCGAAATTGAGGAGCGAATCGATCGCCTTTGTATTGGCGTCCGTATCGCTGTCGTTCATCGAGCGGCGGATGCCTATGCGCCAGTCGCTCGCCTTGATGGTGAACCAGATATAGAGCCAGACGGTCACGGCGGTGACGAGAACGTACCAGAAGCCGTAGCTGACCCAGAAGATGATCGCCGTCAGCAGGAATTCCAGAAGCGTCGGCACGGAGTTGAGGATCGTGAAGCGCACGATCGTTTCGATCCCCTTGGTGCCGCGCTCGATGACGCGCGACAGCCCGCCCGTCTTGCGCTCGAGGTGAAAGCGCAGCGACAGCTGGTGCATATGGACGAAGGTACGGTAGGCGAGCTGGCGCACCGCATGTTGCCCAACCGAGGCAAACAGCGCGTCGCGGAGCTGGTTGAGCCCCACCTGCAGGATGCGGGTAAAATTATAGGCGATGACAAGGATGACGGCGCCGAGCAGGAAGGCCGGCAGGATCCCCGCCATGTCCAGCCTGCCGTTCAGCGCATCCGTTGCCCATTTGAAGAAATAGGGAACGGCGAGCAGCACGAACTTGGCGAGAAAAAGATAGAAGGTCGCCCAGAGCACGCGCGCCTTCAGATCCGCACGGCCCTCCGGCCACATATAGGGCCACAGGTTGACGAGGGTGCCGAGCGGATTGCTGGCATCCGCCGATACGGTCTTTTTCTTGTCCGCCATGAAAGTCTCCGCGAGGGCGCGTCAAAACGCCACCCGGCACATAAGGGTCGGAGGAGAATGTTGCAATGACGGTTTGATGAAACATGCGGCCCTCCGGCTCGCTATTGCGGTACAGGGCCCTTGCGGGGGAGGTGTGTGAACCTCAGCCGTCCGCCAGGCAGAAAGCGGGTGGAGCTTTGTTCCTCAGGCGCAATGAGCCTGCAGCAGGCACAAGCGGATGGCGTGGAGCAATTCGGTCGGGTCGGCCGGCTTGGAAATCCACTGACCGTGGAGAAACACGGCGTGGGCGTCGGACGGCTCGCTGTGGGCGCTGTGGACGACAAAGGGAATATTGCGCCTCACGAGGGTTTCCGCGATTTCAACGCATTCGCCGTCGCGCAGGAAGATGTCCAGGACGGCCGCGTCCGGTGATCTGTCAACCAGCCAGGCCTCCGCATCGCGACACGAAGCCATCATCACTGCCTCGCCCAAACCTGCATCGCGTAGCATTTCCTCAACGTCCCAAGAAACAAGCGGCTGATCTTCCAGCAGTAGGATCGTGGGGCGCTTCATAGCGGCTGATACCTCTTATTATCGCATCGAATATAATTGTCTTCCTATCGCAGGTCCGGCTTAGTCCGGTGTCGTACGGAGCGCTTCATTCGGCCTCATTGTTGATATATGGATCGTCATCGTCTGCTTTGAATAAAAAGGGCGCGGGCGACTAGGAGATGCATTTACTCTTGCCCCAGTGGAGGGCAAGACTATGCCGTCGCCGCAAAATTCCAATTTCAAGAACAGACTTCTTCGATTGCTTCCGGACACGGAGCTTTCACTATTTTCGTCTTCTCTGGAGAGGATCGAGCTCCCCAAGGACTTTCTTCTTGCACCAGCTGGGGGAAGTATCGAACATGTCTACTTTCTCGAAAGCGGGCTTGCCTCGATTGTCTCGGTTTCAGCAGAGGGACAGAAGGCGGAAGCCGGAATGTTGGGGCGAGATGGATTTGCCCCAACGCCGCCCTCTGTGAGCAGCGCGAAAAGTTTGCATGAAGTCCTAATTCAGTCTCCAGGCTGGGGTCACCGTCTCGACATTGCGACCTTTGGGCATGCGCTTGCAAAAAGCCGCCCCTTCGCGGACCTGCTGGCGAAATCGGTACATGTTCTGGCCACTCAAGTAAGCTATACCGCCCTCTCCAATGCGGTGCATCAGGTCGATGAGCGGCTGGCACGATGGCTGCTGATGGCGCAGGATCGTGTCGGCGGGTCGGAACTGGCTATCACCCACGAGTACATCGCGCTGATGCTGGCGGTTAGACGTCCGAGCGTCACCACGGCTCTTCATGTCCTGGAAGGAAACGGGTTCATCCGCTCCGAACGCGGCCTTATCGTCATTAGAAACCGCGAGGCGATGAAGGATTATGCCCGGGACGCCTATGGCAGGCCCGAGGAGGAGTATCGGGAGCTTCTGGGGGAAATGTGAGCGCCGGGCGCAGATCCAGCGCAAGCCTCAAGGACGGCGCCTTCCCAGGAAGGGACCGATCAAGGCTCCCAGCCTGCCAAACATTGGGGAGCGCCTGATCGCAGACCTGGTCTTTTCAACGCACCAAAGGTCGGATGTGCTCGTAGCTGACGATGACTTGGTTGCTGGTGCCTTCGTCATAGATCTTTGCAAGGGTCACATGAAGATCGGGTGAATAAAGGACGCTCAGGTTTTCGGTCGTCCTCCCGTTCTGCTTTGTTTCCTGTTTTACACGAAACACGTCATACTTGCAGCGACCGAGGGCGACCGTTTCCTCTGCTGTAACGGTGAGTTCCAGCACCCAGTCGTCTGCTGATCGCTTCGCGTCAAAGGGCACGAAATTGATAGTATGACGATCACCCTTCTTGAGGGGAAGGATGTTGCTCAGATCCGATAGGGGATATCTGGCATATCTTTCCTTTCGATCCTCAAGGGAAAGATCGAACAGTCCTTCGAACGAATAGACGACCTGCTTGTCCGGTCCACCAAAAGAGGTGATTATTTGGACAAGGGGTCCTTTAGTTTTCGAAATTCACTCAGCGCTTCAAGGCGCCCGAGTATGAAACCGTTCTTTGCCGTTTTCGACGACGGGCAGTCCGCTGCTTGGGCGATCGTGGGCAATAACGCGGCGGCCAGAAGAGTACGCCTGAAAAGGCTCATCATTGTCCTCATAAGTTGTAAGAATGGCAGACTGATACATACTCACCATTGTCGATGTCCAGTAGTGCCTTTGCGTTATCCGCCGAGCGGACGTCCCGTTCGGGAGATGTAATGCCAAACCCGAGTTGGGCGTCAGCAGCGGTGGAGGTTCACGCTCTGCCGTCCGTAAACTCGATCAGATCCCACAGGTTGCCGTAGAGGTCCTTGAAGACCGCCACGATTCCGTAGTCGGCCTCCTTCGGCTCCCGGACAAATTCGATGCCGCCGCCCACCAGATTGTTGTAGTCCCGCCAAAAATCGTCCGTGCGCAGGAACAGGAAAACCCGGCCGCCAGCCTGGTCGCCGATGTATTCGCTCTGATGGGCCGTGGAGGCGCGGGCAAGCAGCAGCGACGTGCTGCCGGCTCCTTGCGGCTTGACGACCACCCATCGCTTGTCCTGTTCCGGCTGATAGGTGTCTTCCATCAGGACGAAGCCCAGTTTGTTGACGTAGAAGCCGATCGCCTCGTCATAGTCGCGAACGACAAGGGCGATCAGCGCGAGTGTCTGGTTCATCTTTGGCTCTCCTGCTTGAGCATCCGCCTGGAGCGGCGGGCGGGCGATCGGCAAGCTATTTGAAGCAGGCATAGGCCGCAATCGTCGGGATCCGCGTTGCTGGCAACGTCTTGCTGAGTTGCATCGTTTTGCCCTGTTCCAGCCAGGAAGGTGCAAACACCTTCATCCGCGCCGGACATCTCCGGGGCGGTGGAATGGGGAATGGGGCAGGCGGGGTATTCGAGGGGTATTGGTATTTCAGGCTTTCCGCCTGCCCCGGCTGCGTCTGGTGCTTTTTGGAGGATTTCCCAGCCCTCCGTTTTCGCCTTGCGCAGCCGCCATCGGAAACCGAGTTTCGAACCCGTGGATGCGACCGGTTCCGGAACCCGGTTTCCCATCCGATGACGCTATGATTGTTGCGCAAGTCCGGAAGGCGGGGACGAGGTGGGGAAGAAAAAGCCGTTAAGCGATTGAGACGTGACGAAAGAATTTTGGAGCGCAGAGAATTTATCCCCTCCCGGCAGGCCGGAAGGGTGTCTCTTCAACGGTTGGGACGCAGGCGGCCGGTTACGACCGCTTCGGGCGTAGGCGCTGCCGATGCAGCTCTTCCGAATCGGGGCGGTACTCCTCCGGCACGCCGAAGATCTGGCCTGGCTGGATGATGTCCGGGTTGCCGATCTGATCCTGGTTGGCGAGGTAGATCGTCGTGTAGCGGACGCCCTGGCCGTAGAGGCGGCGGGAAATCTGCCACAGCGTGTCGCCGCGGCGGATGATCACGGAATTGCGCTCGCTCTGGGTGAGCGGCGCCTGCTGGATCGTCTTTGCGCCGGCAGTGTCGCCTGTGCCGGCGGCGGCCATTTCGGCGCCGCTCTTGAGCTGGTAGGCGATGACAGGACCGACCGCCTTGCCGACCATGCCGGCGATCTGATTGAGGCCGGCGCCAAAGGTTGCCGCATCTTTCGGCAAGGCGTCGAGCGCCGCCAGTGCCGCTGCGGCGTCCTTGGCGGCGGCGTCGGTGATCGGACGGGCGGCGGCCGATGCGTCTGCCGGCAGCTGATATTCTGCCAGCGACTTCAGCGCGATGCCGGTGGCTGAGCGGGCGGCGGCGACCTCTTCGGCTGTCGGCGTCTTGCCTCCCTCATAGAGGCCCTTGAGGAGGTAGAAGGCGCGGGCCGTCTCGCTGCGCAGCTTGTCGAAGGCGCCGCCATCGACACCGCTCATCGAGGTCGAGACCGACGAGCCGGCAACTGCGGCAACCTGTTCGCCCGCCGGGCGATTAAACGGCACTTCGACGCGCAACAGCGCCTGACCGGCGGCCGAAAGGGATTCGACGCTGATCCGGTGATCGCCGACCGAAAGGTCCGTCAGCCCCTCGATCACGAAGCTGCCGTCCTGGCCGGCCTTCGCATTGCCGACCGGCTTGCCGTCGGCCTCGCCGCGAAGCGACGCTCCCGGTTTCGCGACGCCGGCGATGAAAAGCTTGGCGCCTTCGATCTCGACGGCGGTCACCCGCAGATCGGCGGAAGCGCCGTTGTCGGGGACGGGCGAGGCAGCGCCGACATTCGGTGCCGAGGAGGCAAGGTTCGAGGAGGCTGCAGGCAGGCCAGGCAGCGCTCCGGCGGCATCGGAGACCGCAGCGGCGGGCGCAGACGCGGGAGAAATCGTCGCCGGCAGGCCGGCTCCTGGCTGCGATGCCTGGGGCTGCGACGGAGAGGCCGGGTTCTGCCCCGGCATGGTCATCACCCGGCTTGCCTTGCCCGGTTTGGTCACCATGGCAAGCAGCTCGCCGCTCTTGTCGGCGGGAACGGAAACGGTCGCGGTCTCTTCCGACGTGACGGCGGTGCCGTCCTTGCCGATCGCCTTCAGCACGAGCTGGTGGTCGCCGGGCGGCAGCGGATTGTCGAGCACGACCGCGAAATCGCCGCTCGGGCCGACATCGACTTTGGCAACGACGGCGGCACCATTGGTGATTTCAAGCTTGGAATTCGGCTGGGCGCGGCCCGCGATCACGGTCGAGCCGTCCGGTTCGACGCGCAGCACGTCGAAGGAGGGTGTCGCAGCCGCAGCCTGGGTGGCCGGTTGCGTGGACGAGGCTGCAGCGTCGGGTTTTGTGGAAGAGGATGAGGCAGAAGCCGCCGCCTGATCGCCCGTCTTGGGCGCTTCCGGCGCCTTGGCCGTCTGCTGCGGATCGGTGATTGCTTCCTTAACGGCGTCGCCTGCAGCATTGATCGCTTCGCCGATCGGCTTTGCGTCCTGGCTGATCCTCGGCAATACGAAGAACACCATCAGAAGCGATGCAGCGGCAAGTACGATCAGGGCCAGCAAGCCCGCACGGTTTTTTATCATCAATGTCTCTCCCGACGGGCCTCAAAAGTCCTTCCGGCAGAAGGATCCGGATCAAAGGAACTAGGCCTAGCGTCGCATATTCGGATTAACCCTTTCCTCCTGTCTTCACAAGCTTTTCACGGTATAAACCCTTGCTCTTCCGGGTGTTTCCCGTCAATTTCGACATTCGGGCATGCCTATGCCTCCCTTTGAATGCGTGACGGAGAAAACTTGTGCCGATTCGATCCATCTGCGTCTATTGCGGCTCGCAACCCGGACGTGACCCCGCCTATATCGCGGCGGGCCGCGCGCTCGGGAAATCCATTGCCGCCCACGGGCTTCGGCTGGTTTATGGCGGAGGCACCAAGGGCATCATGGGCGCGGTCGCGGCCGGCGTTCTGTCGAGCGGCGGTCAGGTTACCGGCATCATTCCCGAATTTCTTGTCGATATGGAGGCGACCCGCCATTCGCTGGGTCAGCTCGACGAATTGATCGTGACCGAGGACATGCATGCCCGCAAGCACAATATGTTCGAGCGCTCCGACGCCTTCGTGACCCTGCCGGGCGGCATCGGCACGCTGGAGGAGATCGTCGAGATCATGACCTGGGCGCAGCTCGGCCGGCACGAAAAACCGATGGTTTTTGCCAATATCGGCGGCTTCTGGGACCCGATGCTGGACCTGATCCATCACATGCGCGAACAGGGCTTCATTCACCGCGCTCATCTCGTGCAGCCGCTCATCATTCCCGATATTGAGGATATCGTCCCGGCGATCCTCGAACATCGCGAGGACCGCGGCCGCCTGGGCGGCGAGGACTCGGTGATTTCGCGTCTGTGAGACGTGCGGGCTCCGGCGCGAGAACCCGGCTTCAGTCGACGATGAAGAGTTTCGCGCCGGTCTCCGTCGAGGAGCGGTGCGGCTCGGCGTCGTCTGCAACCTGATAGCTCATGCCGGGCTTCAGGGTAAAAATGCGGCCGTCGGCTAGTTCGGTGGTCAGTTCGCCTTCAAGGCAGAGCAGGATATGGCCCTTGACGCACCAGTGGTCCGCCAGATAGCCCGGCGTATACTCCACCATCCGCGCCCTGATGCCGCCGAAATGACGTGTCTGCCAGACGGCAAGGCCGGTCTCGCCACTGTGCTCCGTTTTGGGCACGGCGCTCCAGTCGGTGGTGCCGAAGGGAATATCGCTGATCTGCATGGCTCTCTCCGGAGGGGTCAGGCCCTGCTGCCGCGCGTCTGGCGCCGCATCGACCAGGTGTAGATGATAAGTGCCGACCAGATGAGCACGAAGGCGCCGAGCTTCACGAGGCTGAGCGGCTCGTGGAAGACGAAGACGGCGATCAGGAAGATCATCGTCGGCGCGATATATTGCATGATCGCGATCGTTGAGAGGGTCAGGAGCTTGGCGCCGTTGGCATACATGATCAGCGGCACCGCGGTCACCAGTCCGCTTACCAGCAGCAGCAGGCTGTCGGAAAGCCCCGTTTGCATCAGGTGGCCTTGACCGCTGGTTTCGAGATAGATGATGTAAAACAGGCAAGGCAGGCTGAGGATTGCGACTTCCAGGAAGAATCCCTGGTTAGGCCCGACCGGCAGGGTTTTGCGGAAAAAGGCATAGAATCCCCAGCTGACCGTCAATATCAGCGAAACCCAGGGAAGTCCGCCCGCATCGATGGTGAGGATCGCGACTGCCGCCGCCACCAGCCCGATCGCTGCCAGCTGGACAGCGGAAAGCTTTTCCTTCAGCAGCACCGCTGCCAGGAAGATGCTAAAGAGCGGATTGATGAAATAGCCGAGCGCGGTATCGAGCGCGCGGCCGACGCTGATTGCCCAGATATAGGTCATCCAGTTGACGCTGATCAGCGCGGCGGTAAGGCCGGCCATCGCCAGCGTTCTGGGCGAGCGGATCGCGGCCTTAACGTCGCCCGTCCGACCGAGGGCCAACAGCACGATGCCGGCGACAGGTACAGACCAGATCACACGGTGGGAAAGCACCTCCAGCGCCGGAATGTGGGCGACGGCCTTCATGTAGATCGGCAGGAACCCCCACAGGAAATAGGCTGCCAGCCCGAAAGCGAAGCCGCGCGGCGTATCCTCGTTCTTGACGGGAGCCGGAATGGTATCGGTAGCCATGAGGGTGTTTCCAACATTTTGTTCTGTGATTGCCCGGTCTAAACGAATAGGTTGAGTTGAACCAATTCATTTCGGTGAAGGATCCATGATCTGTCACGATTTTATGGGCTTCAGATCGTATCGTCGCAGTGTCGTAAAAGTGGAGTGTTGAATGGCTTTCGAAGATGCGCCGCTGCACCGCCAGTTTTATGCCAGGCAGATATTAGCGAAGGCGGGAGTTGCCGACAGCGACCGGCTGCTGGCTGCATTTTCCGCCGTCGCGCGGGAAGATTTCGTCGGACCGCCGCCCTGGCTTTATAACGATTTCCGCAACTACAGGCAGCTGGCTTCCAGCGATCCCGTTGTTCTCTATCAGGACGCGCTGATCGGCATCGACGTCAAGCGCGGCGTCAACAACGGCATGCCCTCGCTGCATGCGGGCGCCCTTCACGCGCTTGGAATCAGGGAAGGGGAGACGGTTGCCCATCTCGGCGCCGGGACCGGATATTATACGGCGATCATCGCCGAGCTGGTCGGCCCGACGGGGCGGGTCGTTGCGGTCGAATACGACGAGGCGCTGGCACAAAGCGCGCGGAAAAACCTTGCTCCTTATCCGCAGGTCGAGGTCTTCCAGGGCGATGCGACGCAATGGCCGACGGAGGATACGGATGTCATCTACGCCAATTTCGCGCTCGACCACCCGCCCGAAGCCTGGATCGACAATCTTGATATCGGCGGACGGCTGCTGTTTCCACTCGGCGTGCCGGCGATCGAGAACGGCCAGCCGACCGGCTTCACCCGCCGGGCCGGGTTTCTTCTCATCGACCGGCGGCGGGCGGCAAGCTTCGGCGCGCGTTTCCTGCAGCCGGTTTCCTTCGTCTGGGCGGAGGGACAGGAACCCCCTCCCGCCGGCCGCCATGAGCGGCTTGCCGAGGCATTCCAGAGCCGACGGGGCTACCGGGTGCGCAGTTTTCGCTGGCAAACACCGCCTGAAGGGGAGGAATGGTATGGCGAAAAGGACTGGGGACTTTCATTCGAGGAGGTTTGAGGGGGAGGGGCATGTTTTTTGCGGGAGATCGCTCGACGCCACGCCATTCTTGCTGCTGCCACATCGGGCTCTTCACCCACTTATTTGAGAGTTGGGTCCGCCCCTCGCCAGTGCCGACTCTTTACAGCCCGACGTTGAAAACACGGAGCGACTTAGGTAGCAAGGAACTCGCGATCGTCTCCGTCACCAGGGGATATAGCGATGTTTCGGTTTGTGCGGCAGGAGGCGTTTTTGCTGAAAAATCTGGTTTTTATCACGACAATGTTCTTCAACAGTTTTGCGCTAGCGGAAGAGCAGAACGTCTTGCTGTCAGGGGGACAGGTTAGCGTGCCGGTCGGCCTCACCGTACAAGTCAAGGCCGTAACCGTTGGCAGTGATGCAACGAAAGTTCGCCTTCAGGCGAGCTTTGACAGCCACAAGACCAACTTCGTCAACATGAACGATCAGGAGAACGCCTACATATCCTGGGGCGACGGGGAGCAGGACCGCCTGCACATGCGCCAGATCGCGGACAACAAGTGGATGAGGGTCGTCAATGGGACGACGATGGAAGGCGATCTTATTTTTCCCGGTGTCATTCCTGCAGGCGTCACGAAGATAGCACTCGTCTTTAATGCGGGAAATTCAGGTGATGACACAAATGCGCCAGGGGTGACGATCCCTTTGGAACTGAAGAAATGAGGGCAGCTGTCATCCTTGCTTTCCTCATGGCCACTCCGGCCACCGGGTCGGACTACTCGGTAACGATCATCGGCGAGTCCCTAGGGGAGCAGCAATCGGTATTTCGCGAAATGGAGTTTCCGGGGTCGACTTTTGCCGAGAAGATGGAGCCGAGCAGCGGATCGTTTTCAACCGCAGGTTCCTCGTTTGGATTGCAAGATATGAATGAGGAGACGCGGGTGAGGACGGAAGCGGCCCTTTCCGAACTCGGCGCCAGACCGGAAGGCGGTCGCATTATCGTCGACCTGCCGAGCGATATCCTTTTCGACTTTGACAAGGCCGACATCCGGCCCGACGCGCGTCCGGTTCTTTCGAAGCTGGCCGGAGTTTTGAGCGCGATGAAGGAAAGCCGCGTTTCCATTATCGGCCACACAGATTCTAAAGGAAGCGATGATTATAACGACCGCCTGTCGAACCGCCGGGCCATTTCGGTGAAAAACTGGCTTTCAGAAAGCGGCGTGACGTCAGAGATGACGACAGAGGGAAAAGGTGAACGATTTCCTGTTGCGCCCAATAATACGGCGGGCGGTATGGATGATCCAAAAGGCCGGCAGTTGAACCGCCGCGTCCAGTTTATCATTGGAGACGAATGACATGGCGCTGACAGTTTGCCCGGAATGCGACGGTAAGGTGTCCGACAAGGCTGTCGCTTGCCCGGCATGCGGCTATCCACTGGGACAGCAAAAGGGCGGACGTGCCTGGCCCGCCGTGCTTGGTGGGGTGGCCGGAACATATATTTCGGCGCAGGCGCTGGTTACGATCATAGTCGGAAGCATCATGTTCATCGCTTTTGCCGCCATCATGATCGTCGCCGTTTTGAGTTCGTAGCCAAGTCGCTTAGATTTAGAACGGGCGCTCCACTCACGCCCGCTCCGTCACGAAGCGGCCCGCTTGTCTTCGGCAAGCGTATAAGCCACGAGGGCATTTGCATGTCCGTGGCCCATTCCGTGTTCGTTCTTCAGAAAGTCGACAAGCTCCATGTGCTTGGCGGGGTAGCGCTGTCTTACCAACGCTTGCCAGTCACCGATAGAACGGCCGTATTTCTTCTCGATCGATGGAAAATAGGAAGCGGGTCCTTTGATCTTCTCGGCAGTCATGGCGCGCCTTTGCCTTTTCGTGCCGCATCGATCACGGCCGAATCGATTTTCCGCATGGTCATCATCGCGTCGAATGCGCGTTTGGCTTCTTCGCCACCCGCCGCAAGCGCGTCGGTCAGGATACGAGGTGTGATCTGCCAGGATATACCCCATTTGTCCTTGCACCAGCCGCATTCGCTTTCCTGCCCGCCATTGCCGACGATTGCGTTCCAGTAGCGGTCCGTTTCCTCCTGATCCTCGGTGCTGATCTGGAACGAGAAGGCTTCGCTATGCTTGAACGCCGGGCCGCCGTTCAATCCGATGCAGGCCACACCTGCCACGGTGAATTCGACGACCAGGACGTCGCCCTCTTCTCCGCTGGGATAGTTGCCGGGCGCGCGGATGACGGCTCCGACCTTGCTGTCCGGAAAGGTATCGGCATAGAAGCGGGCCGCGTCCTCCGCGTCCTTGTTGTACCACAGGCAAATGGTGTTCTTAGACATCGTGTCGTCCTCCTGGTGGTTGTCCTTCAGGTCTGATCCCGACCTGGTAACAAGATGACGTACCAGCCGCCGGCGATCCGACATCGTGATCGAGATCGTCGCATTTTTTTTTACCCGTCTCGCCGCTGCGAGCCGATTGGCACTTGCGAAACTTGCCTTACCGCTCCAATGCGCCTTTCCCCGCCAGAATGTGGTCGCGGAATTTTGCAATGCGCGAAACTCGGGTTTCGGACTTTTTCACCGAGTTGAGATTGATCGCATAGCTTTTCTTTCGCCCTGGCGTCAGGCCGTGAAAGGCTTCTGCCAGCTCGGGATCGGAATCCAGCGCCTCGATCAGTTCGTCCGGCAGTTCGATTTCGCTTTCCTCTTTCGGCGGTTTGACGCCAGCCTGCGCATAGCCCATCGCCTCCTTCAGATAGGAGAGGATGACCGGCTCCATCTTTGTCACCTGTGCATTGTCCACAAAGCGGATCATGTCCGGATGCTTGGTATTCGGCCCCTGCTTTTCGAGCACGCCTTCGGGGTCCTTCATCAGTGCCGCATGGAAGAAGCTGAGGCGAAAATCGCCGCGGAAGGCGCCGATGATGACGATATTGCGGCCCGCATGCATATAGCAGGGATGCCCCCATTTGACCGTCTCGACGAGCCCTGAGGCAAGGCAGATCCGGCGAAGCTCGTTCAGTCCGTGAGCCCATTGCCGCGTCGAGCAATCAGCTGTCGCAAAGCGGTCGCAGCGTCCGCATCCTTTCGAGAAGAAGTCCTCGATGTCGGTGATCATTTCCCTTGCCATTGCCCGGCCTCACTCAGCGGCGATCTTGCCCGCCAGCTCCCGGTTTTTCATCAGTTTGTAGATCACCGAATCCATCAGCGCCTGGAAGGAGGCGTCGATGATGTTTTCGGAGACGCCGACCGTCCACCAGCGCACGCCGCTCGAATCGGTCGATTCAATCAGGACGCGGGTGATCGCCTCGGTGCCGCCGTTGAGGATGCGCACCTTGAAATCGGCGAGCACGAGGTCGTCGATCTCGTGCTGGTATTTGCCGAAATCCTTGCGCAGCGCCTTGTCGAGCGCGTTGACCGGGCCGTCGCCTTCTGCGACCGACATATGCGTCTCGCCGTCGACGGCGATCTTCACGACCGCTTCGGAGACGATCTTGATGCGGCCGTGGCTGTCGAACCGGCGCTCGACCATGACCCGGAAACCTTCGACCGAGAAGAATTCGGGGATCGTGCCGAGCGTGCGGCGGGCGAGTAGCTCGAAACTCGCATCCGCCCCCTCATAGGCATAGCCCGACGCCTCGCGTTCCTTGACGATCGAGATCAGTTGGTCGAGCTTCGGATCCTCCTTGCCGACCTCGATGCCGCGCCGCTTCAGCGCGTTGATGAAGTTCGACTTGCCGCCCTGGTCCGACACCATGACCTTGCGGAAGTTGCCCACACTTTCCGGCGTCACGTGCTCATAGGTGCGCGGGTCCTTGAGCAGGGCGGAGGCATGGATGCCGGCCTTGGTGGCGAAGGCCGATGCCCCGACGTAAGGCGCCTGGTGGTGCGGCGAGCGGTTCAGCAATTCGTCGAAGGCATGGCTGAGATGGGTGAGGCCGGTGAGGCGCTCGGCGTCGATCGCCGTCTCGAAGCGGGAGGAATAGGCGTCCTTCAGCGCCAGCGTGCCGATCAGCGTCACGAGATTGGCATTGCCGCAGCGTTCGCCGATGCCGTTCAGCGTCCCCTGGATCTGCCGACAGCCCGCCTCGACGGCGGCGAGCGAGTTGGCGACCGCCTGGCCGGTGTCGTCATGGGCATGGATGCCGAGCGAGGCGCCGGGGATGCCGGCCGCGATCACCGCCTCGACGATGGCGCGGATCTCGCCCGGCTGCGTGCCGCCATTGGTGTCGCACAACACCACCCAACGGGCGCCGGCGTCATAGGCGGTTCTGGCGCAGGCAATCGCATAGTCCGGATTGGCCTTGTAGCCGTCGAAGAAATGCTCGCAATCGACGAGCGCTTCTTTTCCCGCCTGCTGCGCGGCCTCGACGCTGTCGCGGATCGATTCCAGGTTCTCCTCGTTGGAGCAGCCGAGCGCGACGCGCACGTGGTAGTCCCAACTCTTTGCCACAAAACAGATCGCGTCGCTTTTCGCCTGCAGCAGCACGGCGAGGCCCGGATCGTTGGAGGCGGAAATGCCGGCGCGCTTCGTCATGCCAAAGGCGACGAACTTCGACTTCACGGTCCGTTTCTGGGAAAAGAAGGCGGTGTCGGTTGGATTGGCCCCCGGATAACCGCCCTCGACATAATCGAGGCCGAACTCGTCGAGCAGGTTGGAGATGGCGATCTTGTCCTCGACGGAAAAATCGACGCCGGGCGTCTGCTGCCCGTCCCTGAGGGTGGTGTCGAAGAGATAGATGCGTTCGCGTGTCATGGGTGCTCCTCCTGGAGCAAGGTTATTTCGAGACTGCAGCCGAATTCCGCTGCTCCCTCATCCGCCCTTTGGCACCTTCTCCCAGAGGGGGAAGGTGGAATTGCCGCGAGATCCCAATTCCCTCCTCTCCCCTTGGGGAGAGGGTGGCCGAGCGGAGCGGAGGACGGGTGAGGGGGCTGCATGGCAATGCTGTCAACTCTTCCCCGCAAACCTGTCTGTCGCCCGGATCAGCCGGTCGGTGATGCCCGGCTCCGACATCGCGTGGCCAGCACCTTCGATGATGTGGAAATCCGCATCCGTCCAGACTTTCGAAAGCTGCCAGGCGTATTTCAGCGGGCAGGGCATGTCATAACGGCCGTGGACGATGACGCCGGGAATACCTTTGAGCTTCACCGCGTCGCGCAGCAACTGGCCGTCTTCGAGCCAGCCTGCATTCATGAAATAGTGGTTCTCGATGCGGGCGAAGGCGAGCGCGAAATGGTCGTCGTCATGGCTCGAGGCGAGAGACGGGTCGGGCAGAAGCGTGATGGTGGAGCCTTCCCACACGCTCCAGGCCTTGGCGCAGCGGATCTGCTCCGCCTTGTCGGATCCCGTCAGGCGGCGGTGATAGGCGGCCATCATCTCGTGGCGTTCGTTTTCCGGAATGGGGGCGACGAAGGCTTCCCACTTGTCCGGAAACATTTCCGAGACGCCGAACTGATAATACCAATCGAGTTCCGGCCTGGTCAGCGTATAGATGCCGCGTAGCAGAAGTTCGGTGACGCGCTCGGGATGGGTTTCGGCATAGGCGAGCGCCAGCGTCGAGCCCCAGGAGCCGCCGAAGACCTGCCATTTGTCGACGCCGGCCATTTCGCGAAGGCGCTCGATATCGGCGACGAGATGCCAGGTCGTGTTGGCCTCAAGGTTCGCATGCGGCGTGGAGCGGCCGCAGCCGCGCTGGTCGAACAGCAAAACGTCGTAGAGCGCCGGATCGTACATCCGCCGCTGGGCAGGCGTACAGCCGCCGCCCGGTCCGCCATGCAGAATGACGGCGGGCTTGGCGCCCTTGGTGCCGACCCGTTCCCAATAAATGACGTGGCCGTCGCCGACATCGAGCTGTCCGGTCTCGTAGGGTTCGATCTCCGGATAGGGCGTGCGAAAAATGTCCGTCATGAAAAGTCCTTCATTGATCGTTTGCGCTTTGGCGGCAAGCGCGGCTAACCGAGCAAGGCGTAGGCGACGATCGCCGCCGTGACCAGCACCACCACTGCGCCCTTGGCGATCAGCCCGTAAAGAAGCCATTTCGGCATCTTCAGGTTCGGATTGTCGACCATGTCAGAAGCCCTTGGACGGCCAGGCGGTCGTGTCGTGGTCGGGATGCTGGAACGAAATGATCTGCTCCTGCTTGGCCGCGTCTTCCGCCGCATCGCGGACCGGCTGGTCAAAGATCGTCGTTACCCAGGGGATGTGCGCCGAATAATTGACCTGGATCTTCGGCGCGAGATCGTCGCGATTGTCGAAGGAGCCGATCGAAAGCTCCAGCCCGCCGGGATAGCGGTAGGTCAGCGGCGTGCCGCAGTTTTCGCAGAAGCCGCGATCGATATTGACCGACGACTGGAAATATTTCGGCTCCCCGCGGGTCCATTCGACGCCGTCCTTGGGTGCGCTGACGAGCGGCCCGAAAAAGCCGCCAAAAGCCTTCTGGCACATGCGGCAATGGCAGATGGAGGCGCGGCCGAGCTCGCCATGGATCCGGAAGCGCACGGCGCCGCACTGGCAGCCGCCTGTTCTCAAAGTCTCTGTCATTGCTTGTTCTCCGCGGGCCGTTCGATAGGCCAGGTTTCGGTATCGTGATCAGGATGCTGGTAGGAAACAATGTCGCTCAGGAAGGGAGCCGAGTCGATATCATCAAGGGTGTGGCGCTCGGGCAGCGTATGCAGCCGGTCGACGAAGGGAAGCTTGCCCTCGACGCCGAACTGAATGACCGGCGGCAGCGATGCCGGGTCGTCGAAACTGCCGGCCGAGATGGCGATTCCGTCCGCCGCCTCGTAGGTCATGGGCGTTCCGCAATCTGCACAGAAGCCGCGCCGGACGTGATTGGACGATTGGAAATATTTGAGCGTTCCGCGCGTCCAGACAAGTCTCGCCTCGCCGATCGCCACCAGCGGCGCATAATAGGCGCCGAAGGCCTTCTGGCACATGCGGCAATGGCAGATCGAGGGTTCGAAGGGCTCGCCTTCGAGCCGGAAGCGGATGGCGCCGCACTGGCAGCCGCCGGTTCTTGTCGCATCGCTCATGGCTTTTCCTCCGGCGGCCAGGCGTCGGTGTCGTGATCCGGATGCTGCCGGGTGCTTTCGGCCACCGCCCTTTCCTGGTCCGGCGTCATGTCCATCTCCGCGTCGTGCTGCAGGTGGTCGAGTTCTCCGAACCAGGACACCTTGCGGGCGAGGTTGGTCTGAAGCTGCGGCTTCACGTTTTGCGGATCGTCGAGCGAACCCAGCGTGATGCTGATATGGTCGCTGCTGCCGTCGTAAAAGAGCGGGGTGCCGCATTTTTCGCAAAAGCCGCGCCGCACGGTTTTGGAGGACTGGAACCAGGCCGGCTCTCCGCGAGTGAAGGCGAAATCCTCCCACTTTACCCCGCCGAGCGGCATGAAATAGTTCCCCGCCGCCTTCTGGCACATGCGGCAATGGCAAAGATGCGGAAAGCCGATCTCGCCCGTCGCGCGATATCTCACCGCGCCGCACTGGCACCCCCCGGTATGGATTTTGTCAGTCATTCCGGACTTCCCTCCGCCGAGTGGCAAACCGCCTCGATATTATTCCCGTCGAGATCGAAGACGAAGGCGCCGTAGTAGTTCGGATGATAATGTAGCCTCAGGCCCGGCGGGCCGTTGTCGCGGCCGCCGGCGGCGATTGCGGCCTTGTAGAACGCGTCGACCTCGGCGCGGCTGTTGGCGGTAAAGGCGATATGCTGGTGGTAGCCGGCTGGCGGTGTGCCCTCATGCAGCCAGTAGACCGGCCGCTCCCGGCCATAGCCGCCGACCTTGACGCCGCCCGTATATTCCGTCGGCACCATATACAGCAACGAGGCCCCGAGCGGCGCAAAGGCCGCATTGTAGAACGCCTTGGCGCGGTCGAAATCCGCAACCGTGATGCCCATGTGGTCGATCATCGCGCTTTTTCCTCCTCAAGTGCCGATTTGATCTTACCGCTTCAGTTCCCAGGTCGTCACCCGCTCGCCGGTCGAGGCGTCCTTGCCGTCCTTGAGCTGGATGCCTTTCTCCGACAGTTCATTTCGGATCTTGTCGGCCTCGGCAAAGTTCTTCGCCTTCAACAGTTCGAGCCGCATGGAGACCAGCGCATCGACGGCAGACGCGAGAGCCTCGTCCACTTCCGTCTTCTGCGGCAGCACGCCGAGCAGATTGGCGCTCGCCGCAAAGATCGGCAGAAGGGTCTTGTCGGCATGTGCCTCATGGGCAAGCGCATGCAGCGCCTGGATGGCGGCCACCGTGTTGAGATCGTCGCCGAGCGCCTCGATCACCGTATCGCAAGGCGCGGCACCGCCCGGATCGGCAGCCGGCCAGCGGGAAATCAGCCGCTCCGCCTCTTCCAGCCGCTTCACCGAAAAATCGATCGGCTCGCGGTAGTGCGTCATCAGCATGGCAAGCCTGAGCACGTCGCCCGGCCATTGGCGGCCGCCGAATTGTTCCGTGTGAAGCAGGTCGTAGATGGTGATGAAATTGCCTTCCGACTTCGACATCTTGCGGCCTTCAACCTGCACGAAGCCGTTATGCATCCAGACATTCGCCATCACTTCCGTGTCGTGGGCGCAGCGCGACTGGGCAATCTCGTTTTCATGGTGCGGGAAGATGAGGTCGAGCCCTCCGCCATGAATGTCGAAGACTTCGCCGAGATAGCGCCGGCTCATCGCCGAGCACTCGATATGCCAGCCCGGGCGGCCGCGGCCCCAGGGACTTTGCCAGCCGGGTTCGTTGTCGGAGGAGAGCTTCCAGAGCACGAAATCGCCAGGGTTCTTCTTGTGCGCGTCGACTGCGACGCGGGCGCCGGCCTGCTGTTCGTCGAGCGGGCGCTTGGAGAGCTTTCCGTAATCGCCCATCGACTTCGTATCGAAAAGAACCTCGCCGGCCGCGACATAGGCATGGCCGCGCGCAATCAGCTTCTCGATGATCTCGATCATCTGGGGAATATTGTCGGTAGCGCGGGGCTCGACGGTCGGCTCCAGGCAACCCAGCGCCGCGACATCCTCGTGATACTGCGTCTCGGTCCGTTCCGTGACGGCGCGGATCGCCTCGTTGAGCGGCAGGCCGGGGTGATCACGCAGTGCGCGGGCGTTGATCTTGTCGTCCACGTCGGTGATGTTGCGGGCATAGGAAACATGCGCTTCGCCATAGACATGTCGCAGCAGCCGGAAGAGCACGTCGAAGACGATTGCCGGCCGCGCATTGCCGATATGGGCGTAGTCGTAGACGGTCGGGCCGCAGACATACATGCGCACGCTCTTGGGATCGATCGGCGAAAACGCCGTCTTTTCGCGGGTCAGCGTATTGTAGAACTTGAGCGAGGCGCCCATCGAAATCTCCCCAAAACCTTGCATAGAAAGCGGCCGGTGCCGGACCGGGACGTTTGTCTTCAAGGCTTTTCGAGAGACGAAAACGGCCGGGCCAGCGACTGCGCTAGCGAATAATGATCCCGCAAATGGAAATCGCCGTTTTCATGGAAGAGGTTATGGCGCGGGCAGGAACTTTGGTCAAGGCCCTTTGCCCGCGCCATGATCAATGGCGTCAAGCCACCCGGCGGCCGATGCCGTTGCGGGCGACCGTCACCAAGAAGATCAGCATGGAGATGACCGTGAGGATCGATCCGATCGCAGCAAGCGCTTCGCCGCCGGAAGACACCGCCATTGCGATGCCCGGCACGAGACAGAGCACGCCGAGGATTGCAAAACCGAGATGGACTTTTGCCAGCATGGTATCGGCTGCCTGGGGCGTGACCGTGTAGTAGAGCCCGAAAAGGCCCATCGTCGTCCAGCCGACGAGATTGAGATGCGCATGCGCCGGTGCCATCAGATGATCGCCGGAGATCGCCATTTGAATGCCCCAGAACATGCCGGTCGTAACGCAAAGCACGGCCGCGACGAAGAAACAGAAAGCGATGTTTCTCATGTAATTGTCCCCCACGTGATGTCCTGCGTCCCACCGCAGGACTCAGAGGATAACCGAAAATCGGATTTTCCGGGATGGGTGGTGCATTATCTATTGGGGAGGGTGAGGCATTCCCCGTGCCGCCGCCTGCGACGGTAGTCCCTCATTCCGGGGCCTTGAAATCCACAAATCTGTTCTCGCGCACCACGAAGAGCCGTCCGCTCTCCTTCATCTCGGGGGAAGCGAGGAAAAGCATCTTTTCGGCGACTTCTGAAGGATGCGGCAGCGTCTGCGGGTCTTCGCCGGGCACGGCCTGGGCGCGCATGGCCGTGCGGGTGGCGCCCGGATTGACGAGATTGATCTTGAGCGGCGTGTGTTCGGTTTCGGCAGCCCAGATGCGCCCCATGGTCTCCACGGCTGCCTTGGACATGGCATAGGCGCCCCAGAAGGCGCGGGGATTGCTGGCGACGCCGGACGACAGGATGAGCGCGCGGCCCGCATCCGATTTCGTCAGCAGTGGTTCGACCGAACGGATCAGCCGCCAGGTGGCCGTGACATTGGTCAGCATCACCTTTTCGAAGACCTTCGCCTCGATATGGCCGAGCGGCGAAATGACGCCGAGAATGCCGGCATTGGCCACGAGAATGTCGAGCTTGCCCCAGCGCTCGAAGATCGAGGCGCCGAGCCGGTCGATGGCGCCCATGTCGGTGAGGTCGAAGGGGACCAGCGTGGCCGTGCCGCCGACCGCCTTGATTGCATCGTCGAGTTCTTCGAGCCCGCCGACGGTGCGGGCGGTCGCGATCACATGCGCGCCGGCCTTGGCGAGCGCCAGCGCGGTGAAATAGCCGATGCCGCGCGAGGCGCCGGTGACCAGCGCGATCCTGTTCTTCAAGTCAATGTCCATCTCGTCACCTCACCCTGTCGCGGCATAAAAAAGAAGGCTGCGTTGCCGCAGCCTTCTAGAGCGTTCGGTGCGAAATGCAAACGGGTCCGTTTGTCTCAGCCGTTGCTGGCGAGAACCGAAACCTTGCGTCCCATCGTTTCGCCATCCTTGTCCAGCAGGCGGGTCGGATAGTCGCCGGTAAAATAGTGGTCGGTAAACTGCGGACGCGCGTCGTTCCGGTCCTCGCCGCCGACGGCGCGGTAGAGGCCGTTGATCGACAGGAACTGCAGCGAATCGGCGCCGATATACCGGCACATGGCGTCCAGGCTGTCATACTGGTTGGCAAGCAGCTTTTCCCGGTCCGGCGTGTCGATGCCGTAGAAATCCGGGTAGAAGATCATCGGGCTTGCGACGCGGAAATGCACCTCCTTGGCGCCCGCATCGCGGATCATCTGGACGATCTTCAGCGAAGTCGTGCCGCGCACGATCGAATCGTCGACCAGCACGACTCGCTTGCCTTCGATCATCGCGCGGTTGGCGGAGTGCTTGAGCTTGACGCCGAAGGCGCGGATCTGCTGCGTCGGTTCGATGAAGGTGCGGCCGACATAGTGGTTGCGGATGATGCCGTATTCGAACGGAATGCCGCTTTCCTGAGCGAAGCCGAGGGCTGCAGGCGTGCCGCCATCCGGCACCGGCACGACGACATCGGCGTCGACCGCCGCTTCCTTTGCAAGGTTGATGCCCATGTTCTTGCGCGCGACATAGACGCTGCGGCCGCCGACCACCGAATCCGGCCGGGCGAAATAGACATATTCGAACAGGCAGAGCCGTTCGGATTGGCCGTTGCCGGCCTTGCGGGCATCGATGGTAATCGAGCCGTCAGACTGGATCTCGCAGATGATCACTTCGCCGTTCTCCACGTCGCGGACGAACTTCGCGCCGATGATGTCGAGCGCGCAGGTCTCCGAGCAGAAGATCGGCTTGCCATCAAGCTCGCCCATCACGAGGGGGCGGATGCCGGTGGGATCGCGGGCGGCGATCAGCTTGGTGCGGGTAATCGCCACCATGGAATAGCCGCCTTCCATCTGCCGGATCGCGTCGATGAAACGGTCGGCCGTCGAGGCGTATCGGGAGCGAGCGATGAGATGCAGAACCACTTCCGTATCGGAGGTGGACTGACAGATGGCGCCGCCTGCAATCAGCTGGCGGCGGAGCGTCAGGCCGTTGGTGAAATTGCCGTTATGGGCAATCGCGATGCCGCCGACTTCCAGTTCGGCAAACAGCGGCTGCACGTTGCGCAGGGCCACTTCCCCAGTGGTCGAATAACGGACATGGCCCATGGCGATGTTGCCGGGAAGGCGGGCAAGCGTGGCGGGGTCGGTATAATGGTCGCCGACAAGGCCCATGCGCCGTTCCGAGTGGAACCGCAAGCCGTCGAAGGAGACGATACCGGCGGCCTCCTGGCCGCGATGCTGGAGGGCGTGCAGACCGAGCGCTGTCAGCGTTGCCGCATCCGGATGGCCGAGAATCCCGAAGACGCCGCATTCCTCGCGAAGCGTATCGCCATCCCACTCGTTGACCTTGTTGTCGGCGAACGTCTCAGAAACCGGCTCTCTCATCTGGCCCTTATCCCTTTCGGACGATTTGTCCCTTCGGAAAATGGAAAGGCGGGCCGGAGAAAATTCCCCGAGCCCAGCCCGTTTTGCACTTTATGCGAATGATACCACAAATGGTGACGTTTCGCGCTGCATCAAGCGCAAGATAACGTCAATTATTTGTTGCCGGCGCATCTTCCGCCGGTGGTTGCTCCTGGGCGGGCGCGCCTTCTGTGGGCGCCGCCTCGCGGCCGAGGATGCGGGCGCGGATCTGTGGCTCGATATCGTCGGGGAGCACCGCCTCGAGGCGCGCGACGAGCGTATCGAGGAAAGGCTTCGACTTCGCCTGGGTGACCCATTCCGGCTGTGAGCGCACGTCGACGAGCCAGTTCCAGAAGGCGACGGCGACAACGAGAAGAAGGATGCCGCGGGCGGCGCCGAACAGGAAGCCGAGGGTCCGGTCAAGCGCGCCGATACGGCTGTCGATGATGAAATCGGCAATACGCGAGGTGATGAAGGAGATGACGATCAGCGCAAGCAGGAAGATGATGCCGGCGGAGGCGGCGATCGCGATGCGATCATCGGTCGTATAGTTCTTGGCGTAAGGCAGAAGCAGCGGATAGAGATAATAGGCCGCGGCGACCGAGCCCACCCAGCTTGCGATCGACAGCACTTCCCGCGAAAACCCGCGAACCATGGCGAGCACGGCGGAAAACAGCGTCACGCCGATGACAATACCGTCGAAAATCGTGATGGGCATATAAGAACTACTCCAGACTTGCCGAATGCGCGACAGCCCCCGCTGTCTCGCAGCCGTCATACAACAGCGGACCTGTTAACGGAAGATCAATCATCTTCCGGTGTTTGGCGCAGCTTCGACGAGGAACCTGCGATCCGAGACACCAGGTCCGGCAGGTCTTCGATGGTGACCCAGCGTCCGTTCGCGCCCTTTGGCACTTCGGCGGACGTGGCCGGCAGCATCGCACCCGCAAACCCGAGTTTTTCCGCCTCCTTGAGCCGCTGGGCGGTCTGCGAAACCGGCCGCACCGCGCCCGAGAGGCTGATTTCGCCGAAATAGACACAATCGGCGGGCAGGGCAAGCCCGGCAAGTGACGAGACGAGCGCCGAAGCGACCGCAAGATCGGCGGCCGGTTCGGAGATGCGATAGCCGCCTGCCACGTTCAGATACACGTCGTGCTGGCCGAGCCTGACGCCGCAATGGGCCTCCAGAACCGCGAGAATCATCGACAACCGCGACGAATCCCAACCGACCACGGCACGCCTGGGGGTTCCTAGCGATGTCTGCGCCACGAGGGCCTGCACCTCCACCAGGACGGGGCGCGTTCCCTCCATGCCGGCAAAAACGGCGGCGCCGGGCGCCTTGGCATTGCGCTCGCCGAGGAAGAGTTCGGACGGGTTCGACACCTCCCGCAGCCCCTTATCGGACATTTCAAAGACGCCGATCTCGTCTGTCGGACCGAACCGGTTCTTGACCGTGCGCAGGATGCGGTAGTGGTGGCCGCGGTCGCCCTCGAAATAGAGGACTGCGTCGACCATGTGCTCGACGACCCGCGGCCCGGCGATCTGGCCTTCCTTGGTGACGTGACCGACGAGGACCATCGCAGCGCCCGTCTGCTTGGCGAAACGGATCATCGCCTGGACGCCGGTGCGCACCTGCGTGACGGTGCCGGGCGCCGAATCGGCCGTATCGCTCCAGAGCGTCTGGATCGAATCGATGATCACGAGATCCGGCCGCTTGCCCTCGGCGATCGTTGCAAGAATGTCTTCGACATTGGTTTCGGCGGCGAGCAGCACGTCGCTGTCGGCGGCGGAGAGCCGCTGGGCGCGCAGCCGCACCTGTGCGACGGCCTCTTCGCCGGACACGTAGATGATCCGGTGGCCGCGGCGGGAAAGGGCGGCCGCCGCCTGCATCAGCAACGTCGACTTGCCGATGCCGGGATCGCCGCCGATCAGGACGGCCGAGCCGCGAACGAAACCGCCGCCGGTCGCCCGGTCGAGTTCGGAAATGCCTGTATGGATGCGGGGAGCTTCCTCGGTCTCGCCGGAAAGCGTGGTCAGCGACACCGCACGGCCCTTCTTCGGCACCTTGCCGGGACCGCCGCCGATGCCGCCCATCGGATCTTCCTCGACAATCGTGTTCCACTCGCCGCAGCCGTCGCACTTGCCGGCCCAGCGGTTGTGCACCGTGCCGCAGTTCTGGCAGACGAATTGGGTTTTGGGTTTTGCCATGAAGTAGCCGCCGCTTTCGATAGTCACGTTTTCCGCGCAGAACAAAAGCGGAACATGTGCTTTTAATCCTGAAATCCCTTCACTGGCAAGAAGATTTGCGGTTATTCGGGATAGATGTACCGCCGCTCGTAACGCAGCCCCAGGCTGGTGAGGAGCTCGTAGCCGATCGTGCCCGCCGCGCGGGCGACGTCGTCGAGCGGCATGTTCGGGCCGAAGAGTTCGACATAGTCACCAGAGCGGATTTCCGCTGCCGGAACGTCCGTCACGTCGAAGATCGTCAGATCCATGGTGAGGCGGCCGACGACCGGCACCTTGCGTCCGGCGACAAAGCCGAAGGCGCCATGCCCGATGTTCTGGCGAAGCGGCACCCCGGAACCGGAAAGCGAACGCAGGTAGCCATCGGCATAACCCGCGGCGACGATGGCGAGCCGGCTGTCGCGCGAAAGCTGATAGGTGCCGCCATAGCTGACCGTTTCGCCCTTTTTCGCGTCACGGATCTGGATGATACGCGCCTCAGCCTTGGCGACCGGTCGCATCGGATTTTTCCCGCCATTCACGGCTTCCCCGCCGTAAAGCGCAATGCCGGGCCGGGTGAGATCGAAATGATAGTCAGAGCCGAGAAAGATCCCGGCGGAGGCTGCAAGACTTGTTTCGATACCTTCGAAAGCGTCGGCAACCCTTCGGAAGGATTCCAGTTGTTTCTGGTTGAGCTCGGAGGAGGGCGTGTCGCCGCTATGGAGGTGCGACAGCACCAGCACTGGCGAAAAGCTCGCCGGCCGCGACACGTCGTCGGTAAAGGCGATCGCGTCCTCGAGCGGAATGCCGAGCCGGTTGAAGCCTGTATCCACCTGAAGCGCGCAAGGATGATCGCCGTGTTCGGCGGTGACCGACATCCAGAAAGCAAGCTGCTCTTCGGAGACGAGCACGGGCACGAGGCCGTTCTCGAAGAACAGTTGCTCCTGGCCGGGCCAGATGCCGGAAAGCACATAGATCCGCGCATCCGGCGCATAGGTGCGGAGCGTCACACCCTCCTGCACCACCGCCACGAAGAAGTCGCGCGCGCCGGCTTCATAAAGCGCCGTGCCGCAATCCTCGATGCCGAGGCCATAGGCGTCCGCCTTGACCACGGCGGCGGTGCGGGCGGAGCCGGAGCGGCGCGCCATCTCCCTCCAGTTGTCGGCAAGCGCGCCGAGATCGACCGTCAGCCGCACGGGCGCGATCTCGAAGTCGTCTGCTTCGGCGAAGGGATCATCGGGATTGGTCATCGGTCGGTGTTCCATGCGGCGGTGTGTCCTGCTGTGGCTCAAGCCTGAACTATCCATTCACGTCAAGGTGGAAACGCCGAATGAGGTCTTTTCGCGACCACTTGGCAAGCCAGCGCGTTATTGTTCCTGCGGGGGTAATTACGCTAACCGCCTCCATCACTCCAGGCCAAAAGCGGATCACGCTCTCCGACACTTCCTTGCTTGCCGCCGGGATGATGATCGAGATCGTCTCAAACCAGCTCTGGTACTATGATAGTCGAGGAATCGATACCTGCGGCGAATTGCACGAAATCGCCAGAATCGTCAGCTCGACGCAGATTGAGGTGTGGGATTTCACGCGAGATCTGTACGACATTGCAACGGATACGATCACTATCCGAGCCTATTCTGGGCATTCAGCAAGCCGGCAAATGCTTGCCTTTGATCCTTCAGTGTCGGCGCGAAGGCCTGCGGTGACAAGATGCGGGCGGAAGTGAAGGCGCACCTCGGATGAAGTTCTTCATGGATCACAGAGCCTCGCCTGATTGGGCTGTCCGTCGCCGCATCATCATCATTTCGCTTCTGTGGAGCGGTCTGCTGGTCACCTACCTAGCTGTGTGGGGACGCCCGATCGCACTCAGCGATACCGTCGCCAGGAACCTCATCCTGCTTATCGGCGGGATCATCGGCTCCTACGTCTTCGGCGCGGTCTGGGAACGGAATATCGAGCGCAAAACTGAGATCGCGCAACAGGCGATAGACCAAGGCTCAGCCGATACGACGGTGAAGGTGGAACCATGACCGCGATTTTTGCCGGGATCGCGAAGAGGATCCTGTCGTCGCAAGCGGGCCGCGCTATTATGCTCTTCCTCGGCGGCGTTGCCGCGGTATTCATCGCCTATCTTGGCTTCCGGACATGACTTGCGGCTCATGACCGATCGGTGGCGAACGAGGCCCGCCAAGGCTACGTCCTCCTGGCAGAGAAGACGGCGGCCGAAGCACTCGCAAACGAACTGCAGCGCCAGCTACAGGCGGCCGACAGCGCCAAGCAATCCCTACTGGAGCAAATTACCAAGGACACCGCAGAAGATGCACAGCGGGAGAAAGACCGTGAACAGAGGATATTCGAATATGAGGTGCGGCTTTCCCAAGCGAACCGCCGTTGCACTCTCGATCGTAGCGATCTTGACGCAATCCTGCGCAACCCTTGAGAAGCGCTTGAACAAAACCGCCACGACGCAGGGGAAGGCGCAGGCGGGCGCTGTGCTCCATGACTGGCAGACGACTGCCGCAAGACGGAAGCGCATGCAGCCCTCACGGAAGGCGCGGAGGCTCGATCGGTCCTTATCCGAGAACGCAGTCAACTCGATTAAGCAGAATGCTCGAACCGGCCGATGCGCTGGCTTCTACGACGACCTGAAATCAAGGATGTCGCGCTAATGGGTTCGCTCTCCCTTTCTCTCTCCCTCTCCCTTGGCGCCCAAAGGCAGGGCGGTGGGGCGTCTTGACGGCAACTTTGCGCCAGAGCATGCGGCCATCAATCGTGGTGTCCAAGCGGTGATGATGCTAGGTGATCTTGTCAGAGGGCTCATTCCGCAGGTTTCAGCATGTCTATTGAACAGACCAAGGTGCTAGACTTTTTCGCAATAGACGATGTTACCGGAGAGGCTCTGCTGATAATTACGGATCATTTGCCGTGGGGTAAGCACGACGATGAGCATTTGACGCTCATTCAAGAGAAGATAAACGTCTACCTAGCGTTCATCGAGAGCGGCGAAATCGTAGAGAGGTTTCCTCAGTCAATCGGGCGTGGCATCGTTATTAGCTGGGTCGCGAAGTTTCCCCTAAGTCGCCACGCTGGCGAATTTTATAGGTTGGCGGAAGCGGCAATTCGGGGGGCTGGTTTTCAGCTGCGATTTACCATGTTCGACTCTCAGAGCGTGAATTGAAAACTAGCTCCGGAGCGATCACGGAAGACAGCTTTGATTCCGAAACATACCCAACTCGCAAGCACAAAGAGCATCGATGACCGCTTCGGGGCCATAGCAGGCCCGCCGCCCTAAACACGAAGGGGGGCGAGGGTATTGCTCCTGCACGGTGAGCCGAATAGGGGTTTGTGGAAAGGAAACCTCGTTAGCCTGATCATTCCGCCAATTGGCGGAATGTCTGTTGCACCCGAAAGCCGTCCGTGAAGATATCGCCAGCTATTCTCTATCTGAAATTTAAATCCCTTTTCGTTCCAGGAAGGCTTAAGATCGGATCTCGCAGCAACATTATGCGAGGTGCGCGGATCCTCTTTCGTCGCGGAAAGATCGTGATCGGGCGGGGAGCGAAAATTCACCCGGGCGCATTACTGGATGCCCAAAGAGGTACCATTGAGCTGGGCAATTCCGTTTCTCTTAACCCGTACTCGATCATTTACGGCGCTGGGGGAGTAAAGGTCGGCAACAAGGTGCGCATTGCTGCCCACGTGGTCATCGTGTCTTTCGAACACAATTACAGCGACACCAGCAAGGCTATCACTGATCAAGGCGTGACCCTGAAGCCGATCACCATCGAAGATGACGTCTGGATAGGAAGCGGTGCCAAGGTGCTTGCAGGCGCGCATATTTCGAAGGGATGCGTCATTGCCGC
The DNA here is from genome assembly GCF_004368875.1 of Neorhizobium sp. R1-B. Classification (NCBI taxonomy): domain Bacteria; kingdom Pseudomonadati; phylum Pseudomonadota; class Alphaproteobacteria; order Hyphomicrobiales; family Rhizobiaceae; genus Neorhizobium; species Neorhizobium sp. R1-B. The sequence continues at coordinate 83,762 of NZ_SOEM01000002.1, forward strand.
CAACGCGGTCGTCAAGGGCGAGACGGAGCCTTACGGAATATACGGGGGCATACCTGCGCGGCTATTGAAACGCAGGGGTGAATAATCACAGGCCTGGATCCCTGTCACGGCATAGACGTGCATCCGGAAGATGAGTAGTAGTCAGGCGTGTAAGTCCAAGAACTCAAGTTAGAGATGCAATGCGGAACCTTGGTCGGTCGATCCGGAAGAGAATTAGAGCTGCTTTCAATCCAAACACAGTGGCCGTCAATGGCATCACGTTGGTGGCTGACAAGAAAAGGGTCCCGCGGAAGGTTCGTGATCTTATGTATCGCGACGGGTACGAAGATACCGAGCGGAACATTCTCCTGCAGGTGCTGAAACCCGGGACGAAAGTTGTGGAGATCGGGACAGGCATGGGGTTCATCGCTCTACTGGCATCGAAGATTTGCGGCCCGCATAATGTGGTGACATTCGAGGCAAACCCGAAGGTCGAAAGCCTCATTCGCGATAACTTCGCGCTGAACAACATGTCGCCAACGCTTCATATGCGCGCCGTGACTAAAGATGGCCGAGATCTTTCGTTTCATGCGGCAGACAGCATCATTGCTTCCAGCGCGTTTGATCGTGGCGTCCCAGGGGAGCGCGTCCTGGTAAAGAGCGAACCGTTCGATGCAGTTCTGAACGCTCTTAATCCGGACGTGCTCATCATGGACGTGGAAGGCGCGGAATACGAACTCTTGAGGACGGAGGACCTGAAATCCATCACCGATATCATCGTCGAGCTTCACCCACACATCATAGGGCAGGAGAGGGTAGATGAAATAAAGCACTCTCTCAGCCGCACCGGGTTTCGAGAGGCGTCTAGCGATAGAAAGACGTACCATTTCAGGCGAGAGCGTCACGTCGCTTTTTGAGGGAATGAATCGGCAGTAGGAGACTACTGTGTCAGCCTCGCCAGGTCGTCGACGCGGCCTTCGGTTAGATATTGGGCGGCAACCTTGGGTTCGACTCCCCATCGCCAGGCTCGAAGGATAAGTCCCCAGTGGGGATCCGGATTGTACGTTTCGGGGCAGTGGTTCTTAAAATCCCAGATCCACTTTGCGATCTCCGACAGCATTTCCACCCCTTGATCAAAAACCTACCCGCTCTTTCGGTGCCACACCCTGCGGTAAGCCTCAAGGGGGGATACACCGTTTGATCTATATTCTTGTCGAAAACCGCCTCCGGGCGGTTTTTCTTTCGGGATCCGGACGCTGAATAGAGACACCATCCGGCACGAAATACCTGATGAAGCATTGAAAGGACCTGGGGACTGATGGCAGGGAATGACGATATGAATAACGGAAACGGGTCCGACGTAAATCGAACCTATACCGATGCGCATACTGCCCGGCTTGGGGAGAGGGTGACGAACCTAAATCGGCGGCAATCCGATCTCGAGCCGGAAATGCGGTCGGGGTTCAAGCAGATCGAATCCTCCATGACGGCCTTGTCGTCTGAGATGCGTAGCTCAGTAGCCGCGCTCTCGGCTAACCTGGCCGAAAGAAGCCGACCGCAATGGCAGGCGCTGGGTGTAGCGCTCACCTTCGCAGCCATGCTCGGCGGCTTGGCGTACGGCTGCTTCGATCACGTCTTGTATGGGAAGCTCGACCGCCATCTGGCAGTGCAGGTGACGGTTCTCGTCATCAGGTAGAACGGTTGGGGGAGGGATATCTACCATGCCCAAGGCAAACGCAGATCGGGGGATGGGTCAACAGGTGCGACCGGGGATTTTCAATTCGACAATGATATCAATGGGCCGGTCTTTGGTCGCACCAGACGCCAAGTAATTGAAATCGTGTTTTATTGATACAACAGCAAAGTCGCGAAGACCTGTGCGGCTGCGGCAGTCAGCGGGCCGCATAGGCGGCGGCAGCCCGGCGTTCCAGATGTTTGCTGAATTTCGACAACGGAAAACATACCGCAAAGTAGATGAGCGCCACGAAGCCGTAGACGACGAACGGCTGGAAGGTGGCATTGGTGACAATCGTGCCGGCCTTCGACAGTTCGACAAAACCGATGATGGAGGTGAGCGCGGTTCCCTTGATAACCTGGACAGAAAAGCCGGCCGTCGGCGGTATGGCGATCCGAAGCGCTTGGGGCAGAATGATCAGCCGCATCTGCTGGAAATGGTTGAGGGCGAGGCTCTGTCCTGCCTCCCATTGCCCTTTCGGGATGGATTCGACGCAGCCGCGCCAGATTTCGACGAGGAATGCCGCGGTCCAGCAGATCAGCGCCGCGCCCGCCGCCAGCCAGGCCGGCACGTCGATGCCAAATAAGCCGAGACCGAAGAAGGCCAGGAACAACTGCATCAGCAGCGGGGTGCCTTGGAACAGCTCCACATAACCACGTGCGAAATACCGACCGACGGGCGACTTTCCGATTCGGAGAAACAGGATCGCCAGACCGAGAATGCCACCGCCGAGGAAGGATATGAGGGACAGCACCAGCGTCCAGCGGGTGGCGAGCAGCAGGTTGCGCAGGATGTCCCAGGTGGTGAAATCGCTCATCGGGCGGCCATTTTCGGAAAGATCCAGCGGCCAAGCTGATTGAGCAATTGACGCAGTGCAATGGCAAACAGCAGGTAGATGGCGGTGGAGAGCATATAGGCCTCGAAAGCCCTGAACGTCCGCGACTGGATGAAATTGGCCGCGAAGGTCACGTCCTCGGCGGCGATCTGCGAGACGACTGCCGATCCCAGCATGACGATGACGATCTGGGAGGAGAGCGCCGGCCAGATGCGCTGCAGGGCAGGCACCAATATCACCAGGCGGAAGGTTTGCAGGGGCCTCAGCGCCAGCGCCGCGCCGGCTTCGAACTGGCCCTTTGGTGTGGCCTCGATGCCGGCACGGATGATTTCGCAGCTATAGGCGCCGAGATTGATGATCATCGCGAGGTTTGCTGCCTGCAGTTCCGAGAGCTGAACTCCAACGGACGGCAGGCCGAAGAAGATGAAGAAGAGCTGGATCATGAAGGGGGTGTTGCGGATCAGTTCCACATAGGCCGCCACCGGCGGGCGCAGCATCTCGGGCCCGAGCGTCCTGATCCATGCGCACAAGATTCCGAGAAACACCCCGGCCACCGCGCCGACCAAAGTCAGTTCGACGGTGACGAAAAGCCCCTTCAGGATGACGGGACCATAGTCCCAGATCCAGCTGAAATCGAAGATATAGTGCATTGCGCCCGCCCGTGTCGGTAGATCGGTCCGCCGCCTGGGCAAACAGGCGGCGGGCAGTCTGAGGAAAAGATCAGAGATCCGCCGGCAGCGAAGTCCCGAGCCACTTTTCGGCGATCTTGTTCAACGAGCCATCGGTCTTGGCGGCGGCGATGATGCTGTTGACCTTTTCGAGCAGGGCGGGTTCGTTCTTTCCGAGGCCGATATAGCAGGGCGAGTTCTTGATGAGGAATTTCGGTTCGGGACGCTTGGGCGGGTTTCGTTCAAGAATAGCGGCGGCGACCACATTGCCGGTCGCGACGGCTTCCACCTGGCCGGACAGGAAGGCGGAAATCGTGCCGTTGTTGTCTTCGTAGCGCTTGATGGTGGCGCTTGCCGGCGCGACTTTGGTCAGTTCGAGGTCTTCGATCGCTCCGCGCGTTACGCCGATGGTCTTGCCTGCCAGATCGTCGGTGGACTTGATCTCAAGCCCCGCCGGAGCGAAGACGCCGTTGTAGAAGGGCGCGTAGGCGGTGGAGAAATCGACGACCTTTTCGCGGTCTGGATTCTTGCCGAGGCTCGAGATCACCAGATCCACCTTGTTGGTCTGCAGATAAGGAATGCGGTTCGCGCTCGTCACCGGCACGAGTTCAACCTTCACGCCGAGCTTTTCCGCAATCAGCGTCGCCATGTCGATATCGTAGCCTTTCGCGGTCATGTCGGCGCCGACGCTGCCGAAAGGCGGGAAATCCTGCGGTACCGCGACGCGCAATTTGCCGCTGGACTTGATAGTCTCCAGCGCATCGGCAAGCGCCGGAAGCGGCCCTGCAAGAGTGGCGGCGATAACGGCGGTTGTCGCCAAGGCGCGTGAGATGAAGGTTCGACGTTGCATGAATGCTCCCCTGTTTGATCTGGAAACAGGAAGAGCAATCCTCATGCCAATTGCATTAGCGACAGCCGAATTGCCGGCAATCGCGGGGAACCCGCAGCTTACGAAAGGAATGCAGGGTTCCTGGTGCTCAATAAACAGGCAGGCCGGCCGCCATCAGTGCTCTTCGTACTGCGTGAAGCTCGGGTCAGCGAGGTCCGCGAAACGAGTATATTCCGACTGGAAGGCGAGTTTGACGGTGCCGGTCGGCCCGTGGCGCTGCTTTGCGATGATCACGTCAGCCGTGCCCTTCACCTTGTCCATATGCGCTTCCCATTCCGGATATTTCGGATCGGAAATGTCGCGCGGCTCCATGTTCTTCACATAATATTCCTCGCGGAACACGAAAAGCACCACGTCGGCGTCCTGCTCGATCGAGCCGGATTCGCGAAGGTCGGAGAGCTGCGGTCGCTTGTCGTCGCGGCTTTCCACCTGGCGCGAAAGCTGCGACAGCGCGATGATCGGCACGTTCAGTTCCTTGCCGAGCGCCTTGAGACCCGTGGTGATCTGGGTGATTTCCTGCACGCGGTTCTCGCCGGATTTGCCGGAGCCGGTCATCAGCTGGATATAGTCGACCACCAGGCAGTCGAGGCCACGCTGGCGTTTCAGCCGGCGGGCGCGGGCGGAAAGCTGAGCGATCGAGATGCCACCGGTCTGGTCGATGAAGAGCGGCACCTTCTGCATCATCTGGGAGCAGGCAACGAGCTTTTCGAAATCCGCTTCGGTGATGTCGCCGCGGCGGATTTTCGAGGACGAGACTTCCGTCTGCTCGGAAATGATACGGGTGGCGAGCTGTTCTGCCGACATTTCGAGCGAATAGAAGCCCACGACCCCGCCGTTCCTCGCCTTGAAGGAGCCATCCGGCTGCACTTCCGGCTCGTAGGCCGCGGCTATATTGTAGGCGATGTTGGTCGCAAGCGAGGTCTTGCCCATGCCGGGGCGGCCTGCGAGCACGATCAAGTCGGAGCGCTGCAACCCGCCCATCTTGTTGTCGAGCGACATGATGCCGGTCGAGATGCCGGAGAGGTGGCCGTCGCGCTCGAAGGCAGCGCCCGCCATGTCGATGGCGAGTGCTACGGCATCGTTGAAGGACTGGAAGCCGCCGTCGTAGCGACCGGTTTCGGCAAGCTCGAAGAGGCGGCGTTCGGTATCCTCGATCTGCGTCTGCGGCGGCATGTCGAGCGGCGCGTCATAGGCAATGTTGACCATGTCCTCGCCGATAGTGATCAGCGCGCGGCGCAGCGCCAGATCGTAGATCGCCCGGCCATAGTCCTCGGCGTTGATGATCGACACCGCCTCGGCGGCGAGGCGCGCGAGATACTGGGCGACCGTCAGGTCGCCGACCTTGTCGTCGGCCGGCAGGAAGGTTTTGATCGTCACCGGGTTGGCGGTCTTGCCCATGCGGATGATGTCGCCGGCAACCTCGAAGATCCTGCGGTGCAGCGGCTCGTGGAGGTGGACCGGCTTCAGGAAGTCCGAAACACGGTAATAGGCGTCGTTATTGACCAGGATCGCGCCGAGCAGCGCCTGTTCGGCCTCGATATTGTTCGGCGCTTCCCGGTAATGGGGCTCCGCGTCCTTGTTGCTGATCGCCGTCAGCTTGCGTGCTACGTCCTGCATGTTACCCAATCAGGTCTTTTTTGAATCGGCGCGATCCTACAGCAGTTTGCGGCGGATGAACGGACCGCCCGAAGATAATCTCTAGAATCCGACGATCTCCACAGTCCCGCTTCGAGTTTGTGGATAACGCGCTGCCAATCGAACAAGATGATTTGACCGTGACAAAACGGTCATCCGCTTTGCCACGGTCTTTCTAAAATAGGCCTTCCGCAGATTCGCGACAAGGCATCATTGCGTATTTGAAACGGCAATCCCCGCGATATGGCGGCCCAGGAAGCGCATGCGGCCCGCAAAGTCATTTTCGATCAGGGACTCTATACCGAAGCCGCTGCTGGTGATCCTGGACACTGGGTCGCGGACCAGATTGCAGCCGCCGGCAAGAAGCCGCCAACCTGCATTCATCTTCCTCTGGACATGCGGGAGGATATTTCCCCGCCCCACGGCGTGTTCGAGAAAGATGAGCTTTCCCTGCGGCCGCAGCACCCGCCTGATCTCGGCGAGCGCCGTCTGCGTATCGGGAATCGTGCAGAGGACGTAGCTTGCGACGACGGTGTCGATCGAATGCATTTCGACCGGCAACCGCTCGGCGGCTCCTTCGATCAGCCGGACATCCCGCTGCAGGTCACAGGACCTGCGGTGAGCCAATGCCAGCAGTTTCGTATCCGGATCAACGCCGACCAGCGTGCTGATCCTGTCCCGGTCGTAGAGCTCCAGATTGTGGCCTGATCCGATCCCTATCTCCAGCACATCCCCGGCCGCGGCCGGTATCATGCGTTCGCGCATGGTCCTGAACGGTGGTGCGCCGCATGCTTTGGTAACGACAAACCGGCCCACGGGTCCGAACATTCTCTCACACAGACTGCACATCACGCACCTCTTGCTCGTGGCTGTTGACAGAAGTCATGGATGATCGGGATGGAAGCAGAAGCATCCAGGGTGCCGGGATTGGTCCCGGGTATGCAGGGGCCCGGCACAAACGGGACGACCTCCGTAGTGACGCTCGGTGTGCAAGAGCGGTGACGTCGATCATCGAAGTATCCGCAATGCCGAAGCGGGTGGAAGAATGCACCTTGGCGTGATTGATATTCATTGGACGAGCCTTTCTTCATATAATGGTTGCCTTGTCGGACGGAGAGGACCCTAGTTGCCTGGAGTCCCCTGACCGTCCCCTGGCGAGGGGGTGCGATGACGAAAGTTGCGGCAAGTGCCGAGCTGCCGTTGCAATTGCGGCTTCGTCTTTTCGGCTATCCGGATGTCCGCTTTGACGACGCTGCGCTGGCGCTGCGGGAGCGCAGAGCGCTGGCGCTCATCATCTACATCGCCACGGCAAAGGCCCCGGTTTCCCGCGAGGCCGTTTCGGCTCTTCTATGGCCGGAGGCCGACAGCGAAACCTCCCGTGCCCGGCTGCGGCGCCTCATCTACAAGATCCGGCAGGCGGCCGGGATCGATGCCGTGGAGAGCGACCGCGTCAATATCCGCCTTTCGGATCGCGTCGCCGTGGATTGCGACGTCATCGTTTTCGAAGACCTGCTGACACAGCACCGTTTCACGGAGGCGGAGATGGTCTACTCCGCCGATTTCCTGGAGGGGTTCCACCTCGATGATGCGTCTGAGCTGGAGGAATGGATATTCTTCCGTCGCGAAGCTTTGAAGGGGCGGCTGGTGCATGCTCTCGAACGGCTCATCCAGACGGCCTTCGATGAAAGACGCTATCCGGATGCCGCCAAATTCGCTCGGCGGCTGGTGGAATGCGATCCGCTCAATGAGGCTGCGCACCGCCAGCTCATTAGAGCGTCCGCCGAGGCCGGCGACCTCGTTTCGGCGCGGCGGCATTATCAGTTTTGCGCCGATCTGCTGAGGCGCAGCCTCGGCATTGTACCCTCAAAGGAAACACGCGCCGTGCTGGATCTACATGCGGTTGCGGCTCATCCGTCCGCGGTCCCCGTTTCGCCGGTCCGATACGTGGCGGTCGACGGGCTGCATGTGGCCTATAGAACTGTAGGGGAGGGGCCGCTCGACATCCTGCTGGTCCCCGGCTTCGTCTCCCATGTCGAAAGGGTGTTCGAGGACGAGCATTGCCGCAGATGGGTCGAGCGCGTTGCGCGGGCCGGGCGAGTGATCCTGTTCGACCGGCGGGGCGTCGGCCTCTCGGACCGAGCCGAGGCCCGCCCGACGCCAGAGGCAGTCGCACGGGACATGGGGGCGGTGTTGGACGCAGTGCAGAGCAGAAGGGCGATCATCATCGGAGCCTCCGAAGGGGGGCCGGGAAGCATCTTCTTTGCCGCTCGCTGCGCCAGTCGCGTTCACCGGCTGATCCTCTGGGGAGCGATGGCCAAGGGCTGCAGAAGCCCCGACTATCCGTTCGCGCTGGAACGGCAGCAGTTCGACCTATGGCTTGCACGGATCACGAAGGAATGGGGCGGGCCGGTGGATCTGTCGATATTTGCGCCGAGCGTCAGGGACGACCCGCTCGTGCAGCGCTGGTGGGCCAGCCTGCTGCGCGCCGCCTCCAGTCCGGGTTCGATGCGGACGGTCTTGTCGGCTTTGCGCGACGTCGACGTCCGCGCCCTTCTCCCGGAGATTTCCGTCCCGACGACGGTAATGCATCGGAAGGGAGATAGAGCCGTCAGGGTCGAAGCGGCCGCCTACATGGCCGAGAGAATTCCGGGGGCCCGGCATCTTCTTCAGGAGGGCGACGATCACTGGTTCTGGATTGGGGATCAGGAGCCGCTGATCTGCGAAATCGAAGCCGCAGCGACCTCTTGACATGAATCGCGGCCGGGTTGACCGGGGCAGAACCATCGAAGGGCTGCCCCGGCTTCCGCAAACAAGCGGAGGTTTGCTACAAGGCCGGCTGCAGGCGATGGCCGGCGATCTGGCGAAGTATGACCGGGATGATCAGCGCGACGCCGATCAGTGACGAAATCAATTCGGGTACGACCAGCAATATTGCTGCAATTATCAGCAGCAATCGCTCCCAGGCCACAGTCCGCACCAGCATGAAGCCCGAGAGGGCGGCCCCGAGGCATGTGATGCCGAGCGTGCAGCCGATAAAGGCAATAAGGAAGTTGCTCCAGTTGAAGCCGCTCGTAACGAGCAGCAGGGACGGGGAGAAGACAAAGACGAACGGCACCAGGATTTTGCCGAGTCCCAATCGGAAGGCTGTATTGCCGGTCTTGAAGGGATCGGCGCCGGCCATCCCCGCCGCCGCATAGGCCGCGAGCGCCACGGGCGGGGTGATGTCCGCCAGAACGCCATAATAAAAGACGAAGAAATGCGCCACGATCGGCTCGACGCCGAGAAGCCCAAGCGTCGGCGCGGCAATCGTCGCCATGATGATGTAGTTCGCTGTCGTCGGGATGCCGCAACCCATCAGGATGCAGACGACACCGGTCATGATGAGCGTGAAGAGCAGCGTCAGCGTCTGCGGCCCGAACCAATCGACCGGAAGGATGCCTCCGACGAAGGTGGCCATCTGCGCTGCCGTCGACGTGACGATAAAGGAGATCTTAAAGCCGACGCCGGTCAGCGTCACGACGCCGACGATGATGCCGACAGTGGCTGCAGCGGCACCGACGGCGAGCGCATATTTGGCGCCGTCGCGCAGCCCTTCAAACACGTCGGTGAAGGACATGCGCCGGCGCGGATTGAGCAGGCCGACGGCGACGCAGAGCGTTATGCCCCAGAAGGCGGCGAGATAGGGGGTGTAGCCGGAAAGCAGCACGGCGATCAGTACGACAAGTGGAATGACCGTTGGCCAGTCGCGCTTGAACGCCGCCTTCAGATCGGGAAGCTCCTCGCGAGTCATGCCGCGCAGGCCGTTTCGCTTGGCTTCGAAATGGACCTGGATGAGGACTCCGAAGAAGTGCATGAAGGCAGGCACGATCGCGGCCAGGATGATCGTCGTATAGGGCAGGTTGAGGAACTCGATCATCAGGAAGGCGGCCGCGCCCATGATCGGCGGGGTAATCTGCCCCCCGGTCGAGGAGGCTGCTTCGACCGCAGCGGCGAATGGCCGCTTGTAACCGAGCCGGATCATCGCCGGGATCGTCAGCGATCCGACGGTAACGGTATTTGCGACCGACGAGCCGGAAATCATCCCGAACAGTGCCGAGCCGAAGATCGATACCTTGGCAGGCCCGCCGGCATAACGTCCGGCAACCCAGGCGGCGCAATCGAGAAAGAGCTGTCCCAGCCCGATGCGGGTGGCGAAGACGCCGAACAGCACGAAATGGAAGACATATGTGGCTACAACGCCAAGCGCGATGCCGTAGATACCCTGTGTCGTAAGATAAAGGTGGTTGATCAGCTGCGAGAACGTGGCGCCCGGGTGAACCAGAATGCCCGGCATCGCAGGGCCCCAGATGGAATAGGCCATAAAGAGGATGGCGATGATCGGCAGCGGCCAGCCGACGGAACGGCGTGTCGCCTCCAGTAGCACCAGCACCAGCAGGCCGCCGAGAACGACATCTGTCGTGGTTGGATTGCCGACCCGGAAAGCGAGGTCGTCCAGTGGAATGAAAGGCACATGGAGAACCGCGACGACGGCGCCGATCGCCAGCGCCCAATCAAAGAGCGAAATGCCGAGCGGCCGGACAAGGCTCGACTGCGCCGGCTCGTCATAGCCCTTCCGGGAAAACGGGAATACTAGGAAGATCAGGCCGAGCACGAAGGAAAGGTGGATGCCGCGATGCACGACTTCCGAAAGAAGGCCGAAGCCGGCCGTGTAGTAGTGGAAGATCGAAAGCGCTACCAGCAGCGCACCGACAAGTCTGGCAGTCAATGGCGCGAGCGGCCGGAAACGGATTTCCGAATCGAACTGCTCTTCCAGTTCGCGTGCCTTCGCCTCGTCCAGCTCCATGGGAGCAACCTTGCCCTCGTTGTCCGCGGCCATGTCGTTTTTCCCTTGATATGTTTGTCTTGTTATTGTGTTCCAGACGGAAAGCGGCGGTCTGCCTGATGCCGACCGCCGCCATATTGATCAGCAGATGATCGCCTTACTTGAGGACGCCGGCTTCCTTGTAGAAGCGCTCGGCACCGGGATGCAGCGGAATGCCGAGGCTGGTGACTGCGTTCTGCAGCGTGATCATCTTGCCCTTCGCGTGGCCTGCGTCGAGCGCCTTCCGCGTTGCGTCGTTCCACATCACCTTGGTGATGTTGTAGACGAGGTCATCGGGCTGCTTTGAACTGGTGACCCACTGGGCCGCAACCGATATGGTCGGCGTTTCGGCCACACCCTGATAGGCGGTCGCAGGCACCGTATCCTTCGAGAAGAACTTGTATTCCGAGAGCAGCTTGTCCGCTTCCGGTCCCGTGATCGGCACGAGCGAGATGCCGGAAGAGGTAGCAAGTTCGGAAATGGCGCCGGTCGGGTAGCCGCCGACGAAGAAATAGGCATCCAGGCCGCCGTCACGCAGGCGCTCGCCGGCGGGGCCGGGCTTCAGATGCTCCGCCTTGATGTCCTTTTCGGTGAGACCATAGGCGCCGAGCACGATTCGGGCGTCGACGATCGTTCCGGAGCCGGGCTCGTCGATCGAGACACGCTTGCCCTTGAGATCGGCAACCGACTTGATGCCGGAGTTCTTGGCGGCGACAAGATGGATGGTTTCCGGATAAAGGGTAGCGATCAGGCGGAGGTCTTCCACCTTCCCCTTGCCTTCGTAGAGTCCGGTGCCGCTATGCGCCCAATAGGCGACATCCGACTGGGTGAAGCCCGATTCCATCGAGCCGCCCTGGATGGCATTGATATTGGCGACGGAGCCGTTGGACGCGACCGCGGTCGAAACGAGGCCCTGGACGCCCTTGTCTCCCGCACCGGAAATGGCGTTGGCGATCAGTCCGCCGATCGGATAATAGGTGCCTGCCGTGCCGCCAGTCCCGATGCGAAAAAAGGCCGGCGATTGGGCGACCGCGAAACCGGCGCCTGCCGCTGCGAGGCCGATGACGGCGCCCACCGCGAGTAGCTTCTTTCTGATTGTCATTGGATGCTCCCTTTCCTGTTTCGAGCAACATGGAGAAGGGGTGCGTCGCCTGTCAACCTTCGGTCGACAAATTGTTGCCATAATCCAGGACGGAGCCGCAGCAGCGCGGACGATCGGCTGGAAAAGAAAAAGCCCCCGGCGTGAGCCGAGGGCTGAAACAGCAAAGCGATGACGATTATTCTTCGTCGTTGTCGCGATCGGCTTCCGGATCGAAGAAATCTTCCGGACGCAGAGCGTCTTCGTCGACGCCGTAGATGGCATCAACGGAGGTGAGGCTTTCGCCCTTGGCCTGACGGCCGGCTTCTTCCGGCGAACGGGCAACGTTCACCTCGATCGAAATCTCGACTTCGGCATGCAGGTGCAGCGTCACCTTGTGCAGGCCGATGGTCTTGATCGGGTGGTTGAGGTCGACCTGGTTGCGGCCGACGTTGAAGCCTTCGGCAGCCAGCGTCTCAAGGATGTCGCGGGCGGCAACCGAACCGTAGAGCTGGCCGGTTTCGCCAGCCGAGCGGACGATGATGAAGGACTTGCCGTCGAGCACTTCGGCAACCTTCTGGGCTTCGCCCTTGCGCTCGAGATTGCGGGCTTCGAGCGTAGCGCGTTCGGATTCGAAACGCTTCTTGTTGGCGTCGTTGGCGCGCAATGCCTTGCCCTGCGGCAGCAGGAAGTTACGGGCATAACCGTCACGGACCTTTACGACTTCGCCCATCTGGCCGAGCTTCGGTACGCGTTCAAGCAGAATGACTTGCATGGTTGAGTTCCTTTCGATCAGTCAATTCTTGTTTTCATTGGGATTGGCAGGAGACTTCGCCGGCGTGAGTGCGATCGTCCGCCGCGTGTCGGACAGGCCGAGCAGGAGGATGCCGATCGCCGGCAGGAGAAGCATGGATGAGAGGTAGCAAAGAATGAGCACCGGCACGCGCCAGTCCTTGCCCTGGCTGCGGAAATGGACGGAGGCAAAGCCCGCCATCAGAAAGCCGGCCCCGAACGTGCCGCAGATCACGGCGCCGACCATTGCCGGCACGCCGCCCAGAAAGGTCAGCACGATACCGGCGAGGAAGATGAAGATGGCATGCCGGTTCATGCGCAGCGCCGAGGGCATGTCCTCGCGCGGACGCAGCGCCCGGCCCGAACGGGAAACCACGCGAACGGCGAGATAGAATGCCGCAAACAGCAGCATGACCCAGACGCCGCCCTGCACCAGCGGCAGCATCAGCACGATCATCGCCTTGGTCTGCGCCATGGCGGACGGATCTGCCGTGAAGGCAGGCTCCTGGGCTTTGAAAACTTCGATCATGGCCTCGACCATCTGGTCGGTCAGTCCCGGGCCGTAACCGATCGCGATCCCGAGCGCGATGACGGCGATCGTGACGAGGCCGCACAGATGCAGAAGAATGTCCGAAATCGGATACCAGGCCATCAGATGGTCCGGGCCGCCGAGTTCCGATGCCGGCCGTGCCAGGTTGGCGAGATGCGAAAGCCAGCCGGCGGGGATCAGCGTGAAGAACGCCATGGCGAGCGCAAAAAGCGGAGAGACCAGGACGGAACCGAGCAGGGCGGCTGTCAGGACGCCGACGACGGCAGCGCGATTGCCCCAACCGAGGCCGGCGATCAGGATGGGAAGCGCGGAAGCGGCATAGAGAAGCGACGCAAAAGACGACTGCGCATTCGCACCCAGCACAAGCAGGGTAGCGGCAATGCCGGCAATGATGCCGATCGGCAGTACGGTTTGAATCTTGTTCGTCACGGTCTCGCTGTCCTGCTCAGTCAAGCAGTTAGGGGATCACGCCTGGATCTGTTTCTCAGGCACTTCATCCCCAACATGGGATTGAGAAAGCTTCCGATCCGCGCCCATCGCGAAAGGGACATGGACCCGCCGACTTTTGATCAGCGGGTCCAGAAGTTCAAACTACGCCAGGACGTAAGGCAGCAGGCCGAGGAAGCGGGCGCGCTTGATCGCCTGGGCGAGTTCGCGCTGCTTCTTCTGGGAAACGGCCGTGATGCGGGACGGAACGATCTTGCCCCGCTCGGAAATGTAGCGCTGCAGCAGGCGCACGTCCTTGTAGTCGATCCGCGGCGCATTGGCGCCCGAGAACGGGCAGGTCTTGCGGCGGCGGTGGAACGGGCGGCGAGCCGGAGAGGAGGATACGTCAGCCATTTTTTCTTCTCCTTAAAGCCAATTACGCTTCACGCGGCGGGCGCGGGGCGCGCTCGAAGCCGCCTTCACGCGGACCACGGTCCGGACGGTCGCCGAAATCGCGGCGCGGCGGACGGTCGCCGAATTCGCGGCGCGGGCCACGGTCGTCGCCATCGCGGCGCGGACGATCGTCGCGGTCGCGCTTCTGCATCATCGCGGAGGGACCTTCCTCATGCTTTTCGACGGCAATCGTCATGTAGCGCAGGACGTCTTCGTTGATGCGCATCTGGCGCTCCATCTCGTGCACGGCAGCAGCCGGCGCGTCGATGTCCATCAGAGCGTAATGAGCCTTGCGGTTCTTCTTGATGCGGTAGGTGAGGGACTTGAGGCCCCAGTTTTCTACGCGCCCGACTTTGCCGCCGTTAGCTTCGAGGACGCCCTTGTACTGTTCGACGAGGGCATCAACCTGCTGCGGGGACATATCCTGCCGGGCAAGGAATACGTGTTCGTAAAGAGCCATGTAAGCTTTTGCCTTTTCTTGCGGTTGAACGGACCCGGACCTCGGCGGCTAAGCCTCAACGACTGCTCTTGATGGGCAAGGCCCGGCAAGAAAAGTTGTTTGATCGAGACGGTCGAGAGCGGAGACACGGGAGGCTCGGACCCTTTGGTCCATGCGGCGTTCCTGTTTGGGAAAACCAGCCCTCCGTTCAGCCACCAGCCAGAAGACCGGGTGTTTCGAACAGCGCGCTTATACGGATTTTTGGCGGGAAGGCAAGGGGAGTGTTGAAAAACCGGCGAGGTCCCGACACTTGTTGCTGTCATTGAGTTCGGATGACCCGGTAGCCGACACTTTCCAGCAGCTGCTCGGCATTCAAAAGCATCGCGGCGGTGACGAGGCCGGAATCCTTGACGGCGGCCTCCAGTCTGAGCTGGTCGAGTGCCAGAAGGTGAAGCCTGCGCACCGGCTGATCGCCCCTTTCCAGCTTGCGCAGCTCGTCCGAGGGCAGATCCAGTTCCGAGGCAAGTTCCTTTTGCGTCAGTTTAAGTTGCTTCCGACGCCGGATGAACTCTCTTCGGTGAACAACGGATTGCATGGCTTCAGCGCATCGCTCCAAGTATGGAGGAGCCTGATTAGCTGCCTTTTTCGGGGCCGGAGCAAGTTGCCCATTGGAGGTAGACGTCCTCCGGCCGTGGCATTGCTATAGCGTCATCGGATACTGCCGATGGATCGCAGCGATCTCCTGCATCACGTCGTCGGATAGCTTGACATCCGCCGAACCGATATCGGTCTTAATCTGCTCCATCATCGTCGCGCCGATGATGACGGAGGCCGTGAAGGGTCGCGACAGGCAGAAGGCCAGCGCCATCTGGGCGGGGTCGAGGCCATGTTTTCCCGCTATCTCCAGATACGCTTTTACCGCCGGTTCCTGATAGGGTGTCAGGCGGCCGCCGAGGTCGCCGTTGATCGTTGCGCGGGAACCGGCCGGCCTAGAACCGTCCTGGTATTTGCCGGTCAAAAGACCGGCGGCAAGCGGCGAATAGGCCAGCAGCCCGACATCCTCGTGATGGGCGACTTCGGCCAGATCGAGATCGAACTGCCGGTAGAGAAGGTTGTATTCATTCTGGATCGAGGCGACGCGCGGCAGGCCGTTCTCCTCTGAGAGCCGCAGGTATTTCAGCGTGCCCCAGGCGCTTTCGTTTGAAAGGCCGACGGCGCGGACCTTGCCGTCCTTGACCAGTCCGCCAAGGGTTTCCAGGATTTCGGCAATTTCCGCCCGAGCCTTTTCCCGGTCCTGGGCCGAGGCATCAAAAGTCCAGGAGTTGCGGAAGTGGAAGGTGCCCCGGTTTGGCCAATGGATCTGGTAAAGGTCGAGATAGTCGGTCTGCAACCGCTTGAGGCTGGCGTCGACAGCTTCCCGGATGGTTTCGGCGCCAATGTCGCGCCCGCCGCGGATATGCGGGCGGCCGCTTCCGGCAACCTTCGAGGCAAGGACTATATCTTTTCGCTTGCCGCTCTTCTTGAACCACGTGCCGATGATTTCTTCGGTGCGGCCGTAGGTTTCCGGGCTCACGGGCGTCGTCGGATAAAGTTCGGCGGTATCGAAGAAGTTGACGCCCTTACCGACCGCGTAGTCCATCTGTTCATGGGCTTCGGCTTCGGAGTTCTGCGTACCCCAGGTCATCGTGCCAAGGCAGATTTCCGATACGGAGATATCCGTTCGTCCGAGTCGCTTATATTGCATGGAGTAAAATCCCGTCCTGAAAAGTCGGCGGCACTCTAAGCAGGATTTGACAGAGCGCAAGGGGAGAACAGGGCGGAAAAGGCCCGGAAAGCCGCCTCGCCCTTGACACTCCGGGCTCAAATGTGAATGGAGAGGCAAAACATACGGGAAGGAAACACCGATGAGCATCGCATTCACGTTCCCCGGACAGGGCAGCCAGTCCGTCGGCATGGGGAAAGACCTCGCGGAAGCCTATCCCGAAGCCCGCGCCGTCTTCGAAGAGGTCGACGAAGCGCTCGGCCAGAAACTCTCCGATATCATGTGGAACGGCCCGGAAGAAACGCTGACGCTGACGGCCAATGCCCAGCCGGCGCTGATGGCCGTTTCGATTGCCGCCATGCGCGTCATGGAAGCCCGCGGCCTGAAGCTCGCCGACAAGGTCGCCTATGTCGCCGGTCACTCGCTTGGCGAATATTCCGCGCTCTGTGCCGCCGGGACCTTTTCGCTTGCTGATACCGCAAAGCTGCTTCGTATTCGCGGCGACGCGATGCAGAGCGCAGTGCCCGTGGGCGCGGGCGCCATGGCCGCGATCATCGGTCTGGAACATGGCGATGTCGATGCAGTCTGTGCCGAGGCACGGCGGGAAGGCGTCTGCCAGATCGGCAACGACAACGGTGGCGGGCAACTTGTTATCTCCGGCTCCAAGGCGGCAGTCGAGAAGGCTGCGGCGCTTGCGACCGAAAAGGGCGCCAAGCGGGCCATCATGCTGCCGGTCTCCGCACCCTTCCACAGCGACCTGATGGCGCCCGCGGCGGACGCGATGCGTCACGCGTTGGACAAGGTCGAGAAGAAGAACCCGGTCGTCCCAGTCGTCGCCAATGTGCGCGCTGCTCCGGTCTACGACGCCAATGAGATCGCCACGCTGCTCGTCACCCAGGTGACCGGCCAGGTGCGCTGGCGCGAAACGGTGGAGTGGTTCGGCGCCAATGGCGTCACGACGCTCTACGAGATCGGCTCGGGAAAAGTTCTGACAGGCCTTGCCCGCCGCATCGACAAGAATATTTCCGGCGTTGCCGTCAACGCGCCGGCCGATATCGATGCCGCGCTCGCTGCCATTCTTGGCTGACGAAAAAGACTCTAGAGGATTCGATCATGTTTGATTTGACTGGCCGCAAGGCCTTGGTGACCGGCGCAACCGGCGGGCTTGGCGAAGAGATCGCTCGGCTGCTGCACAAGCAGGGCGCCATTGTCGGCCTGCACGGCACCCGTGTCGAGAAGCTGGAGGCGCTGGCATCTGATCTCGGAGGCGATCGCGTCAAGATTTTCCCGGCCAATCTCTCCGATCGCGACGAAGTGAAGGCGCTCGGCGAAAAGGCCGAAGCCGAACTTGAAGGTGTCGACATCCTCGTCAACAATGCCGGCATCACCAAGGATGGCCTGTTCGTGCGGATGAGCGATGCGGACTGGGATTCGGTGCTCGAAGTCAATCTGACGGCCGTCTTTCGCCTGACTCGGGAACTTACCCATCCCATGATGCGCCGCCGCCATGGCCGTATCATCAACATTTCCTCGGTCGTCGGCGTCACCGGCAATCCCGGCCAGGCGAACTATTGCGCTTCCAAGGCGGGCCTGATCGGCTTTTCGAAATCGCTGGCCCAGGAGATCGCCACCCGCAACGTGACGGTCAACTGCGTCGCCCCCGGCTTCATCGAGAGCGCCATGACCGGCAAGCTGAACGACAAGCAGAAGGATGCGATCCTGGGCGCGATCCCGATGAAGCGGATGGGCGCCGGCGTGGACATCGCTGCTGCGGTCCTTTATCTCGCTTCGAACGAAGCAGGCTACGTCACGGGCCAGACCATTCACGTCAACGGCGGCATGGCGATGATCTAGGCTGCGGTGCAGCGTTGCATGTCCTGTCGCAATCGCCTGTTGGCGGCGGCGAAATGGAACAAATTCTGGCTTTGCGGAACACGGAAACCATGTTAAGCGGGCCATGACTGTGAATAGTCACCCCGAAATGCGGGCCGTCATATTGCGTGAGCGCGGCATGACTGGAACCTGACGAGGGGCGAACGGGTTTGCCGGCATCCGCGTCGAGAGGCGGCGGCTGCAGGTTTTAAACAGGGTACGGATGCTATTCGGGCATTCGGAAAGACAAAGGTCGAGGAAACCGACATGAGCGATATCGCAGAACGCGTGAAGAAAATTGTTATTGACCATCTCGGCGTCGATGCCGACAAAGTTGTCGAGGGCGCAAGCTTTATCGACGATCTCGGCGCGGATTCGCTCGATACCGTCGAACTGGTCATGGCTTTCGAAGAAGAATTCGGCGTCGAGATCCCGGACGACGCGGCCGATTCTATTCTGACCGTCGGCGATGCCGTCAAGTTCATCGAAAAGGCCCAGGCCTGATCGATCCCAAACATCTGGGATAACGCCTGCAAGGCAGATCCCGACGACGGCCCGCTTGCTCGGGCCGTTTCAGCAAATAGAACATGCGAAATTAAGGCGGAACGCTGGCGATGAGACGGGTCGTTATCACCGGTACCGGCATGGTATCTCCCCTTGGATGCGGAACGGAAGCAAGCTGGCAGCGTCTGCTGGCCGGCGAGAACGCAGCCCGGGTCGTGACGGAATTCGAGGTCGAGGACCTGCCTGCCAAGGTTGCCTGCCGCATACCGGTGGGTGACGGATCCAACGGCACCTTCAATGTCGACGACTGGATGGAGCCTAAGGAACAGCGCAAGGTCGATCCGTTCATCATCTATGGCATGGCCGCGGCCGACATGGCGCTGGAGGATGCCGGCTGGCATCCGAAGACCGACGAGGACCAGATTGCCACGGGCGTGCTGATCGGTTCTGGCATCGGCGGCCTCGAAGGCATCGTTGAGGCTGGCTACACGCTGCGCGACAAGGGCCCGCGCCGCATTTCTCCCTTCTTCATTCCCGGCCGCCTGATCAACCTGGTGTCCGGTCAGGTGTCGATCCGCCACAAGCTGCGCGGCCCGAACCATTCCGTCGTCACCGCCTGTTCCACCGGCGCCCATGCGATCGGCGATGCAGCGCGCCTGATCGCGCTCGGCGATGCTGACGTGATGGTCGCGGGTGGCGCCGAATCGCCGATCTGCCGTATTTCGCTTGCGGGCTTTGCCGCCTGCAAGGCGCTTTCCACGCAGCACAACGACGACCCGCAAAAGGCATCGCGCCCCTATGACCGCGACCGTGACGGCTTCGTCATGGGCGAGGGGGCGGGCATCGTCGTGCTGGAAGAGCTGGAGCATGCCAAGGCACGCGGCGCAAAGATCTATGCGGAAGTGGTGGGTTACGGTCTTTCTGGCGACGCCTTCCACATCACCGCGCCTTCGGAAGACGGCGACGGCGCCTATCGCTGCATGTCGGCCGCGCTGAAGCGGGCCGGTCTGGCGGCGTCGGATGTCGATTACATCAATGCCCACGGCACTTCGACCATGGCCGACACGATCGAACTCGGCGCCGTCGAGCGCCTGGTCGGCAACGCGGCATCGAAGATTTCCATGTCCTCGACGAAATCGGCGATCGGCCACCTGCTCGGTGCCGCCGGTGCGGTCGAGGCGATTTTCTCGACGCTGGCGATCCGCGACAATATCGCACCGCCGACACTGAACCTCGACAATCCCGATGTCGAGACCGCGATCGATCTCGTGCCGCACAAGGCACGCAAGCGCGAGATCAACGTGGCGCTCTCCAATTCCTTCGGTTTCGGCGGCACGAACGCCTCCCTGGTGCTCCGCCGTTACGACGCGTAGTTGGTCGTGGCAAATGCCGCTGGACTTTCGAGGCCGGCGCATATCATCTTCTGGACCTGTTTTTTGCCGCATTGCTTGGCCAAACAGCGGGCGAAGTTTTGAGTCTCTTGGGGGGCGCGGTTGAGCGATACGAATCATGTGAGTGACCCTTCTGCCGGCAATGGTAGGGGCCCTATCATTCCGAAGTCGCCGAACGAGGCACTGAAGCCCGAACGTGTGCCCGAACCGCCGCGACGCTCGAAGAAGGCGCGCAGCCAGCTCGTCATCTTCCTGAATTTCGTGATGACGATGGTGGTTCTCGTGTGCATCGCGGGTGTCGCCGGCTTCTATTATATGATCTCGACGTTCCAGGAACCCGGCCCGCTGGAAGCCAACGCGCATTTCATGGTCCGCCCCGGCACGGGCGTTGCCGAGATTGCCAGCAATCTCGAACGCAACGGGATCATCTCCGACGCGCGTGTCTTCCGCTACGTGACCGCCACCTATCTGCGCGACGGTTCGACGCTCAAGGCCGGCGAATACGAGGTCAAGGCCCGCGCCTCCATGAAGGACATCATGGAATTGCTGGAATCGGGCAAGTCGATCCTCTATTCCGTCGTCCTGCCCGAGGGCCTGACGGTACGGCAGATGATGCTGAGGCTCGCCGAAGACCCGGTGCTCGAAGGCGATCTTCCAGCCGAATTGCCGCCGGAGGGCAGCCTGCGTCCGGACACCTATAAGTTCTCGCGCGGCAGCAAGCGCGCCGATATCATCCACCAGATGCGCGTCGCCCAGCAGAAGATGATCGACCAGATCTGGGAACGGCGCGATCCGGACCTGCCGATCAAGACGAAGGAAGAGTTCGTCGTGCTGGCCTCGATCGTCGAGCGGGAGACCGGCAAGGAAGACGAGCGCGCCCATGTGGCTTCGGTTTTCATGAACCGGCTTCAGAAGGGCATGCGCCTGCAATCGGATCCGACGATCGTCTACGGGCTTTTCGGCGGAGATGGAAAGCCGGGCGACCGGCCGATCTTCAAGTCCGACCTCGCCAAGCCGACCCCCTACAATACCTATCAGATCAAGGGTCTGCCGCCGACGCCGATCTCCAATCCCGGACGGGCTGCTCTGGAGGCGGTTGCCAATCCATGGCGCACCAACGACCTCTATTTCGTAGCCGACGGCAGCGGTGGCCACGTGTTTGCCGCGACGCTCGAGGAACACAACGCCAATGTCCGCCGTTGGCGCAGGATAGAAGCTGATCGAGCCCCCGCCAATCCCGAAGTCGTCGTGGACGGCCAGCCGGATGGCGAAGAAGCGGAAAAGCCGCCGAAGAGCAATTGATCCGCTTCCCGCGTCAGTTCACCTGGAGAGTTCGATGACCTTGCAGTCCATGACCGGTTTTGCCCGCAGCGAAGGATCGAGCGGGCGCAACCGCTTTTCGTGGGAGCTACGGTCGGTGAATGGCAAAGGTCTCGACCTCAGGCTGCGCCTGCCGCCGGGCCTCGAGCGGCTGGAGCCGGACGTGCGGAGGCTGATTTCGGAAAAGTTCTCCCGCGGAAACCTGCAGGCGACCCTGAATTTGACGGTGACCGAAACCCAGGTGGAGGCGGTGCTGAACCGCGACGCGCTTGCCGCCGTACTTGCCCTGCGAAAGGAGCTCGGCGATGTCGTCGACCCCGCTCCGCTGCGGCTGGATACGCTGATGGGCATTCGCGGGCTTGTGGAAATCCGGGAGGCCGAGGAGGGCGAGGAGGCGGTCGCCGCCCGCGACGCGGCGATCCTTGGCT
This sequence comes from Neorhizobium sp. R1-B, assembly GCF_004368875.1. Lineage (NCBI taxonomy): Bacteria > Pseudomonadati > Pseudomonadota > Alphaproteobacteria > Hyphomicrobiales > Rhizobiaceae > Neorhizobium > Neorhizobium sp. R1-B. The sequence goes on from NZ_SOEM01000002.1 coordinate 105,379, forward strand.
GCCTCGGCGAGGCTCTGGACCATCTCCGACGTATGCGCGAAGGAGAAGGGGCGGCTCTTGCTGCGGTCCTGAAGGGGCATGTCGAGCGGATCGCAGAACTTGCAGCGGTCGTTGAGGCCGATCCCTCCCGCTCGACGGAAGAGATCGCCAAGCGGCTGTCCTTCCAGCTCGCAGCACTCCTGCAGGAGGCGCCGACGCTCGATCGCGACCGCTTGCATGCGGAGGCGGCCCTTCTCGCCACCAAGGCCGATCTTCGCGAGGAGATCGACCGGCTGAAGGCCCATGTCGCCGCGGCGAACGAGCTGATCGATAAGGGCGGGCCTGTAGGACGACGCCTCGATTTCCTTGCACAGGAATTTAACCGGGAATCGAATACGATCTGTTCCAAATCCAACGCCGCTGCTGTAACCGCGGCAGGTATCGAATTGAAAGTCGTCATCGACCAGTTCCGCGAACAGGTCCAGAATTTGGAGTAGTTCATGAGCCCGGCCCAATCGTCCAAGGGCAATTCGTCCCCGCCCGTGAAGATCGCCCGCCGCGGGCTGATGCTGGTCCTCTCTTCGCCCTCCGGCGCCGGCAAATCGACGATTGCGCGAAACCTGCTGGACGAAGACCGGAGCCTCGAAATATCCGTCAGCGTCACGACGCGCGCAAAGCGGCCGAGCGAGATCGCCGGCAAGCACTATCACTTCATCAGCGTCCATCAGTTCGAACGGATGCGGGATGCGGGCGACCTGCTTGAATGGGCCGAGGTTCACGGCAATTTCTACGGCACGCCGCGCGAGCCGGTCGAGCAGGCAATGGCGGAAGGCCGCGACATGCTGTTCGACATCGACTGGCAGGGCGCGCTGCAATTGCAGGAGAAGATGAAAGCGGACGTGGTGTCGATCTTCGTACTGCCGCCGTCGATGACGGAACTGCAGTCGCGTCTGCACCGCCGCGCCGAAGATTCCGAAGAGGTCATCCGCACGCGGCTCCTGAATTCCCGCGCCGAGATCGAGCACTGGCGGGAATACGACTACGTGATCGTCAATGACGATCTTGACGAGGCTTTCGGTTATGTCAGCTGCATCGTCAAGGCGGAGCGGATCCGGCGGGACCGCCGATACGGACTGTTCGACTTTGTCGAGGGACTGCTTCAGGAGGAGCCGAAGCTTTAAGGCGAATGGGGTGGTTCGGGCCGGTCATTGCGCCTTGTTGACGTAAAAAAGGGTCGTCGGTACTAAACTCAGGATCGAGTTCCGCGCTCTCAATACGGGAAGGTTGAGCCATGTCCGAGCGTCACCCCAGCTCCGTTCCGAAAATCTGGCCTTCTGCCAATAGACCCGGCTTCCACAAATCCTTCCAGTTGAACCTCGACGACCATCTCGATATCCAGCATGCGACGCGCCAGTTGCTGCCGCTCGGCCCGACCGTGGCAGCAGTGGGAGCCGTTGCACTTTTCGTCGCGCTGATCCTGAATTTCGATAGGTGGCGGGAAGGCGACGTGGTGACGTCGACCATCTATATCGGTGCGTCGGTCGTTGTTTGCGCGCTCCTTGCAGTTCTCCTGCTCAATCCTGCCCGGCAGCTTCTGCGGTTCATGTATCGTCGACGACTGACCAGGTTCGGCGTAATCGGCAAGCCTGTCGAGTCGACCGTGGACAGAAATGGAATTTGCTACACGGTGCTGGGACAGACGGTCACCTGCACGTGGGACTCGCTCTATGCCCTCGAAGAGGCCGACGGAACGTTCTGTTTCTGGATGTCCAAGATAGTCGCCCATCCGTGGCCGGCGAGAGTGTTCGCCTCGGATGAGGAACGGCAGACTTTTCGCCAGAGCGTGATGGAATGGGCGGGCCGCCCCTTTTCACCGCCCGTTCTGGCCCGCCTCGGAGCCGCCGGCAGACTCAACCTTCCCGATTGAGGATAACGGAGGTCAGGTATCCTCTGCCACCGGATCGCGAAAATCGCCGTCGCGACCCGGTCCTGGCAGCTTTAGCCCCGATCCGATGTGCTATTCCTTGATGTCCGGCTCGACAAGCTTCGCCAGGTTTCGCAGCGACTCCTGCCAGCCGAGATAGCAAGCCTCGGCCGGGATGAGATCCGGCACGCCGGCCTGCACTATGTCGACCTCGGTGCCGACCGAAACCTTCTTCAGCGTCACGGTGACCACCATTTCACCGGGCAGGTTTGCGTCGTCGAATTTGTCCGTGTAGCGTAGCCGTTCGCCTGGGACGAGCTCGAGATATTCGCCGCCAAAGGCGTGGCTTGCGCCCGTCGTGAAGTTCCGGAACGACATTCTGTGGGTGCCGCCGACGGTCGGTTCCAGATGATGCACGGTGCAGACGAAGCCGTTGGGCGGAAGCCATTTGGCGACTGCGTCCGCCTCGATGAAGGCGCGATAGACTTTTTCCGGGCTGGTCGCCAGGACGCGGTGCAGGCGTATGGTACTTGGCATGACTGTGATCCTTTGAATGGATGGAATAGACGCTCTAAGGACGAACGCGGCTTTGCCAATCCGACAAGGATCACGCCCGTTCTGAGATAAAATTATACAAGCCTGCCGCTGTACGAACTTTATCGGTGGTTTACCGGCAACTGAAAACTGCGAAGCGGCGGCCACTTCCGTGCCGCTCCGGGGGCACGATATCTCCAAAGCGCCGGGCTTCCCCGGCTCGGATTTTCTGCCGAGCGCATGTCGGAAAGTCGTGGCGCCGCACGTCTTCATCATAGTCCTAAGGAGTTTAGCTAATGAAGATGTATTTCAGCCGCAATCCTAATCCCCGCCTCGCAGTCGCCGTCGCGCGCTATCTAAATGCGGAAGTTGACTTTGAATTCGCCTCGCCGCAGGCTCCGGGTCAAGCCAGTCGCTATCTTTCTCTCAACCCCAACCTGCTGTTGCCGATCCTCGAGCGTCCCGGAAAACCTCTTTGGGAAGCCGACGCGATTGCGTGCTGGTTTTCCCGCCACGCGGGTTCCAATTTCTGGCGCATCGATGACGATGAACCCGAGATGATCCGATGGATCAGCTGGGGGAAGGAGAACTTCGTCAAGGCCTGTGACATGGTGCATTGGGAGCGCGGGACGAAGCAACGATATGGCATCGGCCCCTGCGACCAGGCGATGGTCGAGGAGGGGCTGAGGCAGTTTCATGTGGCCGCCCGAATTCTCGAAGCCAAGCTATCGGCCCGCACATGGCTGGTTGGAAATTCCGTCTCCTTTGCCGATTTTCGTATGGGAACGTTTCTGCCGTTCAACGATGCCGCACGGCTGCCGATCGATGATTATCCGTCGCTCCGTCGCTGGTACGGGCAGCTTGAAGACATCGAGGCCTGGCAAAACCCCTTCGATGGACTGAGCGCACCTGATCTGCCGCCATTGCCGGATTAGGCAGGGGATCGCTCGCCTTGGGCGTTGGCTTAGAGAGAGTTCGCCAACCGTACGAATTCTTCCACCGACAGCGTTTCCGCCCGCCGGGCCGGGTCGATGCCGGCTTTCACCAGCAGCGCCTCGCCGCCGACCGGTTTGAGGCTCTGGCGCAGCATCTTGCGGCGCTGGCCGAATGCGGCCTGCGTTACGCGTTCCAGCTTGCCGACTTCGCAGGGAAGGGGATTTGTGCGGGGTATCAGATGCACCACGGTCGAGGTGACTTTCGGCGGCGGGGTAAAGGCCTGCGGCGGCACGTCGAAGACCATGTGCGAATCGGTCCGCCAGCCGGCGAGGACGCCGAGCCTGCCATAGTGGTCGTCATCTTCATCGGCAACGATGCGCAGGCCGACTTCCTTCTGGAACATCAATGTCAGGCTTTCCCAGAAGGGTGGCCATTGGCCGTTCTCCGGAAGCAGCCAGTTGATCAAAAGCTGGGTGCCGACGTTGTACGGCAGATTGGCGATGATCTTGACGGGGCCTTCGGGTGCAAGGGCGGAAAAGTCCGTCTTCAGCGCATCGCCTTCGATCACTTCCAGCCGGCCCGGATAATGCTTGCCGATTTCTGCCAATGCAGGAAGGCAGCGGCTGTCGCGCTCGACGGCGATCACCCTTTTGGCGCCGAGGGAGAGGATCGCGCGGGTGAGCCCGCCAGGTCCGGGGCCGACCTCGAATACGGTCACGCCATCGAGCGGTCCGGCGCTGCGCGCTATCTTCTGGGTGAGGTTGAGGTCGAGCAGAAAGTTCTGCCCAAGCGCTTTCTTCGCATCGAGGCCGTGACGCTGGATCACGTCGCGCAGCGGCGGCAGGCCGTCGAGTGTGGCCATCAGGTAGAAGCCCTCGCGGCAAGTTCGCCGGCAAGCTTGATGGCTTCGACAAGGCTTGTCTCCCGTGCAACGCCCTGACCGGCGATGCCGAAGGCGGTGCCATGGTCGGGAGAGGTGCGGATAAAGGGCAGGCCGAGCGTCACGTTGACGGAGGTATCGAAGCCCAGCGCCTTGGCCGGGATCAGCGCCTGGTCATGATACATGCAGATCGCGACGTCATAGCGGCCGCGGGCCTCGTCGTGGAACATGGTATCGGCCGGCAGCGGCCCGAACACATGCAGGCCTTCGGCGCGCAGCTTGAAGATCACCGGATGGATGATATCCTGGTCTTCCTGTCCGATCGCGCCGTCTTCTCCCGCATGCGGATTGAGGCCGGCGACTGCCAGGCGCGGCTTTGCGATGCCGAAGCGTGTGATGAGATCGTGATGGGCGATCCGGCAGGTTTCTTCGATCAATGCCTCGGTCAGTGCGCCTGGAACATCCTTCAAGGGAATGTGGATGGTGACCGGGATGGCGCGCAGCTTCGGTCCGGCCAGCATCATCACCGGCATCAGCTTCCGGCTCGTCGCCTTTTCGGCGAGGTGGGCGAGGAATTCGGTATGGCCGGGAAAACCGAAGCCTGACTGGTAGAGAATGGACTTGGCGATCGGATTTGTGACCGTGCCGGCCGCCTTGCCTTCGAAGCACAGGGAGACAGCCTGTTCGATCGCGGCGATTGTGCCCTTGGCCGTTGCCACATGCGGTTCGCCCGCGGCGACCTCGGCGCCAGCCGGGATCGGCAGGACGGGAAGGGCATCGGCAAAGACCGACAATGCACTGCCCGCGTCGGCTTCGCGGATCGGGATATCGAGATCGAGAAGTGCCGCCCGTGATTTCAAAACGGCGGGATCGCCGAGGAACAGGAAGGGCGGCAGGCCGTGTCGCTCCCGGGAAGCCCAGGCGGCGAGGGTGATGTCGGGGCCGATGCCGGCCGGATCGCCCTGGGTGAGTACAAGCGGACGATCAAGCGGCATGGGCACTCCGGTACCGGCGATTGGATCAGCGATATTCGATCTGCGCCTTGGAGCGCAGTTCGTCGAGGAACTTCTTCTCGTTGGGGTTCTGCCCGGACTTCTGCTCCTTGCCGAGGTCCTCCGCCCGGAAGACCACTTCGGCTGCAAAGTCGTCAGAGACCTGGCGCTGGTTGCAGATTGCGAGGAATTCCACGCCCCGTTCGGTGACCCTGGTTCCCGTGGTGCCGCCCGAGGCCTTCTCGATCAGCGGTTTCCATTCTTCCGGAAGTTCCGGGGCGAGAACGCGTCCGAGGCTGCGGATGGAAACATCGAGATATCCGGCGGCAAATTCCTTCGACTGCTCGCAGCCGGGGAACTTGCCGCGCGCGGCATTTGCTTCCTTCTGGCGCTTGCCGAGAACGGCGTTGCGCTTGGCCGCCGGCACCACGAAGATCACCTGCTGCAGGAAATATTCGGTGGTGACCGGCTTCTGTTTGTTTTCCATCATGCGGGTGACGAGTTCCTGGCTCGACATACGACCACGGGCGCCGCCGTAACGGGAGTTGACCAGGCGCGGCCAGCTCATCTGCACGGCAATGTAATTCTTGAAATGCTCCACGCCGACGCCAGCCTTTTCGAGGATCTGGCTCATCTGCTGCGGGTTCATCTTGTTGCTGGCGGCAAAACGCTCAAAGGCCTTGTCGACCTCTTCGGTGCTGACCGACATCCTGTTGCGGGCGATTTCCTGGCGTTTGAGGATCTCGTCCACCATTGCCTCGCGCGCCGTCTTCGTATCAGATTTCTGGCGCTGCAGACGCAGGAAGGCTGCCCGACGGGAAACGTCGCTGCTGGTGATGGGAGTCCGGTTGACGACGGCGGCGATACCGCTTGCCGCTTGTGCCTGCTGGAAAACCGGCTGTACGACGATAGAGGCCGCCAGGACGGCCGCCGCCAGCGCCAGTCTGCGCGTTGCGGTCATTGCAAACATGATACCAATTCCTTTCCCGCCCCGACCGGTTGCTTGCCCGGTCGGCCTCGCCTTACTCTTACTATATTTGCGTCCGCTTGCACAATTCTTGCGGCGAAACGATGACGGGGCCGATCAGAACCATCGCGCGTTAATAGCGGTAGTCCTGATCGTATTCCTTCGTCGAGCCGATGTTGATGTCGCCGAGGGTACGGAAGCTCAGGCGCGCGCTGACTGTCCAGTCGTTGGCGGCAGTGCTTTGCGGCTTGTCGGTATAGGCAAGCGTGAAGATCGTGCACTCGTCGGCATAGCTGACGCCGATGCCGCGCTTGATGATCTCCTTCTCCGCCAGATCCCAGGTCGCCGTGCCGGCAAGCGCCCAGTTCTCGTTGATCCGGAAGGTCATCGAGTTCTTCAATACGTCGGTCGCTTCTTCCGAGCCGTATTCCGGCTGCGGATCGACCTGCGTATAGACGAGGGTGCCCTGCACGCGGGGCGTCGTGTAACCGAGGGACGCATCCGTGCGTTTGACGGCAAAGGTCTTCTCGTCGAAGCGCGTATTTACGCCAACCGTGAAGCCCTGCGGAAGATCGACCGCGGCCATCGCGACATAATCCGAACGATCGGTTTCCAGTCCGGAGTTCGCTCCCGCATGCACCAGGTCCTCCGTTGCAAACGAGTTCTGGCCGGATATGTGGAAGGACTGGCCGACGATGCTCCTTACGCCGATGCCGTTGTCGAATGTGCCGGTATAGCGCAGGCCGACATTGGCGCGGGTACCGCCTTCGATCCGGTCGTAGCCGGAGAACTTGTCGCGCTCGAACAGAGACGTAGCATCGAAGACGAAACTCTGCGCGTCCTCGTTCGGCAGTCCGCCGGCCATCTGCTCGTCCGGACGGACGAAGATCTGCGCGATCGGCTCGATGACGTGGCTGCTGTTTTCGGTTGTCAGCAGGATCGGATAACGGGCTTCCAGACCTGCGGTGACCATGTAGCGGCTGTCGCCGCCTTCCGGTTCGAGATCACCGGTGTAGAAGGCAGGCGTGCCGGAGCCGGTATGCCGCAGGCCGTCGCCCCGCGCGGCAAGGATCGGCGTCAGCAATAGCCCATCCATGTTGAAGGTGCGCTTCCACTCGGCTTCCACCGTGAAGCGGCTATAGCTGCCTTCCAGGCCCGGGAAGCGATTGGTGGTGCCTTCCGTGTACCAGTCGTCCTCCCGGCGGGAGAGGTTGGTGAGGTTGGCATTGATGGAAAGCTCGCCCCCAAGGATCGGTTCCGGGGCATAATAGCTGTAGTCGAGCGACGGATAGACGATCGCCTGCTGCTGTTCCAGCGTGTTGCGGGGCGCCTTGTCCTGCACGTTGAAGTAATAGCCGTGCAGATCGAAATAATTCCGCGTACCGAGGCCAGTCAGATAGACATCGTTCGTAAACGTGTCGTTATCGACACCTTCCAACTTGTAGGTCTTGGAAAAGTTGTTGTCGCTCTGGGTCATCACGTCCCAGCCGAAGGTCCAGCGCGGGTTGATCTGGAATTCAGCCTTCGAGGCGACCATGAAGCGGTTTTCAGCCTCATAGTCGCTGGTGCCGGAATCGAAAGCGTCCGGATTCGTCTGGTGAATGCCGGCGAACCGGAATGTGTGTTCGCCCGTCTCGAACTTGTTGCGAATCTCGCCCTGCAACAACAATCCCTGATTGGAATAGTAGGTGGGGGTGATCGTCGCGTCCATGCTCGGCGAGAACACGTGATAATAGGGAACCGCCACGCCGACGCCGAGGTTGTCGCTGGCGCTGAACTGCGGGAAGAGCAGGCCCGACTTGCGTTCCACCGTCTCGTCCGGCACCTCGATCGCGAAAGGAAGCCTGCCGATCGGCAGGCCGAACAGCTCGAACTGGGCGTTTTCCAGCCGGATCGTGTGGGTCTGGCCGTTGCGGATGACGCGTTCGGCCTTGACCTGCCAGAGCGGCGCCTTGCCGGGCTGCTTGGCGCAAGGCAGGCAGGCCGTGTAGACGGTGTTGTTCAGCACCATCAGGTCACCTGGCTGGCGCTCCGCGCTTTCGGCGGCAAGCCGGGTGTTGTCGGTGGTTTCGACACGAAGCGTATTGAGGAAGCCTTCGCCGAAATCGTCCGTGACATCGAGTTCGTCTGCATAGACGCGGTTTCCGCCGGGCTCAATCAGCTCGATATTGCCGGTCGCCATGACGCGCCCGGTTTTCTGGTCGTACTGAACGCGCTGCGCCACCATCCGATAGCGGTTATAATAGAGTTGCACGCCACCGGTGGCGGTGACCTGCTGGGCATCCTGGTTATAGACGAGCTCATTGGCGCGCAGCAGAAGCTTGGCGCCATCCGCAGGAGCGGGCACCAGATTCTGCGCATGCACGGGCATTGCGGATACGCCGAGTACGCATACAGACACACCTGTCAGCAGGGCGGCGGCGAGCCGTCTTATATGTTTGCGGTTACTGACCGCCACTAGCCATCCTCCTGGTGAAGCAGTATCGTCGTCCCAAGCGCCGTCGCGACGATGACTGGAACCCAGACCGCCACGAAGGGAGGAATCGCCCCGCTGCTCCCGAATGCCTTCACAAGCACGGTTACGACATAAAGCACGAAGCCGGAAACTATTCCACCCAGAATCACGGAGCGGGACTGGGCGAAGCGACTGAATTTTAATGAAACTGTTGCAGCAATGAGAGTCATGGCGACGAGCAGCAGGGGGAGCGACAGCAGCGAGTGATACTGCGTCTCGAGCGCCTTTGTGGATATGCCGAAAGATTTGCCGACCTCGATTTTTCTGGAAAGATCAAAAAACGCAACGCTTTCCGGCTGCGCCAGGCTTTCCTGGATATATTCCTGTTTCAAGTTGGTGCGAACCTGTGCAGTCTCGCGACGCACCGGAATTTCGCCCGGCCGGTTCTCCAAAACCTCGTTAAGAAGCCAGTAACCATCTTCCAACTTTGCCGTCTTGGCGTCCTGCCGCATGGTGACGCGGCCGTCCTTGTCGAAACGAAAAACGACCACGTCGATCAGGAATGTTCCCTGCTCCTGATAGCTCTTGGCGCCAATGATCGTATCGTCGTCGCCGCTGATCTGGCGGATCCAGGGCACGAAGGCCGAGGCGCGCGCCCGGTTGCTCGCCTCTCGCCAGCTCGCCTCCATGGAGGCCGATTCGCGCTGGCCCCAGGCCGCAAGGGGATTGATCACCAGGAGAACGGCAAGCCCAACCAGGAAGGCGCCGGCGACGAAGGGGGAGACGAATTGCCAGACCGATATGCCTGCCGCCCGCGTCACCACCAGTTCGTAGCGGCGGTTGAGCGCGATCAGCACGGTCATGCCGATGAAGAGACTAAGGGTCGGAATGGTCTGCTGCAGAATGAGCGGCACGCGCATCGCCGTCATCAGCAGGCCGGCCGACACCGTATAACCGACAAAGCCGGACATGCGGCGGCTCGTCTCGCTGAAGTCCGCCAGGAAAATAATGGCGCTGACGCCGAGCAGGAACCAGAGCGCGGTCACGATGTAGCGGCGGAAGAAATACCGCCCGAGCGTCGAAAAGATCATCATGCCACGCCTCCATCCGCTCTGCCGGACGCAAAACGGCGCTGCAGATTGCGTGTCAGGCGCGACATCCCGCGGGAGAGGAATGCGGGCGTCGAAAAATGCCGGTTGGTCGCCAGCATGTAGATCGCGATCAGCGAGAAGAAGAGCGGCACCGCATAGGGAACCGGTGCGTAGAGCGGGTGGCGTTCCACGAGATTGGTGGCCGAGAAGCCGAGCCAGCGGATGGCAAAGGCAAGGAAGAGCGCATAGACCATCGGATGCACGCGCGTCTGCCGATGCGAGCGCGTATTGCCTGCAACCACCAGCGACAGAAGCGCGAAGGTGATCGGGAACAGCCAATCCGACAGGCGCCTGTGCAGTTCGGCGCGGTAGCTGTCGGGCGATTTCTGGTAGAGCGGGTCGTTTGGATCCGGGTTCAGCAGGAAAGCCAGGCTGCGGTCGGTGGAATATTGCGGCAGACCGCCTTCCGATTTGGCCATGGCGGAAAGGTCGAAGGCGTAGGAAACGAATTTGATGATCGAAATTCGGCCATCGGCGGATTTGCGGTGAACCTCTCCGTCCCGCATGGTCAGCGACGTGCCGCTTTCGTCGATCGATCCCTCGCGGGCGTAATAGATGAGGTCGAAATTCGGGTCGCGGTAGTCGACGACGAAAAGCCCTCTCAACACGCGGCCGGAATGGCGCTCGGAAATCTGGACGTAGAGACCGTTTTCGATGCTGCGGAAGGTTTTCTCCTCGATCACCGAGGAGAGCAGGTCGGCATAGGCGGCGGCGACCATCTGACGCGCGGCCACCCGCGACGGCGGTTCGACGAAATTGGTGACGAGGAAGGAGAACAGGCTGAGCGCAAGGCCCAGCATCAGCACCGGCCGGTAGATGATGCTGCGGGTGGCTCCGGCCGCGTCGATGACCGGCAGCTCCGAATCGTTGTTCATCGCCGTCAGCGTCTGGGTGATGCCGATGACGAGCGCGAACGGCAGCACGACCGGGATGATGGTGGGCAGGATGTAAGTGGCAAGCGTCGCGAACGAGCCCATCGACTGGCCCGTATCCGTGACCAGATTGATGCGTCCAAGCACCTGGATGGTCCAGATGATGGTGAGAACCGGCAAGAGCGTCACCAGAAACATCTGGAAAACCCGGCGCAATATGTAGCGTTCGAGAAGCTTCATTCCTGCCCTGGACTTCCTGCATGCCGCCGCAGCGAGACGGCGGTTGCGCCTATCTAAGCGATCGGCGCGGCGTTTGCGACAGGGGGTGCGTCACAAATTTGTTTGCGAATTCTGTTTTCCTCGCCGCTGTGACATTTCGAAACACGCCGCCACGCCGGCATAGATCACCAGGGATGACAGCCATCCGAGCGTAACGTCCGAAAAATAGTGGCCGCCGAACGAGGTCCTGAGAGCCGGCGAGACGAGCGAGACGGCGATGAGCGGGGGGCCGAGGACCGGGCGCAGCGGCTTCGGCAGCAGCACGATCAGGCAGGCCAGCCAGCCGGCGCCGGCGGCTTCCCCGGAAATGAAGGAGCAATTGCCGACGCAGGCGCCCTGGAAGTCTCCGGCCGGGACGAACGCCTCCCCGCCGCCGAAGAGATCGGTCTCGTAGGGGCGGGGCCGGTTGGAGATCTGTTTCAGGATGAGATTGACCAGCACGTAGGGCCCGATCAGGAAGGCAATCAATGCGATCGAGTAGTCCCGCGTCTTGCGGGGACTGTAGGTCGCTCCGTGATGCTGGAGATTGGCGATCAGCCGGTAGAGGATGTAGATCGCGGTGAGCGACGGCAGATAAAAAAGAATGCGCCGGATCACCACGAAGACGGTTTCGGCGCCATAGGGGAAACTGCCGCAGACCCGGCCCTGTTCCACGGCCTGACCGCAGACCGCTTCCTCGAAGAAGGCATGTGCGACGGCGAGGTCGATCTGCGGGAACAGGTAAAAGGTCGCGAGCAGCACCCACCAGAGGATCATCAACGTCAGAAGCCAGCCCGTCGGCCTGGCGAAAAAGCGCCGCGTGGCGATTCGCCAATGGGGGGCGGTGCGGGAGTGGAGGGGCATGCAGTCCTATCCGGTTGATCGGGCGGCGCGACCCTAATCCAAGAGACGGACGATTTGAACAGGTATCGGGGCGATATCGTCGGTGTCAGTCGGAGGAACAGAGCCTTTTTGGCGCGGGGGCCAGTGCCGAAAGGCGTCCGGGACGGCTCGCATCAAGCACATCACGGCAGAGTTGAGGTCTCTCGACCTTGCGTTCGAGCCCGAAACGGGGATGATCGCGGCTTCCTGTCCGAGAGCCTTCTGGAGTCGCAATGTCCGTGAAATTCGATATCTCCTTCGCCAAGTCCGCCAAGATCGACGGTGGCCTCGTCATCCAGCTGAAGCTTTCCGGCGACGGGCCTGCGGCGGGTGTTGCCGAAGCAGATCCCGCCGGCGTCGGAGCCCGTGCGGCCGAGATCGCGAAGTTTTCCGCCAAGGCCATGACGACGCTCGACATCATCGCGCCGCAAGGTTCGGCTGCCGACCGGCTGGTCGTGCTCGGCCTCGGCAAGGCGGACGCCCTGACGGCTCAGGATTGGCTAAAGGCCGGCGGCGTTGCGGCCGCTTCCGTAAAATCGATGAGCAAGGTGGTGATCTTCCTCGATGTACCGGGTGTCGAGGTTGGCGGCGCCCGGGCGGCGGGCTTTGCGCTCGGCATGCTTTTGCGCGCCTATAGCTTCGATGCCTACAAGACCAAGAAGAACGATGACGATGACAAGGCGCCGAAAACCGTCAAGGTCACGATCGTCACGGGCGATCCCGCCGCCGCAAAGAATGCCTTTGGCGAATCGGAGGCCATCGCCGGCGGCGTCAACCTGGCGCGCGAACTCGTCAATCTGCCGCCGAATGCGCTCGGCCCCCTGGAATTTGCCGACAGGGCCAAGGAGCTCGAAAAGCTCGGTGTCGAGGTGGAAATCCTCACCGAGAAGGAGATGAAGAAGCTCGGCATGGGGGCGCTGATCGGCGTGGCGCAGGGGTCGGTCAGGCCGCCGCGGCTCGCCGTCATGCACTGGAAGGGCGGCAAGGCGAAGGATGCGCCAGTCGCCTTCGTCGGAAAGGGCGTGGTCTTCGATACGGGCGGCATTTCCATCAAGCCGGGCGCCGGCATGGAAGACATGAAGGGCGACATGGGCGGCGCCGCCGCCGTCACGGGGCTTATGCACACGCTGGCGGCCCGCAAGGCCAGGGTGAACGCGGTCGGCATCATCGGCCTCGTCGAAAACATGCCTGACGGCAATGCGCAGCGCCCGGGCGACATCGTCACCACCATGTCGGGCCAGACGATCGAGATCATCAATACCGACGCGGAAGGCCGCCTCGTGCTTGCCGACGCGCTTTGGTATTGCAAGGATCGGTTCAAGCCGCGTTTCATGATCAACCTTGCGACCCTCACCGGCGCGATCGTGGTGGCGCTTGGCAACCAGCATGCGGGGCTTTTTTCCAACGACGACACGCTTGCCGGCCAGCTTGCTTCGGTCGGCGAGGTAACGGGGGAGAAGCTGTGGCGCATGCCGCTCGGCAAGGAATACGACAAGATGATCGATTCCAAGTTCGCGGACATGAAGAATACCGGCGGACGCAACGCCGGCTCGATCACGGCCGCTCAGCTTCTGAAGCGGTTCGTCGGCGAGACAGCATGGGCTCATCTCGATATCGCCGGGACGGCGATGAATTCGCCCGCCAACGAAATCAACCAGTCCTGGGGTTCCGGTTATGGCGTAAGGCTTCTGGACGAATTGGTGCGCGCGCATTACGAGGTGGGTTGAGAACCCACATTTGTCGGTTCGACTAAATATGGGTTCTCAAACGTGATGACCGAGGTCCTGTTCTATCATCTGACGGAATCGAAACTGGAAGACGCGCTGCCGGCGCTGCTCGAAAAGAGCGTCGAACGCGGCTGGAAGGTCGTGGTGCAGACTAATGCGGAGGCGCGTCGGGATTTTCTCGACGCGCATCTGTGGAGCTTCCGCGAGGACAGTTTCCTGCCGCACGGGACCGATGTTTCGCCTATGGCTGACGCGCAGCCCGTGCTTTTGACCGCAGGCAGCGAAAACGGCAATGGGGCAAGCGTGCGGTTTGTGGTCGACGGCGCCGATCCGCCGCCTGTCGAGACATACGAGCGCGTCGTCTTCATGTTCGACGGATATGACGCCGAACAGCTCGAAAATGCCCGTGCCCAGTGGAAAAGGCTGAAGGGCGAGGGCCACACGCTGACCTATTGGCAGCAGTCGGAAGAAGGGCGCTGGGTCAAGAAAGCCTGACCGGTTTGGTTATTTCCCGGTTGGCTATTTCAGGGAGATCTTGTCGCCCACGCGCGGCCGTGAAATCGCCTTTCCGACAAAGCTGTATTCGGTATTGCCGGTGATGCTCGACAATAGCGATGTAAAAGGCGTGGTCATCGTGTAGTCCACTTTGGCAATCACCAGCTGGACGCCGCTCTCGACGACGTCGTCGGGTATGTCGAATGGCGGCGGCGTGCCGGAAGCCAGCTGGTCTGCCTGATAGGCGCGAGACCAGTTGACGCTTGCATTGCCCGCGGCATCAAAATCGACAATCGCAACCTGGATGTCGAGTTCGGTGCTGTCGAAGGGCGTGAGAATGGCTGCGGTCCCCTCAAGGAGAGTGCGAAGGTCGCTCGCATTCCAGCGTGCTTCCTGCGCGACGATGTCGCTCGCGACTTCCGCGATCTGGTTGATCTTCCGTTGGACCATGAGACCTTCGCCGAGGTCGACGGTGCCGGCAAACATCAGAGCCATCAAAGGCAGAAGCAGCGTGAATTCGATTGCCGATTGCCCACCGCGATCGGCGAGCAGGCTCCATACGCCTTTGCGGCCCGGTCCCTGCTGTTCGTCCTTTTGACCACTTGCCTGTGCCATCGCGCCCGCCTCAGAAGGGTTCGTTTCTGAAAACCGCCGCGGCGGAAAGGACATAGCTGCCGTCGGCAAGCGTGTTGACGTTCGCGCCGATCTTGGCAAGCAGGCTGCTCCAGGGCAGAAATGCCTGGATCATCACGTAGTCCCCCGACGATCCCGGAGAGAAACTTTCCGTGACGGAAAGGACGCCGCCGCTGACGGCGGATGTGAAAGCCATGGAGGAGAAGTCCGACATGGTGGTCGTCGTAATCAGCAGTTCGTCCTCGCAGCCGAAGGCGAGTGCCATGTTGCCGCAGACCGCGCTCCTGAATCTGTCGAGGTCCCAGTTCCCGGAATGGGCGATGCCGACGCGCACATCGCGAGCCGCCATGTGAAGCGCCGAATCGAGCGCGCTGTCGACGAAGAACATCAGCGCCATGTCGAGGATGCAAAACAGGAAGAGCAGGAACGGAAAAATCAGCAGCGCAAACTCGACCGCCGCCACCCCGTCATCGTTGCGTAGAAAGGCTTTTAAACGATTCATGAGGCCTAACTCGTCAGCCTTACTTTGGAGAGATATTGTTTGAAGAGTGCCGATAGGCCCGCCTCGATCTCCTCCGCGGAGTTTGCCTGCAGGAAGAGGTCGCCGCTCGTCGCGCACTGTTCAAGCGCGGTCGGGATGTAATTGGTGCGGCTTGTGTTACCTTTTCCAGGCACGATGGTGCCTCCCCAGGTCGAAGCATAACCGCTGCTGGTCATCGTTTTGCCAAGCGTTGCCTCGTAGCCCCAGTCCCAGGGCATCGGCAGGTATTCCGTATAAAGCACGCCGACCGTGGCATTGAGCGCCTTCACCTGATTGCACCATGCGGAATTGATCGGAGAGACGGCTGATTGCAGATAGCTCTTGGAGGTCGGGAAGCGGATGCCGGAATTTCCCTGCAGCACCCAGTTGCGCTCCGACTGAACGCCGTCCGTCAGAAGCAGCACCAGCTTCAGAGGGTTGCTTTCGCTCGATCCGTCCCCCGCCGTCCCCACGAGAGCCTTGAGGGCGGCGAACGAATAATCGAAATAGGTCGCTTCCTCCGAGGTCGCGCTGGTCAGGCCGCTGGTCTTGTCGCTGAGCTTCTTCCGTGCATTGGTGGTTGAAAATGTCGGCGCCAGCACCTGGCTTGCGGTCTGCCCCATCGTGTAGAGCCCGACCTTGATGCGTTCATGGGAGGCGTCCGCGGTATCGATAAGATCGAGCACTTCATCCACTGCGTCGACCGAAACATCGGCCCGCAACTTGATCCCCATCGCGACCGAGAGGTCATAAACGTTCGTATAGTTCTTGCTCTTGTAATTGAAAGGGCCGCCCTCGGGCGTGTGGCAGGCAAACGCACAGCCAGCCTTAGAGGCCCTTAGGCTCGCCTGTCCGGCGCTCGTGGCGGCAAGCAGCATGGATGCGGATTTGTCGAGAACGACATAGACATTGAGATAGGCGCGGCCGGGACCTTCCACTGACGAGGCAACGCCGACGGCAACATCATTTATGCCCGCGACCTTGAGCAGGGTCGTCGCCACCGACGCATGGGCGGTCGCGGTGATCTTGTGGTTGGAGGTATCGATATCGATATCGTCAAGCGTGTAGCCGCCGCTTCCGAGATTGGTCTGGGCGGCAAACCATTCCTTGATCCGCGTCTCGAGCGCCATCTCGTTCAGCGTGCCGACGCTTCTGACGGCGCCCAGCAGGGCGGCATCGAGGTCGGCCTGCATTTTGGAACGGGTATTATAGGCTCGGACGTAATCGAGGCTCGCGCCGATAGCGGCGATCAGCGGCACCAGCACGATGGCGAACATGATCGCAATATTGCCCTGGCGATCGGCAAGCAGGCGGGAAGAAATACGAAACAGGCCCGAACGCAACATGAAGCCGACCATCAATTAACAAAGAGATAACCGGACTATAGCGGCAAAGTGTAATGCAACGATTAATCGCATTGGAACGATGCCGACGGGTAGATTTACCAAGATTAAATGTTGTTTGTACGTTCGTCTGGATGCACGGCGCGCCAATTATCGCGTTTTCGCGCGTCAGCCCGATGAGGTTGATCCCATGATCGTCTGGCGCAGGAAGCTGTAGCCCATGGCGGGGCGTGCCGCCTGTTCGCTGGAATCGCCGGCGCCGCCGTGGCCGCCGGAGCCGAACTCGTGGAAAAGCGGCTTATGACCGCTGTCCTCCAGGCGCTTGGCAAACCGGCGGGCATGCGAGGGATGCACGCGGTCGTCATTGGAGGAACTCTCGATATAGACGGGCGGGTATTCGATCGTTCCGGCATCCTTCACCTGGTGCAGCGGCGAGTAGGAAAGCATGTAGTCGAGGTCGGCCGGTTCGTCCGGATTGCCATATTCGTCCATCCAGGCCTTGCCGGCAGGAAACACATGGAAGCGCGCCATGTCGATGACCGGGACGCGCGTCCAGACCGCCCCGAAATCTTCCGGATAGCGGGTCAGCATGACCGCAGTCAGCAGCCCGCCGTTGCTGCCGCCGGTGCAGGCGATCCGCGACGGCTTTGTATAGCCGCGCCTGACGAGATCGCGGGCAACCGCGACGAAATCCTCGAATGCCTTGTGCCTGCCGGTGCGCTTGGCGACGCGATGCCAGTCCGGCCCGAATTCACCGCCGCCGCGGATGTAAGCCTGGACATAGGCGCCGCCCTGTTCGAGCCAGATGCCATTGGCACCAGAATAATAGGGGGAGAGAGGCGCTTCGAAACCGCCATAGCCGTACATCAGAACCGGTAGCTCGCCCTTCGCCCAGGTTTTCGGAAAGACGATATGATAAGGCACCCGGGTGCCGTCTTCCGATATGGCCTCGAGGAGTTCCGAGCGCATTCCCTCTGGGTCGAAATAGGCAGGAGCCGTCGCGGTCTGCCGAAGCGTCGCCCTGCTGGCGCGGTCCGAAAGGTCGAGGATGTAGCGGGCGGGAGGTTTGAGGAAGCCCTGGCCGATCACCTGCAGCACTTCCTCTCCCTGATGGAGATCGGCATCGAGCGTCCGGAAGGAGACCGACTGCACTTCAGCCGGGAGAGCAAGCTCCTCCGGCGCGGCATCGGCCTTGGTCAGGTCGAGGAGGAAGAATCGCGGCTCCAGGCGGTCGCTGACGATGAAGACGCACCAGGTCGTGAGCAGCGAGAACTGCGAAACGGACTGCCCCTCGCCAGGTGTGAACAGGATACGCTCCGGCTTTTCGAGTGGCTCGTCGCCAAACGGCGTGAAGCGTTGCAGGATCAGGCTCCCAATTGGAAAACGTTCGTCCGTTTTTGCCCGCCAGAGCACGTGATTGTGGTTGATCGAGAAGTCGATCTCGCTCGGCAGGTCGAGGCGGCGCAGATTTCCGTCGCCACCCCTGGCATGGATGCTCTGCTTGCCGATCTCATGGCAGGCCGCAAAGATCTCGATCTGCCGTTCGCCGGCCGCGCTGTTCCAGAACATCGGGTCGATAACGAAGCCGTAGCCGTAAACGTCGCTGTCGGCCGCTTCAAAGAGGACCGGCGCGTCCCGCGGCGTCTGGCCGCGCTTCAGACGCCGGCCCACCCGCGGCCAGCCCGAACGGGTCGCGGAAAAGTCATCGATGGAGCCGAAATAGCAGATCTCGTCGCGGCTGAGCCAGCTCGCATGCGAGCGCACCCCGGGCGTGTCGAAACCGCCGTCAACGACCGATTTGGTTTCCGCGTCGAATTCGAGAAGGCGCTGCAGATCGGAGCCTCCGTCGGAAAGCTGCAGGAGAACGCGGGTCGGCTCCCAGGGACAGGTGACCGCTCCGTTATAGATCCAGCGCTTGCCCTCTTTCTGGCAGAAGTGATCGAGATCGAAGACGGGCTCCCAGGCCGCGTCGGCTCGAGCTTCCTGATCGGCCGGCAGGCGCCGCCAGACACCGAGCGGATTGTCCTTGCTGCGGTGGAAGTCGAAGAGCCACTTGCCGCGTCGTGTCGGGATGATCAGCCGGTCGTCGCGCTCGATCATCGCCTTGATCGCGTCGCGATCCTTTTCAAATTCCGCGGTCCAGAGTTTCCGGCGGGACGCCTCGTTTCGGTCGGTGATGAAAGCGAGCGTCTTCTGGTCATCGTCGGTTTCGAGAAAAAGATCCATGGCAAAGCTCTTCAACGTTCAATGGGCTTTCAAAAACGACCGCCAACTCAGGCAAGGTCCGTGAGGGTAAAGTCGTCGCCCACATAGAGCAGACCAGCCCCTGCGGCCTTCGCGCCGGCATACCTGAAGCAATCGCCGAAATTAAGCTTCGCCGGATGACGGCCCTTGCCGTAGCGGTCGAATGCGTCGAGGGCTTTCGAGGCAATTTGATCCGTTGCCGGCAGGACCGTGACGTTCAGTTCAGATAACAATGAGCGGACAAGCCGCTCGGATTCCGGAACGGACAGGTTTTCTTTCCCTGACAGCACGACGGCAGCCTCATACACCACGGTGGGCCCTGTCGATCGCGGGCCGTCGGATGCCTCCAGTCGCCGGATCAAATCGTCTGATTTTGGATCGCTAAGCAGGATTTCGAAGATCGCCGACGTATCCAGAAACATCAGATTTCCCACATCTCGTCGAGGAGGGCTTTGTCATCGAAATCCGGATTCGGTTTTCCGAGCCTTTTCACTTCGTCCTGGATTGCCTTCAGCCGCTCGCGAAGCGACGGCTTCTCCGAGGTATTCGACGCTTCGGCCGTTTCCACCACGGGCTGCAGCGCTTGTCGGATCGCATCCGTCTTGGTGGGCGCGTTGAGGATTCTACGGGCCTGCTCGGCCAGTTCGTTGACGCGTTCGTCCCGGACGTAAAGGGGCATCGCGGCACCTCGTGAATATACATCGGAAGGTAGTGTATATTCACGAGGCGGACAAGGTTCAGCCCGCCATCGCCTCTTCGTATTCCGACGACAGCATCAGCCATTCCTCCTCCGCGGCGGCGAGCTTGGCTGCGGCCTCGCCGCGCTCCTTGGCTTTCTGCGCTGCCTTGGCCGGCGCCTTCTCGTAGAGTGCGGGATCCGCAAGCTCTTTATCAAGAGCCTGAATCTGTTTCTCGAGCTTTCCTGTCAAGGATTCGATTTCGTTGATCTTTTTTCTGAGCGGGGCAAGCGAGGCGCGCTTCTCGGCATTGACCTTGCGTTGATCGGCCTTGGAGGCGGGCTCGTCTGCTGTCTGCGCCTTCTCGTCTTTCTTTCGCCCCGCAGAGATGATCAGGTCGCGGTATTCCTCAAGGTCGCCATCGAAGGTTTTGACGGTGCCTTCGTTGACCAGCCAGAGGCGGTCGACGGTCGCCTCGATCAGATGGCGGTCGTGGGAAATCAGGATGACGGCGCCGTTGTAATCGTTGAGCGCTTCGATCAGCGCCCGGCGGCTGTCGATGTCGAGATGGTTCGTCGGTTCGTCGAGGATCAGCAGGTTCGGCGCGTGGAAGGCCGCAAGGCCCATCAGAAGGCGCGCCTTTTCCCCACCGGAAAGATCCTTGGCGGCCGTGTTCATTTTTTCGGTCGCAAGTCCCATCTGGGCGACACGCGCGCGCACCTGGGCTTCCGCCGCCTGCGGCATCAGCCGGCGAACATGGTCGACGGGCGTTTCGTTGGGGATGAGATCGTCGAGCTGGTGCTGGGCGAAGAAGCCGATCTTGAGGCCCGGCGCGAGTTTCATTTCGCCGCTTTCGAGTTCCAGCCGACCGGACACCAGCTTTGCGAAGGTCGACTTGCCGTTGCCGTTCGAGCCGAGCAGGGCGATGCGGTCGTCGTTGTCGATCCTCAGGCTGATATTCTTCAGGATCGGCTTGCCCGGAGCATAACCGACCGCGCCCTTGCTGATCGCCACGATCGGCGAGGCGGGCTGCTTTTCCGGCTCGGGAAAAATGATCGGCTGAACATGGTCTTCCACCACGGCGGCAACGGTGCCCATGCGCTCCAGAGCCTTAACACGGCTTTGGGCCTGTCGGGCTTTCGTAGCCTTGGCGCGGAACCGGTCGATGAAGCTCTGCAGGTGTTTGCGGGCCGCTTCGTTCTTGGCCTTCGCCTTCATCTGCAGCTCGTCTGCCTCGGCCTTCTGCCGTTCGAACTGGTCGTAGCCGCCGCGATAAAAGGTGAGCTTCTTCTGGTCGAGATGGACGATCGAGTTCACGGCATTGTTCAGAAGGTCGCGGTCGTGGCTGATGATGATGACGGTGTGCGGATACCGCCGGACATAATCCTCCAGCCACATCGTGCCTTCAAGGTCGAGATAGTTGGTCGGCTCGTCGAGCAACAGAAGGTCGGGCTCTGCGAAAAGGACGGATGCGAGCGCCACCCGCATGCGCCAGCCGCCGGAGAAGGAGGAGGCAGGGCGGTGCTGGGCCTCGTGGTCGAAGCCGAGGCCGGAAAGAATGCTGGCGGCGCGCGCTTCCGCTGAATGAGCATCGATGTCGACAAGCCGCATCTGGATTTCGGCGATGCGGTGCGGATCGGTTGCGGTCTCGGCTTCCTCGAGAAGCGCGCTGCGCTCCTTGTCGGCAGCAAGCACGATCGAGATCAGCGAGTCCTCCGTGCCCGGCGCTTCCTGCGCCACCTGGCCGATACGGGCATTCCTTGGAATGGTCACCGAACCGCTTTCGGCCGCAAGCTCGCCGGTGATCACGCGGAAGAGAGTCGATTTGCCGGCGCCGTTGCGGCCGACAAGCCCGGCCTTCGCGCCGGCCGGAAGCGTTACGCTGGCATTGTCGAGGAGAAGGCGCCCGGCAATGCGGGCGGAAAGGTCGGTAATCGTGATCATGGCGGCGGTTTTGGCCGAAACTGCCGGTGAAGGCAAGACGGCCTCAAACATCTGCCGAAACGAGTTCCGGGCGGGGGCCTACTGGCTGGCCTGATCGGGCATGAATACCGCCGGGCGTCCGTTCGCCTTCGAAGTTTCCAAGGCCGCTGTTGCCTGCAGGCGCAGTTGCTGCGGCGAGAAGGCGTCCCCGGCGAGCGCGACGCCGATCGAGAGCGTCAGCGTTGCCGTCGCTCTGTCGGACACCGCAAAGACGAGGTTGTCGACAATGGAAGCAGAGAGGCGTTCGGCAATCGGATATATGCTGTCGCGACCGACATCCTTGAACAGAAAGGCGAAATCCCCCTTGCCGATGCGGGCGAGGAAGTCGTTCTTCTTGATCGCCTTGCGGAAAATCGAGGCGGCTTTCCTCACGATGCGGTTGGCAGCCGGCTCGCCATAGGTCTGGGCAATGTCCGACAGGTCGTTGATGGTGACCAGGAAGAGCGCGACGTCGCGTTTGTCGGCCTCTGCGCCATAGAGCATCTCCAGGCGCTCGGCGAAGGCGGCGTGGTTCGGCAGCGCGGTCAGGCGATCCCTAAGGGTAATCGCCCGGGCGGCTGCGGTCTTCTGCTCCGAGGTGACCAGGCGATCCACCCCGGCCTTGAGCACGGCTTCGAGCTCAGTTTCGGCCACGACGGCATCCGACAAGGAAACGCTTAAGTATTCGATCTCGGCGAGGATATCCATCGGTCCGGCATTGCTGTCTTCGCGAAGGCTGCGGGCGACGGCTTCCAGCACGCGCGTAAAACCCTGCTTTTGCGTTACGCCGCTGGTCATCTTCTCCCGCAACTCCCGGAGCAGATTGATCTCGTGGTCGCGCGACCTGGCGGGAGCAAGCGCGACAAAGCCTGGAAGTTGATACCGCAGACCGATTTCATCGAGCAGCGTTTGCGAAGGTGCGAGCGGCAGGGCCAGCACCTCGCGGGAGAGGGCAGTGTCCCCGCCGGACAAAGCCTCGTGAAAGA
This sequence comes from Neorhizobium sp. R1-B, assembly GCF_004368875.1. Taxonomy (NCBI): domain Bacteria; kingdom Pseudomonadati; phylum Pseudomonadota; class Alphaproteobacteria; order Hyphomicrobiales; family Rhizobiaceae; genus Neorhizobium; species Neorhizobium sp. R1-B. The sequence goes on from NZ_SOEM01000002.1 coordinate 127,796, forward strand.
GTTCGTAGTTGCGCGGCAGGCCGTTGACCTCCAGCTTCGCCATGTGCTGGCTCACCACCTGCAGGGTTCGGTCGCGCACCGCTTTGCTGACTTCGCTCGTCATATCTTGCCCCAAAATCCGATCGGGTTGTTCGATACCAAGTCCAGCCATGACGCGTGGCGTTTAACATCTGCTGAAGAACGGTGCGGCCTCTGTTCCCAAGGTTAAGAGAGAATGGACGAGGTGGGCGGTGCGCCTATCTCCGTGATGCCATTCATGAATTTTCCTGATTGGATTCCTCTGGGGCTTTGCCTTCAATATCCGCGCATCTTTGACAAGGGAGCCAGACATGACTCGAATTCTTTATTCCCTCTGCGGCGCTGACGAGACGCGCCCGTTTTCCCCGCATTGCTGGAAGATCGTGCTGGCGCTTCATCACAAGGGCCTGGAGTTCATCGAGAAGCCGATGCCTTTTACCGATATACCGAAGGTCGAGAACGGATTTTCGAAGACTGTTCCGATCCTGAGGGACGGTAACGAACTGATCCGCGACAGCTTCGATATCGCGCTTTACCTTGAGGACACCTATCCGGACCGTCCGACTCTGTTCGGTGGCGAAGGCGGCAAGGCCCTGGCCCGGTTTGTCGAGGGTTTCTCGCAGATGGTGATCCATACGGCGATCACGAAGATCGCGGTGAAGAACATCCACGACATGTTGGGCGAGACCGATCGGGTTTATTTCCGTCAGAGCCGCGAGGCCCGTCTCGGCCAAACGCTGGAGGAGCTTGAAGCCGGCCGCTCCGCCGAGATCGCCGCTTTCGCGGCAAAGCTCGAGCCGATCCGCCATACGCTGAAGTATCAGGAATTCATCGGCGGCGACGGACCGCTCTTTGCGGACTACATCCTCTTTGGCGCCCTGCAGTGGATGCGCATCACCGCCGGCACGGATGTCTTCAAGGACGATGATCCCGTCGGACGCTGGTTCGAGCGCTGCCTGGATCTGCATGAAGGGGCCGGGCGGCGTGTGACAGCCGCGTGAAATTGCCGAAACCCCCTTGTTTCCAGCGAAAGGGGCGGGTAAACACCGCCCACTTTCCGTTCGAGACAAAGGATTACAACAATGGCGATTGAACGCACGTTTTCGATGATCAAGCCGGATGCCACCAAGCGCAACCTGACCGGCGCCATCACCAAGGTGTTTGAAGACAACGGCCTGCGCGTCATCGCTTCCAAGCGCGTTTGGATGAGCAAGCGCGAAGCCGAGGGCTTCTACGCCGTCCATAAGGAGCGCCCGTTCTTTGGCGAGCTCGTCGAAGGCATGACCTCCGGCCCGACCGTCGTTCAGGTTCTCGAAGGCGAAAACGCCATCCTCAAGAACCGCGAAATCATGGGTGCCACCAACCCGGCCAACGCTGACGAAGGCACCATCCGCAAGACCTTCGCGCTGTCGATCGGCGAAAACTCGGTTCACGGCTCCGACGCTCCGGAAACTGCTGCCCAGGAAATCGCCTACTGGTTCTCCGAAACCGAAATCGTCGGCTGATTGCCGCAAGGCAGTGATCGAGAAATGGGCCGGGGCGAAAGCTCCGGCTTTTTCATGCCCCTCTCATTTAATCTTCAGGCCGGACAATCGGCCACTGGCGAATAGTCAGCGCTGCCATCGGGCTTGAACACGTCGGGGTTCGGATCATAGCCCGGACCGACCACCAGCGGTTTTGCGGGCAGTACGCTTTGATCGACATCCGATGTGACGGTGGTTTCGATCGTCTGGAGCGGTGTGCCGTTGCTGTCGAGAATGCGGATTGTCACCGCATAGGGGCGGTCCTGCCGGACACATTCGATCGGCGGGCTGGCAAGCGAAATCTTGTCCATCCTCGGAAACAGTTTCTCCCGGATGGTCAACGGGTCTCCGCCTCGCGGATTCTCGAACTCTGCCTCGACAGAACCGTCTTCGGGAAGAGTGCCAATTCGTCTCAGCGTCACCAGATAGTTCGCTGTCGCCACGCGGTAGTTGAAGACGAACATCCGTCCGGAAAGCTCGGCAAGCTGCTGCTCGGCTTCGCGCTGACAGGCGGTCAGCAGAAGCGCGGCAAGACTACAGACAATCAGCCGTCTCATCATGGCGCGGCTTCCTTCTTTTTTCGATGATAGTGGCGGCTGGCCTTTGCCCGGTTGCCGCAGACGGTCATGTCGCACCAGGTGCGGCTGCGGTTCTTGCTGCGGTCGACGAACAGCCAGCCGCAATTGCCGCAGATCTTCAGCCGTGTGATTTCTCCATCCGCGAGAAGGCGAAGGGCGGAATGCGCGGTGGCCGCCTCGAGCGAACCTTTGTCCGCACGGCGCAGGACGGCGGCAGTCGCTTCGAGAAGATCGGCTAAAAGACCATATCCGTCATTCTCCAGAATACGGGCGCGAAAATAACGGTCGATGGCCTCCCGCAAGGCTAGGAAGGGCAACCGGTTTCGGGATGGCACCGGTGCAAGCTCACCGAACAGGGAGCGTTCGGCCGAAAATACGCCTGTTGCCTTCGCAAAGGCGTCCATCTGCTCCGGCTCGGCGAAACGATCGACACTACGTGCGGGATCGAAACGCAGGATGACGCTGTTGGCAACATCGAGCGCCAGAGCGCCTCCGGCAAAACGGTGCGGGGTCCACGAAAAGCTCATGTCATCATTATAACTGGCGAAAGCCGTTTTACCAGTTATATTAGGCCGAGTTCGGGAAGGATCGATGGCTTATCTACTGCAGCAACTGGCGAATGCCTTGCCGTTGGCAGCGCTTTATGCGGCGCTTGCCTTCGGCTACTCCATTGCCTTTGCCGTGACCAAGCGTGCGGACATCACCTATGGCGCGATCTTCGCCTTTTCCGGGCATGTCTATTTGATATTTGCCCATTTCGGCTGGAACCAGCTGTGGCTGATCTTTCCCGCAGCACTTGGCCTTGGTGCCGCAGCTGCACTGGCCGGCGGTCTCGGAGCAGGGGTGATCGCCGGCCGGTTCGTCATGCGGCCGCTTGCGAGAATTTCGCCGAACGCGGTAATCGTCGCCTCGCTTGGCGTGCTGATGGTGCTGATGGAGGGGGCAAGGCTTGCGGCAAACACGCGCGAGCTCTGGCTGCCGCCTTTCCTCAACAATCCCCTAGTTTTCTGGCGCGGGGACGGATTTCCGGTCACGCTGACGCTGATCCAGCTCATCAATGTCGCGGCAATGCTGATGATGATCACCTCCGGCTATCTTGTGCTCGCCAATACCCGCTGGGGCCGTGTCTGGCGGGCGGTCGCAGACGATCCGCTGGCGGCAGAGCTCTCCGGCACCAATTCCTCGTTGGTCTTCGTCATCTCCTATGTGGCGGCGGCACTCTATGCCTCTGTCTGCGGGGTGCTCGCGACTTCCCATTACGGCACGATGGATTTTGGCGCAGGCCTGCTGTTCGGGCTGAAGGTGGTGCTGATTGCCGCCGCCGGCGGCCATTCCAACCCCTTGCGCTCAGCCGCCGGCGCCGCCGTCATCGGCTTTGCCGAAACGCTCTGGAGCGGTTACGGCCCGATCGTCTGGCGCGACCTGTTCATCGTTTCGGTGCTTGTGGGCGTGTTGGTGATAAGCAGGCGGGAGAGGGCGATCCCCTGAGCGGACGGCTTGCAGCGGCTTCCATGCTTCTTTCGGGGAAAAGCGCTTTTGCGAGTTCCATTCGATCGTCACTTGGCTAATGTCGCCATGCCGCTAAGTCTCCCCACCGACCCTCCAGGACATACGATCATGCTCAGCAAGTCTCTTTGCCTGCTTTTCTCGGCTTCAATCATGCTGCTGCCGGCGACCGTTCGGGCGCAGTCCGTTGAATTGACTACCCAGTTCAGAGGGTCCGGCATGGCGCTCGAGGCTGTGACCGATGGTCCTTTCGCGGGATTGGGGCAGTTGACCTCGCGCGATGGCAATCCGGGCCAGCGGTGGATGATCTCGTCGGAAGGCAACTGGCTGCGATTGCGCAACGAGCAGACCGGCAACGGGATGTGCCTCGACGTGATCAATGGTGGTGACCGCAACCATTTTGTGGAAATGCGGCCTTGCGGCCACTATTCCGGCCAGTTCTGGCATATGCGCGGAGATGGCAACGACATCAGGCTGACGACGCAATTTCTGGGCGAAGGAATGTGCCTTGATATCGTCAACGGCGGAATGGCGGACAATCTGGCGCACATGGTTCCCTGCGCCAACTACTCCGGCCAGCTGTGGCAGGTGCGGCCTTAGGAAAACAACAGGACTGGTTGGCCCGGCGGCTACATCCACTTGTCCCGCGCTCTGTCATCCGCATCCTTGGCGGATACCCAGTCGCGGGCCGTGCCGTCTGCCGCATGCTCCTTCTTCCAGAACGGGGCGGAGGTCTTCAGGAAATCCATCATGAAGCTGGCGCCGTCGAAGGCAGCCTGACGATGAGGCGCTGCCGCGACCACCAGCACGATATTCTCGCCCGGCGTGATTTTTCCGTAGCGGTGGATGGCAGTGAGCCCCAGGAGCGAGAAGCGTTCGATGGCGATCTCGGCGATACGGCGCATTTCGGCCTCCGCCATGCCGGGATAATGCTCAAGCTCAAGCGCGGAAAGCATGCCCTGCTCGTCGCGGCAGAGACCGCTGAAGGTAACCATCGCGCCGATGTCCCTGCGGCCGGCAGTCAGGATTTCCACCTCGGATCGGAGGTCGAAGTCCTGGCTCTGCACCTGGATCCGCGGTTCGACTGTCACGGTTTCACCCTCCGGTCATCGGCGGGAAAATGCCGATTTCCCGCGCGCCGGCGATCTTTTCCGAATGCTCGACATGCTCCTGGTCGATCGCCACCCGAATCACCTCCGGATATTGAAGCGCGTTCTCGTATTCCTCGCCCAAGCCCTTCAGATGATTCAGCAAGTCGCGCACGGTGACGACATTTTCCGGAATGGTGATTTCCTCTTCCGGCTTGCCGATCCGTTCGCGCACCCAGGCGAAATAGACGAGTTTGGTGCTCATTCTTCGTCAACCAGATGTTTCAGGCCGGCCTTGAAGTAGTCGTAGCCCGTGTAAAAGGTGAGGATCGCCGCAATCCACAGAAGCGCGATGCCGATTTCGGTAATATAGGGCATGATCTTGTCGCCGGCGGGGCCGGCAAGCAGAAAGGCGATCGCCACCATCTGGATGGTCGTTTTCCACTTGGCGATGCGCGTCACCGGTACCGACACCTTCAGTGCCGCGAGATATTCGCGCAGGCCGGAGACGAGGATTTCGCGGCACAGAATGGTGATCGCCGCCCAGAGCGACCAGCCGGCAATCGTCCCGTCCGCAGCCATCAGGAGCAGCACGGAGGCGACGAGAAGCTTGTCGGCAATCGGGTCCAGCATCCGGCCGATATTGGATGTCTGGTTCCAGATGCGGGCGAGATAGCCGTCGAGATAGTCGGTGAGGGAAGCGATCACGAAGATCGTCAGGCCCGCCCAGCGGGCGAAATCCGAACTTTCGAGCCGGCCCTCCACGAAGAAGCAGAGAACGATGACGGGCACGGCAACGATGCGCGCATAGGTGAGCAGGTTGGGGATGTTGTATGCGCGCGAAGCCATGGACGACCTGTTAGCTCTATTTGTTCCTAGTTGATGCCTGAAGCCGCGCCCGTCAACATGCCTTCGCGGCTTTTTTGAAAAGGATTGCGGCAGAGCCGCTTACCCGGCGCGGTTCTCGTGAAAGTGATTGTAGATCTGTTTCGCCACGGCTTCGGAGATACCCTCCACCGCCATGAGATCCGTAAGGCCAGCGCGGGATACGGCTTTTGCCGTGCCGAAATGCTGCAGAAGTTTGCGCTTGCGGCCGGGTCCGATGCCGGAAATCTCGTCCAGGGGATTGCGGACCATCTCCTTCTTGCGGCGGGCTCGATGCGAGCCGATCGCGAAGCGGTGCGCCTCGTCGCGCATCCGCTGGATGAAATAAAGCACCGGATCGCGCGGCGGCAGCGAAAAGTCGCTCTTTCCGTCCACGAAGAAACGTTCGCGGCCGGCCTCGCGGTCGACGCCCTTTGCAACACCGATCGCCGTTACGACATCCCGAATGCCGAGTTCGTCGAGAATGGAGCGGACGGCGGTCATCTGTCCCTGTCCGCCGTCGATGAGGATCACATCCGGCCAAGCGGGGAAGGCGGCATCTGCGGCATCTTCGGCTGTGGCCGCCGATCCGCTGCGGTCGGGGAGGCCCTCTTCCTTGATGAGGCGCGAAAACCGGCGCGTCATCACCTCCCGCATCATACCGAAGTCGTCGCCGGGGGTGATATCGGTCGATTTGATGTTGAACTTGCGGTACTGGTTCTTCACGAAGCCTTCCGGCCCCGCCACCACCATGCCGCCTACCGCATTGGTGCCCATGATGTGGGAGTTGTCGTAGATCTCGACCCGGCGCGGAGTGTAGGGAAGGGCGAAAGTTTCGGCAAAGCCGGCAAGAAGCCGCGCCTGCGAAGCCGTCTCGGCGAGCTTGCGGCCATGCGCCTCGCGGGCATTCGCCAGAACGTGATCGACGAGGTCCCTCTTTTCGCCGCGCTGCGGCACCGAGATCACCACCTTGTGGCCGGCCTTTTCGCAGAAGGCCATCGCGAGCAGTTCCTGTTCCTCCACGGTCTCGGAAAGCAGGATCTGCCGCGGCACCGGTTTGTCGTCGTAGAACTGCGCGAGAAAGGCATTGAGCACTTCCGCGGGAGAAAGCTGCGGGTCGGCCTTCGGGAAATAGGCGCGGTTGCCCCAGTTCTGGCCGGTGCGGAAAAAGAAGACCTGGATGCAGGACAGTCCGCCCTCATGATGGATGGCGAAGACATCCGCCTCCTCGACGCCGGCCGGATTGATGCCCTGGTGGCTCTGGACATGCGACAGCGCGGCGAGCCGGTCGCGATAGACCGCCGCGCGCTCGAAATCGAGATCTTCGGAGGCTTCCGCCATCTGGCTGGCAATCGCCGCCTTCACATTCTGGCTTCTGCCGGAAAGAAAGTCCTTCGCCTCGCTGACGAGCGCGGCATAACCCTCGTCGCTTATCTCGTGGGTGCAGGGGCCGGAGCAACGCTTGATCTGGTAAAGCAGGCAAGGACGGGTGCGGGTTTCGAAGACGCTGTCGGTGCAGGTGCGCAACAGGAAGGCGCGCTGCAGTGAGTTGATCGTGCGGCCGACGGCTGCAGCCGAGGCAAACGGGCCGAAATAATCGCCCTTGCGGGCACGCGCGCCCCGATGTTTGAAGATCGCCGGTGCCCGGTGATCGCCGGTGATCAGAATATAGGGAAAAGACTTGTCGTCACGCAGAAGCACGTTGAAGCGCGGGCGCAGGCGCTTGATCAGGTTCGCCTCGAGCAGCAGTGCCTCGGTTTCCGTCCGCGTCGTGACGAATTCCATATGCGTCGTCTCGCGCACCATGCGGGCGATGCGGTTGGAATGGACGCGGCCCTGGGCATAGTTGCCGACGCGTTTCTTGAGGCTGCGCGCCTTGCCGACATAGAGCACGTCGGCCGCTTCGTTGAACATCCGGTAGACGCCGGGCGCGTTGGGCAGGTGCTTGACGAATTCGGCGATCAGCTCGGCACCCTTCAGGCCGCTCTCGTTCTTGGGCGCTTCGTTCCAGTCGACCGACGCGACGATCCCTTCGACGGGCTCGCTCATCGGAGCGTCGTCGTCATCCTCTTCCGTTTCGTCATAAAGAACGCCGCCATCCGGCAGCTTCGTTCCATTCATTCCAAAGTCTCCGCCAGATGCCGGAACGGAGCCGGTCGCTGGCCATCGCCGATTCGAACCATGAGCCCGTGATTGGCAGCTTGTCAAAGTTTTGCGGGCGAATGGGCTGGCCTGACATCGGGTCCCAAGGCAGAGATAGTAAATCGCCTCCTGTTTGGAAAGTGAAGAACGCTCTCCGGGCATTTGTGGCCGTAGCCACGGGCGCGCCGGAGGGGGCGATTGTTTGAGGCGGAAATTTGGCAGCGGACGCCACCAGTGCTGGCAGACTTCGACAGGAGATGCAGGCGGCCAGCTATTATTGCAGTGCAGAACTTCGATTTTTCCCGCCTTCGTCTCCACTGTTCTGAAGACAGAAGTCGAAAATTCACCGTTGGCCGCGTACAGCAGGCGAGGGGAAACATATTGACGAAGGAGTTCTTTGAATTTAAGAAGTAATTAATCGGAGTAAAGACGCGTATATTTAAATTAATGGATAAGTAAGGTTAATGTTATACATGTTGCGCTATAGCAACATCAAATTTTGGCCTTTCACGCGCCACAATCAATTCACATTTCGGCTCTTTCATTTCCTCAATTCGCATCCACATTCGGCCTCAGCGGGCAGGGAACAAAGCCGTCGCAGCATTTGGTCGCGACGGATCCCGGCACAGCAGTAAAAGGAGAAAATGTATGCGTACTCTTATCGCAACTCTGATGGCCTCGGCAGCCAGCTTCATCGCCATCTCCGCGGCCAATGCCGCTGATGCCGTCGACCAGATTCCGCAGGCTCCGGCAGCAGTCGAAGAGCCGGCACCGGTCGCAAATTGGGCAGGTTTCTACCTCGGTGGTTACGGTTCTTATGATTGGGGCCGTTTCGGTGGTGCTGGCGATCGCGATGGCGCATTCGGCGGCGGTGCCTACACCGGCTACAACTGGCAGTCCGGCCAGATCGTTTACGGTGTTGAAGCCGATGTCGGCTACAACGGCGAAAAGAACACCACCATCGAAGGCTACGAAGGCAAGGCCGGCTGGAACGGCTCCGTTCGTGCCCGCGTCGGTTACGACCTGAACCCCTTCCTGATCTACGGTACCGGCGGTGTCGCCCTTCAGGACAACGAACTGAGCGACGCGACCTCTTCGGAAAACAAGACCGCAGTCGGTTACACTGTGGGTGCCGGTGCAGAAGCCATGGTCACCAACAACATCACCGCTCGTGTCGAGTACCGCTATACGGACTTCGGTTCGGACCGTTACAGCCTGGATTCCGGGTCGGTTTCCAAGGGCTACGACGATCACAGTGTCAAGGTCGGTATCGGCGTCAAGTTCTAAGTCCATCGCCTTTACAGGCTTGGGAAGCCCGGACTTTCTCGGTCCGGGCTTTTTTCATGCTCAGCCGGCCGATTTCATCTCGCCATAGTGCGAAAAGCGCTTGCTAAAAACATCCGGCCAAGAAGCCAGTTCCGGACGACCCTCGGCCCACTGTCCATTGAAGCGCAGGTCGAGATAACCGATCAGTGCCGCCAGTGCGAAATGGCCGCCATGCAGTTTCTTGCCCGTCTTCGGCAGGTTCTTTTCCAGATAGTCGAGGCCGCGAACGGTCTTTTCCCACTGCTTGTCGATCCAGGGTTGGTAGATCTTGTCTTCAGGCCGGAGACGGCGCTCGTAGATGATCGCCAGCAGGCAATCCATGATGCCATCGCACAAGGCCTCCAGAACTTCGGCCTCGGTGCGCTTTTCATCCTTCCTCGGATAGAGCTTTCCGCCCGACAGCCGGTCGAGATAATGCATGATTGCGACGCTGTCATAGATCGGCGGCTCGCCGTCCCGGATCAACACCGGAATCTTGCCGAGCGGATTGTTGTCGATCAGTTCAGCGGGATTGGCGTTGGTGTCGGTCTTCACCTCGGTAATCCGGATGCCGAGATAGCGGGCGGCCATCCGCGTCTTGGCGGCATAGGGGGAGGCCGGCGAGTATAATAGCTTCATCATTGATCCTCTTCTGAAGTCATTGAGCGGGAGGCAGGGTGATCTGGCTAATCTTGCAGCCGTCGCCGTCCACCTCCGGGCAATCGCGGAAAGACAGGTCCTTGGTCAGGCATATGCGCACCTCTTCCAGCCGCTTTCCTTCGCAGCTTGCAGCAATTCCCCGGCGGCTCATACCCGGATTCGCGGCAATGAATCTCTCTTCGATCTGATCGGCCGAGACCGTTAAGGAGGTTTCTCCACGGGAGAGATCGGATGGCAGGCGGATGCGCCGGAAGGCCTCGCGGACCTTGGCGAAATAGTCGCGCTGGTTCAAACCCGTGCAGCTTCCATGTTTTCGCCATTGATGACCGACAAGTCCCATGGACGGCATGATGTCGAACATGGTCTGGCCGAGCGAGCGCGGCACGCGCTCCGGTTCACGCGTTTGGCAGAAATCGGGATAACCTTTTTCATATTGCGGCCAGAGCCCATGGACGATGAAACGGAAATCCTCGTTGCCGCCGCATTGCTGCTCGTTCCGGCCACCATTTTGCAAGGCACAGAAGGTCGGAGACCAGGAGAGCGACAGAACGTAGAAATCGAATTTCCCCGCCTGATCCTGCGCGGGCGCTATTGAAGCGGAGCCAAGAAAACAGGCAAGGAGGCAACCAAAAGCGCGCCGGCGAAGTTGATCGGTCAAAGGTGCCCCCTGAGTGAATTAAGCGACCGAAGCCTTAACGGTATTGATTTAAACAGGGGCGGGAGGAACGGCAATATCGGAATGAAATTCAAGAAGTACTTCTGGCCTGTGGTCGGAGCCATAACCATCGTCGTTTCGGCAAGGTTTCTCTACAAGGAGCTTCGCGGGTTGTCGCTCGACGAGCTGGGAGACAGCTTCGGGGCGATCTCGGCAGGAAACTGGGTACTCTGTGGGTTGTCCACATTGCTGGCCTATGCCGCGCTCGCCGGTTATGACCGGATCGCGCTGATGCATCTCGGCCGCAGGGTAAACTGGTTTTTCATCACCCTCTGTTCCTTCACCACCTATGCGCTCTCCCACAATATCGGCGCATCCGTCGTATCGGGCGCCGTGGTGCGGTATCGCGCCTATTCCGCCAAAGGGCTGACGCCGGCCGAGATCGGGGTGCTGATCGCCGTCTGCTCGTTCACATTCATTCTAGGCACACTCTTTCTCGCCGGCATCGTGCTGATCATCGAGCCCGAGGTTACGGGCCGTTTCGGCGACCTCCTTCCATTGGAGGCAACAGCGGCGACGGGATATGTGCTGCTCGGGTTTGTGGCGCTCTATGTCGCGGCGAGTTTCATGAAGCTCCGGCCGCTTCAGATCGGCTCGCTGAAGATATTTTATCCCGAGCCGCCGGTCGTGCTGCCGCAGCTGCTGATCGCCCCGATCGAGCTCATAGGGGCTGCCGGAATCATCTATTTCGCGTTGCCTGAGGTGGGAAATCCGGGCTTTATGATCGTCCTCGGCATCTTCCTGATCTCCTTTTCGGCTGCACTGATTTCCCATGCGCCAGGCGGGCTTGGCGTACTCGAGCTTGTCTTCATCACGGGACTGCCGGACATGGACCAGGCCGATGTGATTGCTGCCCTGCTGATCTTCCGGCTCTTCTATCTTCTTATCCCGTTTGCGATGGCGCTGGTGGTGGTCCTGTTCTTCGAGCGGTCGCGGTGGCGGATCGAGCATCCGCCGGACCTCGAGCGCGGCAAGCGGGAAAACTCCTGAAGCCGGTTATTCTCCGCGGAGCCAGAAAGCCCGCTGCGAGGCAAAGCGGTCCTGCGCCAGAATGTCCTTCAGCACCGGCAGGAGTGCGTGCAGCTCGTCCTTCAGCGTAAAGGGGGGATTGACGACGACGAGGCCCGAGCCCGATAGCCCGGTCGCTTCCCGGTCGCTTTTCACCGTGAGTTCGGCGCAGAGCATCTTCGGGATTTCCAGCGCTTGCAGTTCCTCGTGAAAGGCCTTGATCGGCGCGCCCTTCTTGATCGGATACCAGAGGCAGTAGGTGCCGCCCGGGAAGCGACGCCAGGCATGGGCGAGCCCCTGGGCGAGGCGGGTATATTCTCCTTCCTCCTCGAAGGGCGGATCGACGAGGATGATGCCGCGCTTCTCCTTCGGCGGCAGATGCGCGCCAAGCGCCAGCCAGCCGTCGAGTTCCGTCGCCCGTACCTGGAAGTCGCCTTCGAAGAGATTGTGCAGGCGGTTGAAGTCCTCCGGATGCAGTTCCATCGCAGAAAGCCTGTCCTGCGGGCGGAACAGCATGCGCGCAAGCTTCGGAGAGCCGGGATAAAATTTCAGCCCGCCATTCGGATTCAGGTCCTTGACCGCCGTCAGATAGGGCTCGAGCAGCTCCGATATTTTTGCGGGCAGCTCGGCTTCCATCAGCCGGCCGATGCCGTCGCGCCATTCGCCGGTCTTCTGCGCCTCGTCGGAGGAAAGGTCGTAGAGCCCGATGCCGGCATGGGTATCGAGGACGCGGAATGCCTTGTCCTTCTTCTGGGCGTAGCGGATCAACCGCGCCAGGATGGCGTGCTTGAGGACGTCCGCGAAATTGCCTGCGTGATAGATATGCCGGTAGTTCATCGTCGCTGCTGTCCCGCGTGAATAATATTGATGCGCCGCAAATCGCACTTTTTGCAGGGCTCGGCTTGCAATATAGAAAAGGAATGAACGTTGCGACCCCGATCACCGCGAAAACCGCCGCCGAGCCGACCAAGGTCGGCCACACCGTCTGTCCGCACGACTGTCCGTCCGCCTGCGCGCTGGATGTCGATCTCACGCCCGACGGCCGCATCGGCCGCGTGCGCGGCTCCGCCGACAATACCTATACGGCCGGCGTCATCTGCGCCAAGGTCGCCCGTTATTCCGAGCGGATCTACCATCCCGGTCGGCTGATGGTGCCGAAGCGGCGCAAGGGCCGGAAGGGCGAGGGCGACTGGCAGGAGCTTTCCTGGGAAGCGGCGCTGGACGAGATTGCCGACGCCTTCGTCAAGGCGGAAGCCAAGCACGGGTCCGAAGCTGTCTGGCCCTATTTCTATGCCGGCACGATGGGGCAGGTGCAGCGCGATTCGATCGAGCGGTTGCGGCACGCCAAGAAATATTCCGGCTTCTTCGGCACGATCTGCACCAACATGGCCTGGACCGGTTATGTGATGGGGACCGGAGCGCTTCGCGGTCCCGATCCGCGCGAGATGGCGAAGTCGGACTGCGTGGTGATCTGGGGCACCAACGCAGTCTCCACCCAGGTCAACGTGATGACCCACGCGGTGAAGGCGCGCAAGGAACGCGGCGCCAAGATCGTCGTGGTCGACATCTACGACAACCCGACCATGAAGCAGGCCGACATGGCGCTGGTGGTGAGGCCTGGCACCGATGCGGCGCTCGCCTGCGCGGTGATGCACATCGCCTTCCGGGACGGTTATGCCGACCGCGGATACATGGAAAGATACGCGGACGATCCGGCGGGGTTGGAGGTGCATCTGAAATCGAAGACGCCGGAATGGGCCTCGGCGATCACCGGGCTTTCGGTAGACGAGATCGAAACCTTCGCCCGCCTCGTCGGCACGACGAAGAAGACATTCTTCCGGCTGGGCTACGGATTCGCCCGCCAGCGCAACGGCACCGCCGCCATGCATGCGGCGCTGTCGATCGCGACCGTGCTCGGCTCCTGGCAATACGAAGGTGGCGGCGCCTTTCACAACAACGGCGATATTTTTCGGCTCAACAAGTCGGAGCTGATGGGGACCGCCTACGCTGATCCCGATATCCGCCAGCTCGATCAGTCGCAAATCGGCCGGGTCCTGACCGGCGACGCCGAAGCCCTTCGATATGGCGGGCCGGTGACAGCTCTTCTGATCCAGAACACCAATCCGATGAATGTCGCGCCGGAGCAGCGGCTGGTTCGGCAAGGCTTCATGCGTGACGACCTGTTCGTTGCCGTGCACGAGCAGTTCATGACCGATACTGCGGAGGTCGCCGATATCGTGCTGCCGGCCACCATGTTCCTCGAACATGACGACATCTATCGCGCGGGCGGGCAGAACCATATCCTGCTCGGACCGAAGCTCGTTGAACCGCCGGAAACCGTGCGCACCAACCTCTTCGTCATCGAGAAGCTCTCAAAGCGGCTCGGTGTCGATCATTATTCCGGTTTCGGCCTCGGTGAACGCGAGCATATCGACCGCCTGCTAAGGGCTAGCGGCTGGTCGGGATACGACGCGCTGAAACGCGATCGCTGGATCGATGCGCAGCCTGATTTCGAGACCGCTCACTATCTGAAGGGTTTCGGATATCCGGACGGAAAATTCCGTTTCAGCCCGGACTGGGCGAATGGTCCGTCGCCCAACAAGCCGCCGAAGAACCTCGGGGCTATGGGACCAGTGGCGGATCTGCCGAAATTTCCAGATCAGGTCGACGTGATCGAGTTGGTGGACGAGGCGCATCCCTTCCGGCTCGCGACCTCGCCTTCGCGCAGTTTCCTGAATTCCACATTCGCGGAAACGAGAAGCTCGATCCAGAAGGAGGGGCGGCCGGAAGTCATGATCGAGCCCTCCGACGCAGCGCGATTGGGGATCGTGGACGGCGATATCGTCCGTCTCGGCAATATGCGCGGCGAAATCCGTCTGCATGCTCGGTTGGTGCCCGGCGCGCGCCCGGGCGTGCTGATCGCCGAAGGCCTGTGGCCCAACAAGGCGCATCTCGACGGAGAGGGTATCAACGTTTTGACCGGCGCCGACGCGGTTGCGCCCTATGGCGGAGCGGCTTTCCACGACAACAAGGTCTGGCTTCGCAGGGACGTCGCATGACGGACAGACACGACCGGGTGACGATCGTCAGCGAAAAGACGCTGTCGGATGGCTGGACGCGGCTTTCAAGCTACGAACTCGACTATACCGACCGCGACGGCGCCACCCATCGGCTGCGCCGTGAGATCTATCACCGCATGCCCGCGGCCTGCATTCTGCTTTATGACTCGAAGCGCGATACGGTCGTGCTGGTGAAGCAATTCCGGCTGCCGGCCTATCTTGCCGGCGAACCCGCCTGGCTGGTCGAGGTGCCCGCCGGCCTTCTCGACGAAGATCATCCGGAGGATGCGATCCGCCGCGAGGCGATGGAGGAGACCGGTTATCGTTTGCGTGAGGTGCGTTTCCTCTTCAAGGCCTTCATGTCGCCCGGCGCGATCATGGAACACATCCATTTCTTCTTCGCGCCGGTCGATCTTGCCGACCGCATCAACGGCGGCGGTGGCTTGGCCGACGAGCACGAGGATATCGAGGTTCTGGAATTGCCGCTCGACCAAGCCTTCGCGATGATCGAAAGCGGCGAGATCTGCGACGCCAAGACAATCATGCTGCTGCAGTGGGCGGCGATCAATCGCGGCAGACTGGCGGTTTGATCGCTGCTGTAGCCCGTATCGCGACGAGCTACATAGCCGGCGAGATGAGCTTGGCTTCGTCTTTTTCCGCGATTGCGGAAAACACAGCCCGGGCACCCTCCATCCGCACCTTTCCTTCGGCCAATAGCTTCAGCGACAGCGGGTAGAGCTTGTGCTCGACGGTCAGCACCCGGGCGGCGAGCGTCTCGGCGGTATCGCCGGCAAGCACCGGCACGGCGGCCTGGGCGAGGATAGGGCCTTCATCCATGCCTTCCGTAACGTAATGTACTGTGCAGCCGGCGATCTTCATGCCCGCGTCAATGGCGCGTTGGTGCGTGTTGAGGCCGGCGAAAAGCGGCAGGAGGGCAGGGTGGATGTTGAGGATGCGGCCTTCATAGCGGCTGATGAAGTCTCCTGACAGGAGCCGCATGAAGCCGGCAAGGCAGAGGATGTCGGGCCGGATTTCATCCAGCGCCGACAGCATCGCCGCCTCATGGTCCTGTTTGCTCGCAAAGTTCTTGCGTTCGAAGACGAAGGTCTTGATGCCGCGCGCTTCCGCCCTGGCAAGTCCGCCGGCCGAAGCCTTGTCTGAAATGACCGCGACGATTTCGGCAGGAAAGTCCGGTGCGGCGCAGGCATCCGCGAGTGACAGCATGTTGGAGCCGCCGCCGGAAATGAAGACGGCGACGCGTTTGCGCGGCGTGCCGATCATAGGCCGAGTGTGCCCTGGTAGATCACGCCGGCGCCGCCCTCGGGGCGATCGACCATGCGGCCGAGCGGAACGACCACTTCGCCTTCCGCCCGGAGAATGTCGCTGACGGCTTGCGCGTTTTCGGCGGCGACCACGACAATCATGCCGATGCCGCAGTTGAAGGTCCGCAGCATTTCCTTGGGCTCCACGCCTCCCGTCTTGGCCAGCCAGGAGAAGACGGGCGGAACGGGGATGGAATCGAGGTCGACTTCGGCCGCAAGGTTCTTCGGCAGCACGCGCGGGATGTTTTCAGGGAAACCGCCGCCGGTGATATGTGCGAGCGCCTTCAGCGCGCCGGTCTCGCGGATCGCCTTCAGGAGCGGCTTCACGTAGATGCGGGTGGGCGTGAGCAGCGCTTCACCCAGAGTCATGCCGTCACGGAAGGGGGCAGGTGCATCCCAGGCGAGGCCGGAAAGCGCTACGATCTTGCGGACCAGAGAAAAGCCGTTCGAATGGACCCCTGAAGAGGTGAGGCCGAGAATAAGGTCTCCGGCGGCGATGTCTCCGACCGGCAGCAACTGACCGCGTTCGGCCGCACCCACCGCAAAGCCTGCGAGATCGTAATCGCCGTCGGAATACATGCCCGGCATTTCGGCGGTCTCTCCGCCGATCAGCGCGCAGCCCGCCTCGCGGCAGCCGGCGGCGATGCCGGTGACGATCGCAGCACCCTGGTCGGGATCGAGCTTGCCGGTGGCGAAATAGTCGAGGAACAACAGCGGTTCTGCGCCCTGCACGACGAGGTCGTTGACGCACATGGCGACGAGGTCGATGCCGACCGTGTCATGGAAATCGGCGTCGATGGCGATCTTCAGCTTCGTCCCGACGCCGTCATTTGCGGCAACCAGGATCGGATCGGTAAAGCCTGCGGCCTTGAGATCGAAGAGGCCGCCGAAGCCGCCGATCTCACCGTCCGCGCCCGGCCGGCGGGTGGAGCGCACAGCCGGTTTGATCTTCTCGACCAAGAGGTTGCCCGCGTCGATATCGACACCGGCATCGCTATAGGTGAGACCGTTTTTGCCCGCCTCGCTCATCGTCCGTCTCCAATGGCCATTTTAGCGGCCCGCCATTGCACGACATGGCGTCGGATGCAAGCGTTGCCAGCGCTTTTGAAGGCTTTTCACAGCGCTCGCTGCACTGCGATCGAACTCTTGACCACGCGGGCGCGGGCATCCTATCCCTGTCTGCGACCGCGGTCACGCTTGAAGGGAGCGGCGATGCCATACCATGTCAACGGTGCAAACCTCAGGCGCCACATTCTTTTCTGGGTCGGCGCGCTGGCGGTCGTCGTCGTTTTTCTCTGGTTCTTCCGCTCCATTCTGCTGCCTTTCGTAGCGGGCATGGCGCTCGCCTATTTTCTCGATCCGGTTGCCGACTGGCTGGAGCGGCGCGGACTGAGCCGGCTGATGGCGACCGTGGTGATCCTCGTCTGTTTCGTGCTGGTCTTCGTGCTGTCGCTGATGCTGGTGATCCCGATCATCATCAACCAGTTCACCGAATTTGCCGCAGCTCTGCCGGGTTATATCTCCCAGCTGCAGCAGATCATTTCCAGCCCCGAAACCTCCTTCCTGCCCTCTTGGGTCGGCAGCCAGATCGAGACGATCAAACAGAACTTCTCCGAAGTGTTGAGCCAGGGCGCCGGTTTTATAGGTTCGCTGCTCGGCCAGATTTGGAATTCCGGCAAGGCGATCGTCGATGTGGTCTCCTTGCTAATCGTCACGCCCGTGGTTGCCTTCTACATCCTGCTCGACTGGGACCGGATGGTGGCGAAGGTCGACAACTGGATTCCGCGCGATCAGGTGCATACCGTGCGCCGGATTGCCCGCGAGATGGATGAATCGGTTGCCGGTTTCATCCGCGGCCAGGGTTCGCTCTGCCTTATCCTCGGTATCTTCTACGCGGTGGGCCTGTCGATCGTCGGCCTCAATTTCGGGCTCCTGATAGGCTTTGTGTCCGGCATGATCAGCTTCATTCCCTATATCGGTTCGCTGATCGGGCTGGTGCTTTCGGTCGGCGTGGCGCTGGTGCAGTTCTGGCCGGATTATCCGTGGATACTGGCGGTTGCCGGCGTCTTCTTCGTCGGCCAGTTTGTCGAGGGCAACATTCTGCAGCCGAAGCTGGTGGGCGAAAGCGTCGGGCTGCATCCCGTCTGGCTGATGTTCGCGCTCTTTGCATTCGGCGCGATGTTCGGCTTCGTGGGTCTTTTGATCGCGGTACCGGCCGCGGCTGTGGTCGGCGTGCTTGTCCGCTTCGCCCTGTCGCGGTATCTTGACAGCGACATCTATTACGGCCGGACGGCCACGCTTCCCTGGCAGGAAGAGCCACCGCCCCATGTGCTGGAGCACAGCGGAAACGACGCCCAGATCGGCGCACCGAAAGACCAATGACACAAGCAAGCGAACGCGAGCGGCGTAAAAGCGAGCAATTGCCGCTGCAATTCACCCATGATGCGGCGAAAGGCCGGGATGACCTGCTGGTTTCCGAGCGCCTGGCGGCGGCCGTTGCGATCGTCGATGAATGGCCGGCCTGGCCATCGCCGGTGGTCGTGCTGGCTGGGCCTGTCGGATCAGGCAAGTCGCACCTTGCCCACATCTGGCGCGAAAAGGCCAGCGCGGTCGACATTCACCCCGTCGCGGGTTCGAATGCCGCCGCACTGGCAGCGGCCGGCCCGGTGCTTTTCGAAGATGCCGAGCGGCGCGGTTTTGACGAGACGGAACTCTTCCACGTGATCAACTGCGTGCGGCAGAACGGCCATAGCCTGCTGATGACGTCGAGGCTCTGGCCGATGTCATGGGGCGTGACACTGCCGGACCTCAAGTCGCGCCTCAAAGCGGCGACCGTCGTGGAGATCGGCGAACCGGACGAGGAACTGCTGGCGCAGGTGATCGTGAAACTTTTTGCCGACCGGCAGCTTTATATCGATGACAAACTGGTGGGCTATATCGTCAACCGCATGGAGCGTTCTCTCGGCGCTGCCCAGGCGATCGTCGAGCGGCTGGACCGTCTGGCACTTGCCCGTGGCACTCGGATCACACGGTCGATGGCCGCGGAAGTGCTTAACGATTATGGAAATTCAGGCCCCGGCGATTGACTGTGACAGTTCGCTCGTCGAATTATGTTCGGCCCCAAGGGGTTAGCGGAGGTGACCAGATGGATTCGATGACGACGGAAACGCAGCAGCCCGAGCCGACGGCCGCAGATGCCGCCGATCAATTGCTGTCGAGCCCGGATCGCTTCATCAACCGTGAATTCTCCTGGCTCCAGTTCAACCGCCGTGTTCTCGAAGAAACGCTGAATACGGCCCACCCGCTTCTGGAGCGAGTGCGCTTCCTCTCCATTTCGGCCACCAACCTCGATGAATTCTTCATGGTCCGCGTTGCGGGCCTCGAAGGACAGGTGCGGCAGGGAATAGCCATCCGCAGCCCGGACGGCAAGACGCCGGCCGAACAGCTCGATGCGATCCTGCAGGAGATCGACAACCTGCAGATGGAGCAGCAAGCCTCGCTTGCCGTGCTGCAACAATATCTCGCCAAGGAAGACATTCTTATCGTGCGGCCGGGGGCGCTTGCGCCGGAGGATCGCGCCTGGCTCGCCAATTCCTTCGATGCCGAACTCTTCCCGATCCTGACGCCGCTGTCGATCGATCCGGCCCATCCGTTTCCCTTCATTCCCAATCTCGGCTTTTCCATGGGCCTGCAGCTTCACAGCATGCACGGCAAGGAGCCGATGACAGGGCTCTTGCGCCTGCCGACGACGCTCGACCGTTTCATCCGTCTCCCCGACGACGGCGCCACGATCCGCTACATCACGCTCGAAGACGTGGTCGGCATGTTCACCGACAGGCTGTTTCCCGGCTATGAGGTGAGGGGCGCCGGCACCTTCCGCATCATTCGCGACAGCGATATCGAAGTGGAGGAAGAGGCCGAAGACCTGGTGCGCTTCTTCGAGACGGCGCTGAAACGCCGCCGCCGCGGCAAGGTCATCCGCATCGAGACGGATTCGGAAATGCCTGCTTCGCTGCGCCAGTTTGTGGTTCAGGAATTGGGCGTGCCGGAAAACCGGGTTGCCGTTCTGCCGGGCCTGCTGGCGCTGAATACGCTTTCGGAAATCGCCAAGGCGCCGCGCGACGACCTGAGGTTCGAGCCCTACAATGCCCGATTTCCGGAACGCGTCCGTGAGCATGCCGGGGACTGCCTCGCAGCCATTCGCGAAAAGGACATGGTGGTCCACCATCCTTACGAGTCCTTCGACGTGGTTGTGCAGTTTCTTCTGCAGGCGGCGCGCGATCCGGACGTCCTCGCGATCAAGCAGACGCTCTACCGAACCTCCAACGACAGCCCGATCGTCCGAGCGCTGATCGACGCAGCCGAAATGGGCAAGTCGGTGACGGCGCTGGTGGAGTTGAAGGCCCGTTTCGACGAAGAAGCCAATATTCGCTGGGCGCGCGACCTGGAGCGCGCCGGCGTTCAGGTCGTCTTCGGGTTCATCGAATTGAAGACCCATGCCAAGATGTCGATGGTGGTGCGCCGCGAGGACGGCAAGCTCAGAACCTATTGCCACCTCGGCACCGGCAACTATCACCCGGTGACTGCAAAGATCTACACCGACCTTTCCTTCTTCACCTGCAACCCGAAGATCGCCCATGACATGGCGAACATCTTCAACTTCATCACCGGCTACGGCGAACCGGCGGAAAGCATGAAGCTTGCGGTTTCGCCCTATACGCTTCGCCCGCGCATCCTCAAACATATCGAGGAGGAGATCTGCCACGCGCAGGCTGGAAAGCCGGCGGCGATTTGGATGAAGATGAATTCGCTGGTCGATCCGGAAATCATCGACGCCCTCTACAGGGCAAGCCGCGCGGGTGTCGAAGTGGATCTGGTGGTGCGCGGCATCTGCTGCCTGCGTCCGCAGGTGCCAGGGCTCTCCGACAATATCCGCGTCAAGTCGATCGTCGGCCGCTTCCTGGAGCACAGCCGCATCTTCTGCTTCGGCAACGGTTATGGCCTGCCGTCCGACAAGGCGCTCGTCTATATCGGCTCCGCCGATATGATGCCGCGCAACCTCGACCGGCGTGTCGAGACGCTCGTGCCGCTCCTGAACCCGACTGTGCATGAGCAGGTCCTCTCGCAGATCATGCTGGGCAACCTGATTGACAACCAGCAAAGCTACGAGATATTGCCCGACGGCACGTCGCGGCGCATGGAAGTGCGCAAGGGCGAGGAACCTTTTAACGCGCAGCACTATTTTATGACCAATCCGAGCCTGTCCGGGCGCGGTGAAGCTCTGAAATCGAGTGCTCCGAAACTGATTGCCGGCGTGATGTCGGGACGCAAGAAATAGGCAATATGGTAAGATCAGAAGCCCAGGGGCGCCTTCCGGGCATTGCCCCTGTCTCCGTCATCGACATCGGTTCGAACTCGGTCCGTGTCGTCATCTATGAAGGCATGTCGCGGGCGCCGACCATCCTCTTCAACGAGAAGGTGCTTTGCGGGCTTGGCAAAGGCTTGGGCTCGAGCGGCCGTATGGACGACGAAGGCGTGGCGCGGGCGCTGGCGGCGTTGAAACGTTTCCGGGCGCTTTCGGCACAGGCGCAGGCAAGCCAGGTCTATGTGCTCGCCACCGCCGCTGCGCGCGAAGCTTCGAACGGCCCCGATTTCATCCGCGAGGCGGAAGAGATTCTCGGTCAGCCGGTTCAGGTCCTCTCGGGCGAGGAAGAGGCGCGCTACTCGGCGCTCGGGGTCATCAGCGGCTTCCACGACCCCGACGGGATCGCCGGTGATCTCGGCGGCGGCTCGTTGGAACTGATCGACATAAGGGGCCAGGAATTCGGCCGAGGCATTACCCTGCCGCTCGGGGGGCTGCGGTTGTCCGAATCCTCCGGAAATTCGCTCTCCAAGGCCCGCGCGTTTGCCCGCAAGCAGGTCAATACCGCCCGCTTCCTGAAAGAGGGCGCAGGCCGCACCTTCTATGCCGTCGGCGGCACATGGCGAAACATCGCCAAGCTCCACATGGAGATCAGCAAATATCCTCTGCATATGATGCAGGGCTACGAATTGCCGCTCGAAGAGATGCAGAGGTTCCTCGACGAGGTAGTTGCGGCCAAGGATTCCAAGGATCCGGCCTGGCAGGCGGTATCGAAAAGTCGTCGCTCGCTTCTGCCCTTCGGCGCCATCGCCATGCAGGAAGTGCTGAATGTGATGAAACCGGCGCGGGTGAGCTTTTCGGCCCAGGGCGTCCGCGAAGGTTATCTCTATTCCTTGTTGCCGGACGAGGAGAAGGCGAGCGATCCGCTTCTGGTTGCCGCCGATCAGCTCGCCATCCTGCGCGCCCGATCGCCCGAACACGCCCGCGAGCTTGCCGACTGGACCGGCCGGATGGTGCCGGCTTTCGGAATTACCGAGACCGAAGAGGAAAGCCGCTATCGCCAGGCGGCCTGCCTGCTTGCCGATATCAGCTGGCGGGCTCATCCGGACTATCGCGGCCTGCAGGCATTGAACCTGATTGCCCATTCATCCTTTGTGGGCATCACCCATGCGGGCCGGGCCTATCTGGCGCTTGCCAACTACCATCGCTTCGAGGGCCTGCACGACGACGGCGAAACCGGCCCGCTCGCCACGATCGCGACGCCGCGCCTTCTCGACCTTGCCAAACTGCTCGGCGGCCTGCTCAGGGTCGTATACCTGTTTTCCGCGTCCATGCCGGGTCTGGTCCACAACCTGACCTTCCGGCCGTCGTCCAACCCGAACCTCGACCTCGAATTCGTCGTGCCGCACGCCTACAGCAATTTTGCCGGCGAGCGGTTGGATGGACGGCTGCAGCAACTGGCAAGGCTGACGGGCAAGCGGCTGGCATTTGTGTTCGAGTAGGCTAGGGCAGGCGCGCCGTCATGGCTTACGCATGTGCCGGCCGCCAATGCGGATAGGTGACATAGGCCGTCACCGCGCCTTCTTCGTGCGACCGGATGGTCACCGCTTCGCCTTTGGGCATGTAAACAATCTCGCCGGGTCCCGCCGTGACCGTACCGGCGTCAGTCGAGACCGAAAGGCGTCCTTCCAGAATGATCATGACATCATCCACTGCCATCGTCTCTGTGAGGCTCTGATTAGGCGCATAGCGTCCATAACCGATGGTGATCGGCCCCCCGTGCCGTTCGTCGACCAGATTGCCGACAAACACGTCTGCCTGCTGTCCGGGGGAGCGTTCCAACGGCGCGTCGTCGATCGTGAGCTTACGGATTTTCATCGTCTCTCTCCATGTTGTGTGCACAGGTAGCGCGGAGCACCGTTGCGCCAAGACGGGTACAAACTTTTGAGAAGGATGTTCGGATGTCCGAGCCCCCGAAAAAAAGAGCGCCCGGCTTCACCGAGCGCCTTCTGCTGTGTTGAAATGGCGTTTATTTCGCGGCCAGGAATTCACCGGCTTCGATGAGGCTGAATTCGTTGTTGTCGGCCTTGTCGACGGCGCGGCCGGCAGAGAAGGGCAGGTTGTTATCGTTGCCGATGACGAGATGTGTGGCGTCGACGATGTCGACGTTCTCGATCGTCACGAAAGGCATGTCGTAGATACCTTCGATATTGCCTGCCTTCTTTTTTTCCTCGGGATCCTGGATCTTCATCAGGTCGATATAGCCGATCTTGCGGACCGCCTGGCCGACATTGGCATCGCTCATCTCGATCTTGTAGACGCGCTTGTGCTTCGCCGGCGCGTTGAAGCAGGTGGCTTCCGGCTTGGTCGGATCGGCGCAGGCGCGGTCGGCGGCGCCGGCCCCGTTGTCGCGCTCGATGACAAGTGCGGTCGTCTCGTCGATCATATTGAAATCGCCGATCGCCTCACCGCCCTTGGAAAGCGGATAGAGCCAGGAACGGCCCGTCCACTTTTTGGAGGCGACATCGAACTCGATGACCCGCAGCGCCGTCTGCCCGTCCACCTGTTCTACCTGCCCGTCTTCCTTGTAGATTGCGCCTTCCAGAAGGCCATAGAGCTTGGAGCCGTCTTTCGACATGGCCATCCCCTCGTAGCCGCCGGAGCGCTTCAGGTTGAAGGCGCCCATCTTGGCAGCGGGATTGGCTGGCGTCGTGAGGGTGGGGTTGTCCGGCGAGGAAACCGGCTTGCCGTCGAGCAGCGTCGGCACGACATCGGTGAGGCGACCCTGCAGGTCGACCTTGATCAGATAGGGGCCGAATTCATCACCGAGCCAGAAACCGTCGGCCACCGGCTGGATCGATTCGATATCGAAATCGGCGCCGGTGAGATAACGCGTCTCGGACGCTTCCATGGCGATCGGGAACGGCGCGATCTTGTTCGGGTCAGAGAGGAAGACGTTCTTGAGCACTTCAGTCTTGTTGCCGGTCCAGTCGAACTTCATCTGGTGCAGGAAGAGCATGGCGTCGGAGGAATTGGCTTTCGAGCCGAAGCCGTTGTCGGAGAGCGTCCAGAACGTGCCGTCGGCCATGGTCTTGATGCCGGAAAAGCCCTGGATCGGCTGGCCGTCGAGCGGCAGTTTGACGTCGGTGATACGGGCGCCGTCCTTGCCCGGCAGCGTGCCGAGGGCTTCGGTGCGCTTGCGGTCGGGCGTGGTGAACTTGCCGGAGGTCTTCAGGAAGGCCGGGGCATCGGCAGGTGCCGCCACGACCGTGTTGGCCGGCAGGACCGCCTGTCCGACGAGTTTGGCCGGATAGGCCTTTTCTTCGGCTGAGGCAGAACCGCCGAAGAGTGTGGCGAGCGCGACGGAAGCGAGAAGGAGTCTGGTCATGGAGCACCCTTTGGGTTGGCGTGATGACAACCGCTTAAGGAGGGCGCATGACGGGCAGGTGATGGAACTTTGAAGCTTCGATGAAGCTTTGGTGACGGGATTTTTAAACGCTAAAAGGCTCGTTATGTGCTTTGCCGCAGCGCCACCCACCGGCCTGGCGTCATGCCGAACGTCTTCTTGAAATGGCGGGTGAAATGGGCCTGATCGGCAAAGCCGGCATCGGCCGCCGCATCCGCAAGACTGTCGCCTTCCGACAGCCGGAGTTTGGCGCGGTCAAGCTTGCGCATGACGAGGTAGCGGTGCGGGCTGGTGCCGAGAAGGCGGCGGAACTGCCGCGCGGTGGTATAGCGGTCAAGGCCGCTGACCGCCTCCAGTTCCTCGGAAGAGACGGCGCGGTCGCAATTTTCCTGAAGATAGTCTCGGCAGCGGAGTATGGCCTTCCGGGCCGTCGACGCGCCGGAGGCTCCGCCGCGGCTATCGGCGTGACGCCAGAGGCTCTGGGCGAGACGAACGACGATATCGTCCAGCAGCAGTTCCTGCGGTTCGGCCTCGAGATCGTCAAGCGCCTCGGCGAGACACTGGCGGAAATCCGGATCTTCGACCACAGGCGAGGGCACGAAGGGCAGGCTGCTTGCGCCTCCGTTCGCCTCGATCAGCCGCTCGGGCGGCAGATAGAGCATGCGGTAGCGCAAGCCGTCTTCCGTGCCGGCGGCACCGTCATGCACTTCGTCCGGATGCAGCACGATGACATTGCCCGGCATGCTGGCGCGCAGTGCGCCCCGATACTGAAAGGTCTGCACCCCGGAAACCGTGAAACCGAGTGCATAGGTATCGTGCCGGTGGGGAGAAAAACCGTTCCCATGGAAGCGCGCTTCTATCCGTTCGATGCCGAGGGAGGAAGGAGCCTGCACGATGCCGTCGGGCTTCTCCAGCGCTCCGCACGAACGTTCAAGACCGCCGGCAGGCGCCGCCGTTATCTCGTTGCCTCTCGCATAACCTTCGACGGAGTTATTCTTCATGTTCGATACCAAGATCGCGATCGTGCTTCGCGATGACCTCGCTCCCTGGCAGGAGCTCAACGTGACAGCATTCCTGACGAGCGGCATCATCGCCCAGCATCCAGCGGTCATCGGCGAAGCATATCGGGATGCGGCAGGCCATGTCTACAATCCGATGAGCATCCAGCCGATCGTCATTCTGGCGGCGGACCGGGAGACGCTTCGGGCCGTCCACCGCCGCACACTGGAGCGCGAGGTGACGAGTTCGGCCTATATCGAGGAAATGTTTGCGACCGGCCACGATGCTGCCAACCGCGAGGTTTTTGCAAAGTTCGCGCCTGACGACGCGAAGCTGGTGGGTCTGGCGCTGAGAGCGGAGAAAAAGATCGTCGACAAGATCACCAAGGGCGCGAAGATGCACCGTTGAGCAACGGACTAGGCCTCCAGCGCCAGCACGGCAAAGCTCGCCAGCCAATGTTCGCCCATATAGTCGCCGGCGACATGAGGGAGAGCATGGGCGAGATGTTCCGCGGCGGTTCTTTCCATGACGGACCGCCGGGGATCGGCTCCCGGCAGCGCTTTCGCAAGCGAACGCCAGCACCAGGCGCGGGAAAGATTCAATCCGTCCAGGTGGGCGATCTTACCGTCCGAGCGATCCGAAACGGAGGCCGGCGAAAAGAGCGTTGCGGGCTGCTCGCCTTTGATCGCTGGCAGGAAGCCGTCGAACCACCGGATAAAGGCATATTCCGGCATCAGCCGACGCATGCATTCTGCCTCGATCAGTGCGGATGAGAGGAAATCATCGCCGGAAGGCTCGCCCCAGGCCGGGCAGGCTACGTCTCCGCCGTACCACCGCATCGCGGTCTTCTGGAGTAGATCTCCGATGGCGGCGTCGCCGACCGCGTCGGCATAGTCGGCTGCGAGCCTGAGGGCGAAGGCGGTGTTGAAATGCGTGCCGACCCGGACCGGATAGGTGGCGATCGGCAGGAACTCGGCAAAGCGTCCGACGAACACGTCGGAGAGCGGTTTCAGGTTATCGAACCAGACACGCTCCTCGAGCAGATACAATTCGGCCGAAAGCTTGAGAAGCCAGCCCCAGCCATAAGGCCGTTCGAATCCGCGGGCGAGCGGCGCCGCCATATAGGCGCATTCACCGGCAACATTTTCCGGCACCAGCATCTCGTCAAACAAGGAGCGAATGCTTTCGGAGGCCGGAATTTCGGGAAACTTGCGCAGGATATAGGCCAACATCCAGTAGCCGTGGACACAGGAATGCCAGTCGAGGCTACCGTAGAAGATCGGATGCAGCTGGCTGGGCGTCCTGGCGTCTTCCGGGCCGGCAAAGGCATTGGCAGGCTTGTTCGGATACTCCCGCCGCACATGCCCGAGCGCAATCGTCGCAAATTGCTGGGCGGTTTCTGCGGTGAGGGACTGATGCATGGCGCTAGAACTCGACGGCCTCGACCTTCTTGTTGACAAAACGCAGCCCTACGCCGCCATCGATCAGTTTCAGGGCGGTTTCGCCGAAGAGTTCGCGCCGCCAGCCGTGGAGCGCCGCCACCTCCGCCTTTTCGCCCTCGGATGCGATCTTCTCGAGATCGTCGGTATTGGCGATGATCTTGGCAGCCACGCCTTCGCGGTCCGAGATCAGCTTCAGCAGAACCTTGAGGAGTTCCACTGCCGCAGCCGTGCCTTCCGGTACATGCACATGCCTCGGCGCATGCGGCATCTCGGTCTTCGGCAGGGCGAGCGCGGCATTCACCGCTTCAATGATTGCAGCGCCCGAGGCCGAACGCTCCCAACCCTTGGGAATCGTCCTGAGGCGTGACATGGCTTCCGTGTCCTTTGGCTGCTGCTGGGCGATCTCGTAGATCGCATCATCCTTCAAGACGCGCGAGCGCGGCACATTCCGGCTGCGCGCCTCGCGCTCCCGCCAGGCCGCGACGAATTTGAGGACTGCAAGCTCCGCAGGCTTTCTCAGACGGGACTTCAGGCGCAACCATGCATCGTCGGGATGCAGGTCATAGGTCGCGGGCGACTCCAGGATCGCCATCTCTTCCGACAGCCACAAAGCCCGCCCTTCTCGTTCCAGCTCTTCCTTCAGGAACAGATAGACGTCGCGCAGATGGGTGACATCCGCGAGAGCGTATTCGAGCTGCTTTTCCGACAGCGGCCGACGGCTCCAGTCGGTGAAGCGCGAGGACTTGTCGATATGCACGCTCTTGATGCGGCTGACGAGCTGATCATAGGAGACCGAGTCGCCGAAGCCGCAGACCATGGCCGCGACCTGGGTGTCGAAGATCGGATGCGGCACCAGGTTTCCGAGATGGTAGACGATCTCGATATCCTGCCTTGCGGCGTGGAAGACCTTCGTAACCGCCGGGTTCGCCATCAGCTCGAAGAACGGCTTGAGGTCAAGCCCCTTGGCGAGCGGATCGACCAGCACTTCGAGCGTGGGGCTTGCCATCTGGATTAGGCAGAGTTCCGGCCAGAAGGTCGTCTCCCTGAGGAACTCGGTATCGATGGTGATGAAGTCCGATTGGGCCAGCTTGATACAGGCTTCTTCGAGTGCGGCGGTCGTTTGGATCATCGTTTCATTCACATGAGGGTGCTCAGCTTTCCTTCTCCTTCCCGCCGCATATGTCAATACAGCAGAAGGCTTGAGCGTTACTCTCGCTCATCTTTATCTGGCGGCCCGGCCAGTTTGTTGAAATAGGCCGACGTCCTCAAGAGCGCGCGGAAGCGCCAGGTCCGCTGCGACGGCGGCACGGAGGGCCGCGCCCGCATCCGCCTCAGCGTGAAGATCATGAAGCCGAGGAAGATGAAGGAGGTATAGGCGAAGAAAGCCTGCGGCCCGTAATAATCGAGAAGAATGGAGGCCAGAAGAGGGCCGACGGTGGCTCCGGCCGACCAATAGAAAAGCAGGCCTGCCGAAACCAGCGCATGTTCGCCAGGCTTGGCATAGTCGTTGCCATGAGCGGAACAGAGCGAATAGAGCGGCATGGAGAAGGCGCCGAACAGGAATACGGCAATGATATTGGCCGTCTCGCTCGCACCGGCGCCGAAGGAGAGATAGGCGCCGGTGACGATGGAACCGATCGTCGTCCAGAGAATGACGCGCCGGCGGTCGAGCTTGTCGGAATAGATGCCGAGCGGATATTGCAGCACGACGCCGCCGATGATGCCGGCGCTCATGAACGTGGCGATCGAGGTGATGCTCATGCCGATCGCTTCCGCATAGATCGGACCGATGTTGCGGAAAGCCGCCATCGACAGGCCGACCGAGACGACGCCGACGACGGCGAGAGGGGAAATGCGCCAGACCGCCTTCAGGTCGAAGGCGACAGCCTCAGGCGGCGCTGGCCCTGATTTATCCGCAAGCGAAATCGGCACCAGCGAGAGCGTCAGCGCAATTGCGATGATGTTGAAGACCACCGAGCCGTCTATGCCGGCCGCGGGAATGATGTATTGGGCGATCGTTACCGAACTCAGGTCGACGAGACGGTAGACCGAGAGGGTTCGAGCCCGGTTGGCGTTCGTGACCTTGGCGTTGATCCAGCTTTCCACCGTGGCGAAGAGACTCGCGACGGCAATGCCGATCACGAAGCGCATCACGAACCAGAACGCCGGGTCGATGATCATCGAGACGCTGAGCGACGCGGATGCGGCGATAGCCGCCATGGCGGCGAAGGTCCGGATATGGCCGATGGCGCGCAAGAGGCGGGTCACATAGATGCAGCCGACCGCAAAACCGACGCTGTAGCCCGCGCCGATCATGCCGATGATGGAGGGGGAAAAGCCCTCGGCGGAGCCGCGTAACGCGATGTACGTGCCTTGCAGCCCATTGCCACCGATCAGGATGCCTGCGGTGACGAGAAGGGGGATCAGCGGACGGATGTGGCTCATGGAGGCTTTCGCGGAAGGCGCTGCTTGACCGCGCCGTAACGCGATCGGAACGAGTCATAGCCGAATGACCTCACGTTTGTCTTTGGAAATCCTGCATCTTGGTGTCGATCCCTCTTGGCTTGGCGACAACCGCTGCAGTAATGCGAGACAGGAGCGGAGGTCGGCCCATGAGTCCCTTCTTGTCGTTATCTTCCTGGCTGCCGCCGCAGTCCGAATCGCCAGCGTCCTGGTGTCCAAACGGCATGAAAGGAAACTGCGGACAGAGGGAGCCGTCGAACACCAAATTGCTCGCTCTCGCCCATACGGCCTTTTATTTCGCGGCGTTCGCAGAAGGATGGGTGAGGGGCGCCGAGTTCGACGCCGTTTCCAGGTCCGGTCTGGTCATCTTCGTGAGGCAATGCTGATGCTTGTCTGGATCGTCCGGCTCCTGGGGGAGGTTTGGACGGTGAAGATCATGATTGCGCCGAACCATCCGGTGAGCAGGCATGCGCTGTTTCGCACGGTCCGCCATCCTAATTATTTCCTGAACATACTGCCGGAACTTGTCGGCTACGCCTTGATCTTCCACGCCTATTTTACCCTTGCAATAGGGCAGCCGGTCTATCTCGTCATCCTGGTCGTCCGGATCGTGCAGGAGGAAAGGGCAATGAGGGATCTGTTCCGGGTGGTCGCGAAGCGCTGAACGGGCTGCCGTCTGCCGCTCTCGTTTTCGCCTAGAAAATCGGTTCTGCCTTGACAAAGCAGGCCCACCATGCGCTTTTCCCGCCGATTTTCCTTAAAGCCGGCTAGCCGTGCTTCGCACGCCGATTGCCGCAAACCGTACCAGTCCAGGATATTTGAAATGCACCGTTACCGCAGCCACACCTGTGCCGCCCTTCGGAAGTCCGATGTCGGTTCCACCGTCCGCCTGTCCGGCTGGGTGCATCGCGTGCGAGATCATGGTGGCGTGCTGTTCATCGACCTTCGCGACCACTACGGCATGACCCAGGTGGTTGCCGATCCGGACAGCCCGGCCTTCAAGGTCGCCGAGACCGTGCGCGGTGAATGGGTTATCCGCATCGACGGCCTCGTCAAGGCGCGCTCGGACGACACCGTCAACAAGGGCATGGCGACCGGCGAGATCGAGCTTTATGCGCAGGAGATCGAGGTCCTTGCCGCCTCCAAGGAACTGCCGCTGCCGGTCTTCGGCGAGCCGGATTATCCCGAGGACGTGCGTCTGAAATACCGCTTCCTCGACCTGCGCCGCGACACGCTGCACAAGAACATCGTCAAGCGTACCCAGATCATTTCGGATATCCGCAACCGGATGGCTTCCGCAGGTTTCGGCGAATACACGACCCCGATCCTGACCGCGTCTTCGCCGGAAGGCGCACGCGACTTCTTGGTCCCGAGTCGCATCCATCCCGGCACCTTCTTCGCGCTGCCGCAGGCGCCGCAGCAGTACAAGCAGCTGCTGATGGTCGCCGGTTTCGACCGGTACTTCCAGATCGCGCCCTGCTTCCGCGACGAAGACCCGCGCGCCGACCGCCTGCCGGGCGAGTTCTACCAGCTCGACCTGGAAATGAGCTTCGTCACCCAG
Organism: Neorhizobium sp. R1-B; assembly: GCF_004368875.1. Classification (NCBI taxonomy): domain Bacteria; kingdom Pseudomonadati; phylum Pseudomonadota; class Alphaproteobacteria; order Hyphomicrobiales; family Rhizobiaceae; genus Neorhizobium; species Neorhizobium sp. R1-B. Next base: position 158,817 of record NZ_SOEM01000002.1, read on the forward strand.
GAGGACGTCTGGGATACAATGGCGCCGATCATGACCTCGGTGTTCGAGCAGTTCGCCGAAGGAAAGCCGGTCACCAAGGAATGGCCGCGCATTCCCTATGACGTCGCGATCCGCAAATACGGTTCCGACAAGCCGGACCTGCGCAATCCGATCGAGATGCAGGCCGTCACCGAACATTTCGCCGGCTCCGGCTTCAAGGTCTTCGCCGGCATGATCGCTTCCAATCCGAAGGTCGAAGTCTGGGCGATTCCGGCCAAGACCGGCGGCTCTCGCGCCTTCTGCGACCGCATGAATGCCTGGGCGCAGTCGCTCGGCCAGCCGGGCCTCGGCTATATCTTCTGGAAGGAAGAGGACGGCAAGGTTGGTGGTTCCGGACCGCTTGCCAAGAACATCGGGGAAGAACGCACCGACGCGATCCGCACCCAGCTTGGCCTTGATGCGGGCGATGCCTGCTTCTTCGTCGCCGGCGAACCGGCGAAGTTCTACAAGTTCGCAGGTGAAGCGCGCACGAAGGCTGGCGAGGATCTGAATCTGATCGATCGCGACCGGTTCGAGCTGTGCTGGATCATCGACTTCCCGTTCTACGAATGGAGCGACGAGGACAAGAAGATCGACTTCGCGCATAATCCGTTCTCGATGCCGCAGGGCGGCCTCGAGGCGCTGCAGACCAAGGATCCGCTATCGCTCAAGGCCTATCAGTACGACGCAGTCTGCAACGGCTTTGAGATCGCCTCGGGCTCGATCCGTAACCAGTCGCCGGAAGCCATGGTCAAGGCTTTCGAGCTGGTAGGCCTCAGCCAGGCGGATGTCGAGGAGCGTTTCGGCGGCATGTACCGGGCCTTCCAGTACGGCGCCCCTCCGCATGGCGGCTGCGCTTTCGGGATCGACCGTATCGTCATGCTGCTGCTCGGCGCCAAAAACCTGCGCGAAATCACGCTGTTCCCGATGAACCAGCAGGCTCAGGACCTGTTGATGAACGCGCCGTCGCCGGCGACCCCGAAGCAGCTCATGGAACTTTCGCTTCGCGTCATGCCCCAGGCGAAGAAGGACTGAGCACCACGAGGCGTTAGAATAGAGAAAAGCCCGGTGATGTGAACTGACCCCATAAAGTTGGACGGTTCAATGAGCCGGGCATTTTGATTCATAGCGCTCCGAGATCCGCTAGAAAGACGCGCTGACGGCTTTTTTCAGGTCGAGCGTGAACTGGCCCCACATGCCTTCGAGTGTCGTATTGGTGAGCCCGACGGCGGTGACATTCCTGACGGGATCGATGAACCAGTGGTGGCCGTAGACGCCGCCCCATTGCAGGCTGCCGGGTGAGACCGGCAGGCCTGCGGCTTGGGGGTCAAGGATGACCGCCCATCCGAAGCCGAAACCGAAACCCGGCCGCGTCGGTTCGAGCAGGGCGCTGACCTGATTGGTCGTCATCTGGCGGACCGTCGCTTCGCAAAGCAGCGGCGCACCGCCCTTGCGGATCGTCTCCAATATGGTGAGCACGTCGGCGGCGGTGCCAGCCATGCCGCCGCCACCGGAATGGTAGGAGTCGAGGTTGAAGATGCGGTCGGGCGCAAAGGTCACGAACCCGTCCAGCGCCCATAGCTTTTCCGTATCGCCCATGCGCTTCGGCTCAGGCGCTCCGTCGACATAGGCGGCAGCCAGCCGATTTCTATCGACGACGGTGAATGCCGTATCGGAGAGGCCAAGCGGCCGCATGACGAGTTCCGCGACCACGTCGCCCAGCCGTTTGCCGGTTTCCTTCTCGATGACGCCACCGAGGACGTCCATCGAGACGGAATATTGCCAGCCGGTGCCGGGTTCGAAGAGCAGGGGCGCGCTCGCGATGCGGCGCAGGTTTTCGGCAAGCGACAGGCCCGGCTGATCGACGCCGTCGGATACTCCGGCGCGAACATAAGGGCCGTTCTCCGCTGTGAAACAATAGCTGAGGCCGGATGTGTGGGTCAGCAGATGACGGATCAGGATGACCGGCTCGCGGCCGTCTTCGAGGCGCGGGCGAAAATCCGGCAGCCACTTCGTCACCCGGTCGTCGAGACCGATCCTGCCCTGTTCCACCAGCCGCATGGCCGCGATCGTCACGATCGGCTTGGTGATGGAGGCAAGCCGGAAGATCGTATTCTCCTTGACCGGAATACTGGCCTCGCGGTCGGCAAAACCTGCGGCCCGGCGATAGACGGTCTCGCCGTCCTTTGCGATGAGAACGACGGTCCCAACCAGCCGTTTCGAAGTCAGCGCTGTATCGATCGCTTCATCAATGGCGGGGTAGCGTGTCTCGGAAAAGGAAAGATTCATGACGGAAACCCTTTTGCTGACGACAGGAATTAAGGCTCATGCATCAGTTAAGGCGTTGTCGAGGAAATACCACTGATCGAGATGCGCGCGGATGACGGGTTCGATCGCGTCGTTGAGCAGCATCACGTCGTCCAGCAGGCGTGAGCCGGGTTTCTCTTCCGCGGGCAATGTGATGGGCGGCAGGAAATGCGCCTCGAAGCGGAACCCTTCGGTCCTGATATTGAACCAGGGGCAGATCCTGGCGCCGGACAACCTTGCCAGGCGGATTGCAACGGCCAGATTGCCTTCCAGATGCGGCTTGCGGCCGAAGAATGGCCCGCGGATCTTTCCGGAAACGCCCTCGTCGCAGAACATCGAGATGACGCCGCCTTCCTTCAGCACCTTGACCGCCGGCCTTATGCCCTGAACGCCGGGCGGCAGGAAGTTCAGACCGCCCTTGCGCCTCACGCGCTCCGAAATCCACGCCTTTGCCCGGCCTTTCGGGGGGATGTAGTTGGCATAGGGGCGGATCCCCTCGTTGTGGAGAATCGTTGGCCCGATCTCCCAATTGCCCAGATGCATCCCGACGATGATCGTCGGGCCGGCACGGACAGAATCGACCAGGCGGTGGAAATCGTGAAGCTTGATCCGGTCCGGATGACGAAGAAGCCGGTTGATCACCGAAAACTCCGTTATGATCCTGCCCTGGGCTTCCTGGTTTAGGCGCAGGATGGTTTCCCGTTCGACTTCGCTTTTGCCGGGTAGCAGGCGCGCAAGGGTCGCGCGGCCTCGTCTGACGGCGACCTGGTGGAACCTCGGGATTGCGAAGGGCCCAAGCCAGCGGCCGAAATTGGAGCATGCATCCATCGTCAGCAGCTTGAGCCCGAAATGCACGAACAGATCAACCGCATTGCCGAGGTTGTCGTCGATCCAGTAGCGGCGGAATTTCCTTCGCTGGTCTGCGGTTGAGAAAAGATCGGAGATGGGTGGAGCTTGCTCCACCGCAAACCGCCACGCCTTGCGTTTTCTCAGTGATGGCTCGGGATTATTCCTGTCCAGCATCAGTTCGCCCTACCGCCGATGCAGGGTTACGGGCAGCCCCCCGCGCGGCCGCAGCGTCAGGCGGCAGACCGGCTCCACCTGGTGGTCTTCCGGCACCCGCAGGCGGAACCTCTGCGCCAGGACCGCGAGGCAGAGGATCGCCTCCGTCAGGCCGAACTGGAGGCCCGGGCATATGCGCGGGCCGCTCGCAAATGGAATGTAGCTATAAGGCACCGGGCGTCTTTCGATAAAGCGCTCCGGCTTGAAGAGGTGAGGATCTTCAAAAAGCGAGGGTGTCCGGTGCAAAAGCCACGGCACGATCATGACCAGTGCAGCCGGCTTCACGTCGATATCGCCGACGCGATCGGCCTGTTTGGCCTGCCGCGCGAGGATCGGGACCGGCGGATAGAGCCGCAGCGTTTCTTCGATGACCGCCGTGCACCATTTCAGCTTCGGCACGTCCTCGACCGTTGGCACATTGCCGCCGCAGACCTGGTCGATCTCCGCATGCACCGCCTCTTCCACCCAGGGAGCCTTGGACAGGAGATACCATGCCCAGGTCAGGGTCGCAGCCGTCGTCTCGTGACCGGCCATGAAGATGGTCGCCGCTTCGTTGCGCAGTGCGACGACATCGAGGTTGAGTTCCGGATTGCGCTTCTGCCGGCGGATCAGCAATTCCACCATGGAATTGTCGTCGCCCTTGCCGGCCAGATGATCCTCGATCACGCGGTCGATGATGCGGTGGATGCGCTTGACCGAGCGGCGGAGCGACGGTGTGCGAAGCTGCGGCAGGCCTTCATCGAAACCGAGGAAATAGCCGATATTGATGGAATCGATCAGTGCCTGGTAGCTGGTGAAGCCTTCGGTCACCATGTCGGCGCTTTCCTGGCCCAGATCGTTCCCGAACACGCTGCGGGAAATGATTTCGGCGGTCAGTCCGGCCATTTCGTAGAGGACGTTGACCGTGGCGCCGTCGCCAAGGGCGTTCCAGCGCTCGACAAGTTCGAGCGAAGTATCGGTCATGATCGCGCCGAAGGCAGGAACGCGATGTTTGTGGACGATGTCCGAGACGAGCGGGCGTCGCTGCTTCCAGGTCTCGCCATCCGAGATGAACAGGCCGTCACCTAGGAGATATTCCAGCGCGCGGCGCATCTGTGGCGATTTGCGCTCGAAATTGTCATGACGTGTCGCGACCACGTATTTGATCGCTTCCGGAGAGTTCACCACCATGACCTGGCGCCCGAGAAGCTTGATCTCGGAGTTGCGTTCGGAATAGTCGTTCTGCCGCCAGATCGACAGGAAATCACGCCGGGCAGTCAGAAGCCGCTGCAATTGATTGCCGGGCTGGCCGTTGTAATAGGAGGCTCGCGCCGGCTCCAGCCGCTTTTGGGGCGTGTTGAGCGTCTCGATCGTTCGGGTTTCCGCAGCAAGCCACGACAGCATCAGTTAGGGGCCTTTCGTCAAATCGACGGTCACGGATATCCCGCAGCGCCGCCGTAGCGGTTTTCGCCTGCACCTCATTCCGGGTCAAGGCATCAGACGGGTATTCATCTGACGTGATGGGAAGATTGCGGAACCATCTCACGGTGCTTGTGTTGTTAGGGCAGCAAGAGAACAGGGAGAAAAGAACATGCGCAAGATTTTGCTGGCTGCATCCGCGGCTTTGATTGGCCTTTCCGGTGCTGCCTACGCCCAGACGACCGTTATCACCCAGGATCCGGTGACAACCAACTCCACGGTCGTCCTGCCGGGCGAAGTCCGCACCTATGTCATGGAGCAGAGCGTTCCTTCGGTGGCTTATGAAGGCACGATTGCCGTCGGCACACCCTTGCCGGAAACCGTCGAGGTTCACACCGTCGAAGGTCATTCCGACTATGCCTACACGGTCGTCAACGACCGCCGCGTTATCGTGAACCCGCAGACCCGGACCGTGATCCAGGTTCTGGAATGAGTTTCAGATCAGAGACATCCTTTAACGGAAAACCCGGCGAGCGGTCGCCGGGTTTTTTGCTGTTTGCGAATATCAGTCGTTCGCCGTGACCTTGACGCCAAGCACTTGCGGCAAGGTGTTCGGCGCACCCATGGCGGCGCCCATGATCATCGGGAAAGGCACGCCCTCCGCCGGCTCGGCGGTGACGGTGAAGCTGCCGGGCTTGTCGAGATAGGTATTGACGGCAGCGCTCAGCATGTTCTGCAGTTCCGGGACGTTGTATTGCGCGAGCATGAGCGGCGTCATGCCCTTGAGCATCTGCGCCATCTGCTCGCCCGTCGTGCCCTGTTGCTTGCCCGCATAGTCGAGCGCGCGCTTGGTAATACCCGCGTCTTCGAAACGGACTTCCATGCTGTTGAAAGTCAGCCGCTGCATGAGACCGAGCATGGCAAGGCCGGCCGCCTGCTGGGCTTCTTCCTTGTTGGCGTTCGCTTCCATGGCCTTTGTCGTTTCGTTCAAGGATTTGATGAAATCCAGCGTATAGCCGGAGAAGCTCATGGCAAGATTCAGGCGGCCGATATTGGCGAAGTCGAACGCATACTCCTCGAGTTCAAGAGTGCCCGGTTCAAGTTCCCAGCTGCCCACCATGCTGATGCTGCCATCGAGCGCCTTTATGCCGAGCTGCTGGAGCGCGTCCTTCCCCTTGGCGTCCTCGACCAGGCTCAGGTCACCCTTGATGTCCTTGACCTTAAGGTCAAAATTGACCGCGGAGTCGTCGTCCGCAACCTCTGAAGTCATGACCATTTCACCGACCGAAAAGGCTTGCTTTCCATCGAACGTCGCCGTCGTCGCTCCGACATGAGCCTCATTGTAGAGCAGCACGGCGTCGATCGTATTACCGGTCGGATCCGCCGGAACTGAAAGGCCGCTGATCGACAGGCCAGACGCCTTGAAGCCGAGACCGTCCTGCGCGATGTCGACATCGTCGAAAGTCACCGTCTCCACGAGATAGCTGCCGTTGTCTTCCTCCACCCCCTTTAGGACGATGGTGCCGAGCGGAAAACCGCTTTCCTTGGCGGCGGCCACCGTGAATTTGGCATTGGTCAGCGTGACGTCTGAACCGGTTGTCACGACCTTTTCGGCGGAAAGGCCCGTACCGCCTTGGACAGAGAGGGCGTTGTTGATCTTGGCCACAACATCGTTGCCATCCAGGGCGAGGGCCTGCCCGGAGAAAGACACGAAGGCTGCACCAGCGAGAAGAAGCCGGGCTTTGTTGTAGTATTTCATAATATTCCTCCTGGGGCAGGGCGCCCGCAATTTGCGGATGTCGAAGTTGAGGGCGGCAGTTATAGGCGACGGCATTAAAAGGTCCATTGCTTTGTTCCACATTCCTCTGGGCAAAATTGCGGCTTCCCCGGGAGGGTAAACAAAAGATAAAGCTGCTTCCGACGGCTGTTCTCCACAGGCGCTTTGCCGGTGATTCTTGCCGTGAATCAGGCTTTCCGCTAGTCAAGGGGAATGGGACAAATAGTAAATCCGCCCGGTGACGGCGGCGACCACATTCTTCCGGTGGACCTCAAGGCAGCGCTCGAAGAGCGTTATCTCGCCTATGCGCTTTCCACCATCATGCATCGCGCTCTGCCGGACGTGCGCGACGGGTTGAAGCCGGTGCACCGGCGCATCATCCACGCCATGAGCGAGATGGGCATCCGCCCGAACTCCGCTTTCAAGAAATGCGCGCGTATCGTCGGCGACGTCATCGGTAAATTCCATCCGCACGGCGACCAGTCGGTCTATGACGCGCTCGTGCGCCTTGCGCAGGATTTTTCCCAGCGTTACCCGCTGGTCGACGGACAGGGCAATTTCGGCAATATCGATGGCGATAACGCCGCCGCCTACCGGTATACCGAAGCCCGAATGACCGATGTGGCGGCCTTGCTGCTCGAGGGTATCGAGCAGGACGCTGTCGATTTCCGGCCGACCTATAACGAGGAAGATGACGAACCTGTCGTCCTGCCGGGTGCTTTTCCCAATCTTCTGGCGAACGGCACGTCCGGCATTGCCGTCGGAATGGCAACTTCGATCCCGCCGCACAACGCCCATGAGCTCTGCGATGCAGCTTTGCATCTGATCAAGCATCCCGACGCAACGGTCGAAAAGCTCGTCGAGTTTGTACCCGGCCCGGATCTGCCGACGGGCGGCATCATCATCGACAGCCGTGAGTCGATCATCGAGGCATACAAGACCGGTCGCGGTGGTTTCCGCGTGCGCGCCAAATGGGAGACGGAGGATCTCGGCCGCGGCGGATACCAGATCATCGTTACCGAAATTCCGTTCCAGGTGCAGAAGTCGCGGCTAATCGAAAAGATCGCCGAGCTGCTGATCGCCCGCAAGCTGCCGCTGCTCGAGGACGTTCGCGATGAATCGGCGGAAGACGTCCGGATCGTGCTGGTGCCGAAGAGCCGGACGGTCGACGCGACGCTGCTTATGGAATCGCTCTTCAGGCTGACCGAGCTTGAGAATCGTTTCCCGCTCAACATGAACGTGCTTTCCATGGGGCGCGTGCCGAAGGTCATGGCGCTCAACGAAGTGCTGACCGAATGGCTAGCCCATCGCAAGGATGTGCTGGTCCGCCGTTCCCGCTTCCGGCTGGCGGCAATCGATCGGCGCCTGGAAATTCTCGGCGGCCTGCTGGTCGCCTATCTCAATATTGATGAAGTGATCCGTATCATCCGCGAGGAGGACGATCCGAAGCCGGTGATGATGGCCCGCTGGTCGCTCACCGACGTGCAGGTCGAGGCGATCCTCAACATGCGCCTGCGCGCCTTGCGCAAGCTCGAAGAGTTCGAGATCCGGACCGAACACGACAACCTCTCCAAGGAGAAAGCAGACATCGAGGCGCTGCTCGCCTCAGACGACAAGCAGTGGCAGACCGTGGCCTGGGAAATCCAGGAGGTGAAGAAGAAATATGCCAAGGCGACCGAGCTCGGCCGTCGCCGCACCCAGTTCGCTGAGGCGCCGGAAGCCGATGTCGACGCGATCCAGCAGGCGATGATCGAGAAAGAGCCGGTCACCGTCGTCATCTCCCAGAAGGGTTGGATCCGCGCATTGAAGGGGCATATGTCGGATACGTCGAGTCTGACCTTCAAGGAAGGAGACGGGCCGAAGCTCGCCTTCCCGGCGCAGACGACTGATAAGCTTCTGCTCGTCACGACAGGCGGAAAGGCCTATACGCTCGGTGCCGACAAGCTGCCCGGCGGACGCGGCCATGGCGAACCGGTCCGCATCATGGTCGACATGGAGAATGACCAGGACATCCTGACCGCCTTCGTGCATGATCCATCGCGCAAGCTGATCCTGGCTTCGACCGCCGGCAACGGCTTCGTGGTGGCGGAAAGCGAGATGATCGCCAATACCCGCAAGGGCAAGCAGATCATGAACGTTGCTATGCCGGACGAGGCGAAGCTGGCCGTGCCGGTTTCCGGAGACCACGTCGCTGTCGTCGGCGAAAACCGCAAGATGCTGGTCTTCCCGCTTGCCCAGCTGCCGGAGATGACCCGCGGCAAGGGCGTGCGACTGCAGCGCTACAAGGACGGCGGCATTTCCGACATCAAGTGTTTTGCAATGGCGGAAGGTCTTTCCTGGGAAGACAGCGCCGGCCGCTCGTTTACCCGCAACAAGGAAGAGCTCCTGGAATGGATGGGCGATCGCGCCACCGCCGGCCGCGCCGTGCCCAAGGGCTTTCCGAGAAGCGGCAAATTTGCGGGGTAATCAGGGATAGGGAACGGTGTGATCGCGCAGAAAACGAGTCGCACCTTCCTCGTCGATCTCGCCGGCTGCCACGGCGAGGACGAACTCGATAACATCGGCCTGACCTGCTTCGATGAGGTAACCGTTGATGAGCAAGAAGGTAAAGGCGGCCAGATAGGCGGTTCTCTTGTTGCCGTCGGAGAACGGATGGTTGCGGGCGAAACCGTAAAGATACGACGCCCCTAGGAGAAAGAGGTCGTCTTCTCCATAAGCGTGTTTGTGAAGGGGCCGGGCAAGTGCCGCTTCCAGGGCGTTCTCGTCCTTGAGTCCGGGCAGGCCGCCATGCTCCGCCAGTTGTTCCTGATGGATTGTTTCAATGGCCTGCCGTAAAAGCCATTTGACGGCTTTCACTTGGCAAGTTCTTTCAAGGCGACGCGATATTTCTGCATGCCAAGCCTAGCGGCCTTCAATTGCTCAGATAGATCAGCATGCTCTGGAACGAGTTCGATGTTGGCGCCGTTTTCCCGAACTTCCAGGCTGTCTCCGGTCTTCAGTCCCATACGATCCAGAACCTCCTTGGGAATGATGATACCTTCGGAATTTCCTATTCTGCGGATAGTCACGTTCATGGCTCGAATTCCTGCTTGTTGGAACGGCGTTATAACATGCCGGAAGCTCGCGGACAAATCAATGTTCGCTGGTCTCCCAACGGACCTAATTCAGGTTTCGGTCGAGGAATCGAAAATCTCCCAGCCCCTTGGGGTGAGATGCTCCTGCGGCTGAAAGCGGGTCTTGTAGCCCATTTTCGCGGAGCCTTTGACCCAGTATCCGAGATAGACATGGGGCAGCCCGAGCGACCGCGTGCGCTCGATGTGGTCGAGGATCATGAAGGTTCCGAGCGAGCGTTTTTCGTGCTCGGGATTGAAGAACGAATAGACCATCGAAAGCCCGTCGCTCATCATGTCGGTGAGCGCCACCGCCATCAACTCGCCCTTCGGCTGCTCGCTGATGCCGGAGCCAGGCTCGCGTTTGCGGTATTCGATGATGCGCGTGTTCACATGCGTGTCTTCGACCATGATCGCATAGTCGAGCGCGGACATGTCGGACATGCCGCCCCGCTGATGCCGGTCGTCCAGATAGCGGCGGAAGAGCGAAAATTGTTCCGTGGAGGGCTGAGCCGGATAGATGGTCGAGACGAGGTCGTTATTCGTGGCAAGCACCCGCCGCATCGAGCGGTTCGGCTCGAAATCATTGGCGAGGATGCGGACGGAAATGCAGGCGCGGCAGGATTCGCAGGCGGGACGGTAGGCGATGTTCTGCGATCGTCGGAAGCCGCCTTGCGTCAGAAGATCGTTCATCTCCGCCGCCCGCGGGCCTACCAGGTGCGTGAAGACCTTGCGCTCCATTTCACCCGGTAGATACGGACAAACTGCCGGAGCCGTCAGATAAAACTGCGGTGAGGGCGTCGCCTGGGTGTTCATCGAGTCGCGGTTGTCCCGTCTTTATTGACGTAAATGTCATAGCATGGCGCATAAAAGTAAAACGTCAACCATATGCCGCCTCCGGCAGCATAACCTGGTTGATAAACTTTTCGCCATTGACCGATGTTTAAGCCGTTCGGATGACGACGGTGCCGAGCAGCAGGTCGTGAACGAGGCGTGAGCGTTCGATGAAGAGGCCCGCCAGGAGAATCAGCGGCGTCAGCACCGAATTGATGATCCAGAAGATTACGGTGTGAGCAACCGCCGTCAGGAAGTCGATCCGTCGTCCGTCGAGGCGCGTCATGGCAAGGCCCATCGCACGCATGCCGGGCGAGGCCTGGCTGGGCCCGCCGAGCGTCAGGCCGAAATAGAGCAGCGCCACGATCACGAAGAGGGCCGGGTAGAGCATGAAGCCGAGGCCGAGCGTGATGATGCCGAGGAAGAAAACGACAACCGCGGCCGGGATGCAGAGCAGCAGCACGATGAGGTAATCGATGATGAAGGCGAAGACCCGGCGGGAGAGCACGCCGCTATAGGCGCGCCAGTCATCCGGTGCGGCATAGGTCGGATTTGGGTCGAGGCTCATCGGTGTCGGGCTCCTGTTGGTCAGGATGAATATGGGGGGCCCGATCGGCCGCCACAAGGCTCACCCCTTCGCCAGTTTCTTTGCGACGTCCATGGCGAAATAGGTGAGGATGCCGTCGCAGCCGGCGCGTTTGAAGCATAGCAGCGTCTCCATCATGATACGGTCGCCGTCGATCCAACCGTTCATCGCGGCTGCCTTGATCTGCGTGTATTCGCCGGAAACCTGGTAGGCGAAGACGGGAAGCCCGAAGGCTTCCTTGATGCGCCAGCAGATGTCGAGATAGGCGATGCCCGGCTTCACCATCAGCATGTCGGCGCCTTCCTCCACGTCAAGGGCTGCGTCGCGAACCGCCTCGGTGCCGTTGGCAGGCGAGATGTAGTAGCTGTTCTTGTCGCCCTTCAGGAGACCGCTCGTGTTGATCGCCTCGCGATAGGGTCCGTAGAAACCGGAGGAGAATTTTGTCGCATAGGACATGATGCCGACATTCTGGTGGCCGGCGGCATCGAGCCCGCGGCGGATTGCGCCAATGCGGCCGTCCATCATTTCCGACGGCGCAATGATGTCGGCACCGGCATCCGCCTGCATAACCGCCGCCCTGACGATCTGGTCGACCGTCTCGTCGTTGACGATGACGCCGTCGCGCAGGATGCCGTCGTGGCCATGGCTGGTGAAGGGGTCCAGCGCAACGTCCGTGATGACGCCGATATTCGGAACGGCTTCTTTGATGGCCGCAGTCGTCTGGTTGATCAGGTTGTTGGCGACGAGGCTGTTGGAGCCGGTTTCGTCGCGCAACTCCATCTCGATATCCGGGAAGGTGGCAATCGCGGGAATGCCGAGATCGGCGGCCTCTTTCACCGCTTCGACCGCCTTGTCGATGCTCATGCGGCTGACGCCCGGCATGGCGGCGATCGGATCGACAATGCCGCTGCCGGGGACGATGAAGATCGGCCAGATCAGATCGTCGACCGTCAGCCGGTTTTCCTGAACCAGCCTGCGCGTCCAGTCGGCCTTGCGGTTGCGCCGCATGCGGCGGTGGCCGGTGATCTCGTCGACGAGATGCGTCTTGTCCATGGCTGATCTCCGTAATTGTGCGGTTGGGCCGCTCCATAACACGAGGTTCCGTGTTTATGAATGGGCGGGATCGCCGCAGCGCCGTGATCAGATCCAGAGATCGTTCTGAGCAGTCCGGTCGCCGCCCTCATGGCCGGTATTCAGGGTGCCGCGTGGTTCGATCAGCATCATCTGCACCTCGTTTTCCGCAAACGGCTTGTGCTCCACGCCCTTGGGAACGACGAACATCTCTCCCGCACCGATCGTGACGGAGCCGTCGCGGAAGTCGATGCGCAGAACGCCTTCCAGAACGATGAACGTTTCGTCGGTCTCCGGGTGGTCGTGCCAGATGAAGTCGCCTGAGATGCGCACCAGCTTGAATTGGTAATCGTTCATTTCGGCAACGACGCGGGGCTGCCAGAAGTCTTTAATTCGTCCGAGCTTTTCGGCCAGGTTGATCGACGTCCGGGAAAGGTTGTTGTTGCTCATGTCGGCTCCTTCAGTGGGTAGCGATATCTAACAGCCGGTTCGAATGTGCTCTTGAACGTTCGTGCAGTCCGCGACACAGATACTGGCAGGGGAGGTGACACCCCGATAAGGTGGAGCGTATGGAACCTGATTCACCGATGGCGCCGAAGCGTACGCTCACTGAAATCCTTTATGTGGTCTTCCTGCGGATGATTGCGGTCGCCTGCTTCTGGTTCGGGCTGCAATACTGGGCCATGCTCGTCGGCTATTCGCTGCATGGCGCGGCCCGCTTCGATCTGCTGACTCTTCCCTGGAAGGTGGCAGCCTCTTCGCTTGCCGTGCTTTTCCCGGTCGCCTCGCTCGGTCTCTGGCTGACGGTCTCCTGGGGACCGGTGCTCTGGGCGCTCGCCGCTGGTTCGCAAGTCCTGATGTATATGGTCTGGCCGGACATCTTCGGACACAACCGGCTCGTGCCCCTGATGCATGGGCTGATTGCTGCGCTTTATGTCGTTTTCCGCCTCTCTTTATGGATCGAAGCGCGCCGCAAAGCCGAGCGGGTAAGGATTGAGTAACCCTGAAATTAAAGCTTTGGCGGCCGGTTTTGACGGAAAAAATCACGCTAAACCATTGAAAAATAACAGGCGATGGAGGCGGCGCCAAAGTGCTGCAAAGGGCGGCGGGAATTCGAACGATGGCGTTAAGCTTTTGTTAGGTCTATGTTTTAAGTCGAATTTTATGCGTATTGGATAGTGTCTGTCTCAAGGCGGGAAGAAAACAAACACCGCCAAACAAAACAGAGTGAGGCAGTCATGATGAACACGAAACTGAAGCCGCAGGCGGCACCGGCAGTAGCAGATACGCATGAAGAAACCATCCGCTCCCTGTATATGGAGTCGCTGCACCTGGTGGAACGTCTCCACCGCCGTCTTCTTGATGTGATCAAGGACGAGTTCGACCGCCAGGGCCGAGACGATGTCAACGCGGTGCAGGCTCTCCTGCTGTTCAACATCGGCAATTCCGAACTGACCGCCGGCGAACTGCGCTCCCGCGGTTACTACCTCGGCTCGAACGTCTCCTACAATGTGAAGAAGCTGGTCGATCTCGGCTTCATCAACCACCAGCGTTCGCGCATCGACCGCCGCTCGGTCCGCATCAGCCTGACGCCGGACGGCCAGGAGATCGCAGAAACCGTCGCCAAGCTCTACGAGCGCCATATCGGCTCCATCGAAAAGGTCGGCGGCATCGGCGAAGGCGAGTTCGGCCAGATGAACAAGCTCCTGCAGCGTCTCGACCGCTTCTGGAACGACCAGATCCTCTATCGCCTGTAATCGGCAAAACCCCGTCTGCCGCCTTATCCACGAGGCGGCGGCCGCCCAGAAGACCTCCATCAGCGATCGGAACCGGATGCGTCCCTGCGTATCCGGCTCTCGCGTTTTCATCTTGAAAAGAGGAAATTCACGGACCAACACGGCTTTGTGACGCAGGGATACCTGACACCAATTCGCCATATTGCTATGGGACCGGCTGAATGGAATGGGCCGGCGGACATTTCTCTCTTCACGACACCGCGATGACGATGAGGCCTTTGCCGGCAGCGCTTTATTTTTGCGCGTTTGTTAACCATATCCCTGTAGGCGTCGTGATGATGCTCGGGACCAGATGGGTAGGATGATGTCGAAGAAGATTGGATCTGAAGCTCTTTCCCGCCGCGCGTTGCTGCGTTCGGCCGTTTCCGCTGGTGCTGCCGCGCTCGCCGCACCGGCTTTCGCCCAGTCGGCAGTCGACGATCTGATCAATGCGCCGCGCCGCGGCACCTGGGACGACCAGTTCGATGCGAAGGCTGCGTCGCGCACCGCCGTCAACGTCGTCTCCAACAATCCGGTTCTGGGGCCAAGCGGGCCGGCCAATATCCAGCAAGCGATCATGGACTACCAGCAGATCGTCTCGGGCGGCGGCTGGCCGGAAGTCAATCCCGCCGGCCAGCGGTTGAGGCTCGGCGTGGTGGATCCGAGCGTGCAGGTGCTGCGCCAGCGCCTTGCGATTTCCGGCGATCTGCCGCGCGAGGCGGGGATGTCGTCTTCCTTCGATTCCTATGTCGATGGAGCGGTAAAACGCTTCCAGGCGCGTCACGGCCTTCCTGCCGATGGCGTGCTCGGCGAATTCACGGTAAAGGCCATGAATATCCCGGCCGATGTGCGTCTGCGCCAGCTGGAAACCAACTTGGTTCGGCTGCAGTCCATGTCGGGTGATCTCGGTCCCCGCTATGTGATGGTCAATATTCCCGCCGCCTATATCGAGGCCGTGGAAAACGACCGCGTGGCGCTGCGCAACAGCGCAGTCGTCGGCCGCATCGACCGACCGACACACGCCATCAACTCAAAGATCTACGAGGTCATCCTCAATCCGTATTGGACCGCGCCGCGCTCGATCGTCGAAAAAGACATCGTGCCGCTGATGCGCAAGGACCCGACCTATCTGGCGCGCAACAACATTCGCCTGATCGACGGCAAGGGCAACGAAGTTGCCCCGGAGACGGTCGACTGGTTCGCGCCCAAGGCGCCGAACCTGATGTTCCGGCAGGACCCCGGCAAGATCAATGCCATGGCCTCGACGAAGATCAACTTCCACAATCCGAACAACGAATACATGCACGACACGCCCCAGCAGGGCCTGTTCAACAAGCTGATGCGTTTCGAATCATCCGGCTGCGTGCGGGTGCAGAACGTTCGGGATCTCATCACCTGGCTGCTGCGCGATACGACCGGCTGGTCGCGTCAGGAGATCGAACGCGTGATCTCGACCCGCCAGAACACCCCGATCAAGCTTACCCAGGAAGTGCCGGTCTATATCGTTTACATCACGGCGTGGTCGGCGAGGGACCGTGTCGTCCAGTTCCGCGACGACATCTACGAGCGCGACGGCAATCAGGAACTGGCGCTTCAGACCACGACCGGTATCGAAAAACCCGCGGGCTCCATCGAGGACGACATGTTGCCGCAATAAGCGCGCGAGGATTTGCCGTCTGGAAAGCCGCATCGTCAAAGGGTGCGGCTTTTTCGTTTCCATACGGCTCCGCCCGCGTCTTCCGGCCGGCAAATGTCGTTCCCCGTATTGCTCTCAGGAAGGCGGAACGCTAAGACGCGACAATCGCATGCACACCCCTTTGAGGAGCCTCGCCCATGTCGAACACCGATGCTTTCTTCTCTCGCCCGCTTGCCGACTCGGACCCGGAGATTTTTGGCGCGATCGAGAAGGAGCTGGGTCGCCAGCGCCACGAGATTGAGCTGATCGCTTCGGAGAACATCGTCTCTCGCGCCGTGCTCGAAGCGCAGGGCTCGATCATGACCAACAAGTATGCGGAAGGCTATCCGGGCAAGCGCTATTACGGCGGCTGCCAATTCGTGGACATCGCCGAAGAACTCGCAATCGAACGCGCCAAGAAGCTGTTCGGCGTCAACTTCGTCAACGTCCAGCCGAACTCCGGTTCGCAGATGAACCAGGCCGTCTTTCTGGCGCTGCTGCAGCCGGGCGACACCTTCATGGGCCTTGATCTCAATTCGGGCGGTCACCTGACGCACGGTTCGCCGGTCAATATGTCCGGCAAGTGGTTCAACGTCGTTTCCTACGGCGTACGCGAAGGCGACAACCTGCTCGACATGGACGAGGTCCAGAGGAAGGCCGAAGAGCACAAGCCGAAGCTCATCATCGCCGGCGGCACCGCCTATTCGCGCATCTGGGACTGGAAGCGCTTTCGTGAGATTGCCGATTCGGTCGGCGCCTATCTCATGGTCGACATGGCTCATATCGCCGGCCTCGTTGCCGGTGGCCAGCATCCGTCGCCGTTCCCGCACTGCCATGTGGCCACGACGACGACGCACAAGTCGCTCCGCGGCCCGCGCGGCGGCGTCATCCTCACCAATGACGAGGAGCTGGCCAAGAAGTTCAATTCGGCCGTCTTCCCCGGCCTCCAGGGGGGTCCGCTGATGCACATCATTGCCGCCAAGGCCGTTGCCTTCGGCGAAGCGCTGAAGCCCGAGTTCCAGGATTATGCCGCCCAGATCGTCAAGAATGCCAAGACGCTTGCCGAGGCACTGAAGGCTGGCGGCCTCGACATCGTGTCCGGCGGCACAGACAACCACCTGATGCTGGTCGACCTGCGCAAGAAGAACGCCACCGGCAAGCGGGCGGAGGCAGCGCTCGGCCGCGGCTACATCACCTGCAACAAAAACGGCATTCCTTTCGATCCGGAAAAGCCCTTCGTTACGTCAGGTATCCGCCTAGGCACCCCGGCCGGCACGACCCGCGGTTTCAAGGAAGCGGAATTCAAGGAGATCGGCAATCTCATCGTCGAGGTCCTCGACGGGCTGAAGATCGCCAATTCCGACGAGGGCAACGCGGCTGTAGAGGCTGGTGTTCGGGAGAAGGTGGTAGCGCTTACCGACCGGTTCCCGATGTACCCGTATATGTGATCCTTAAGGAGAGGCGATGCGCTGCCCCTATTGCGGTTCGGAAGACACGCAGGTCAAGGATTCGCGTCCGGCGGAGGATTTTACCTCCATCCGCCGGCGGCGCATCTGCCCGGATTGCGGCGGCCGTTTCACTACGTTCGAACGGGTGCAGCTTCGTGAGTTGATGGTCACGAAGAAGACCGGCCGGAAGGTGCCGTTCGACCGTAATAAGCTGGTGCGGTCCTTCCAGATCGCGCTACGCAAGCGTCCGGTGGACAATGACCGGATCGAGAGGGCGGTATCGGGCATCGTGCGTCGCCTGGAAAGTTCCGGCGAAAGCGAGATTTCGTCCGAAGAGATCGGCCTGCAGGTCTTGGAGGCGCTGAAGAGTCTCGATGACGTGGCCTTCGTCCGCTACGCCTCCGTCTACCGGGATTTTTCCCATGCGGAAGATTTCGAGAAGGTGATCGAAGAGATCAACGCCAAGATCGCCCGCGATCCCGGCCTGGAGCCATGAGGAATGACCGCCTCTGACGACCGGCGGTTCATGGCAGAGGCGTTGCGCCTTTCGCGACAGAATACCGGGCTGACGGGCACCAACCCCTCTGTCGGCTGCGTGGTCGTCAAGAACGGCGAAGTGGTCGGCAAGGCGGTGACGGCACCCGGCGGTCGTCCGCATGCGGAAACGCAGGCTCTCGAAATGGCCGGTGAGAAAGCACGCGGATCGACGGTCTATGTGACGCTGGAACCCTGTTCGCATTACGGCAGGACGCCCCCTTGCGCCAACGCCCTGGTTGAAGCCGGCGTCGCGCGTGTCGTGGTCTGCCTGACCGATCCAGACCCGCGGGTTTCGGGCAGAGGGCTCGCCATCCTTCGCGATGCGGGCATTGCGGTCGAGTCCGGGCTGATGGAGGACGAGGGGCGGCGGGCACATGCCAGCTACCTCATGCGCCAGACGAAGGGTCGCCCACATGTGACTCTGAAGCTTGCAGTTTCCGCCGATGGAATGCTTGGGCGGCGCGGCGAGGAAGTGGCGATTACAGGGCCTGAGGCGAGGGCCGAGGTACATCGGTTGCGAGCCAGGTCGGACGCGGTCCTCGTCGGCATCGGCACCGTGCTCTCGGACGACCCTGAACTGACCGTGCGCATTCCCGGCCTCGAAAACCGATCGCCGATCCGCATCGTGCTGGATCGCCAATTGCAGCTGCCGCTCGAGTCCAAACTTGTAAAAACGGCGAGAGACGTGCCGGTCATCGTCGTTGCTTTACCTCCATTCGGTGCGGAGGCAGCGCGCGGATCTGCGCCCTCGATGAAGCGCGAACGATTGATCAAGGCCGGCGCCGAGATCATGGACGCGAGTGATCTCGACATCCTGCTCGCCGTTTTCGCCGCCAGAGGCATCTCTTCGCTCTTGATCGAAGGCGGGGCTGTTATCGCAAAAGCCTTCCTCGATGCCGGTCTTGTTGATCGCATCCTGCTGTTTCAGGGGATGGGCACGGTCGGAGAGGGCGGTCTTGAATCGCCGCTGACGCCACCCGATATGCCGGCTGGATTTGCTCTGATCCGAGAGGATAACTTCGGCCCCGACCGTTGTTTCGATTACGAAAGAGGTTTTTGATGTTTACCGGAATTGTCACCGATGTCGGCACGGTTGCCGCAACGACGCCGATGGACGAGGGCATCAAGCTTCGTATCGCGACGAACTACGATCCGAAGACCATCGACATGGGAGCCTCGATCGCCCATGGCGGCGTCTGCCTCACGGTCACCAACCTGCCGGCGGATGGCAGCAACGAACGCTGGTTCGAGGTTGAAGCTTGGGAAGAGGCGCTGCGGCTGACGACGATCGGCAGCTGGAAGCAAGGCACCCGCGTCAATCTCGAGCGGGCTCTGAAGATCGGCGACGAACTCGGCGGTCACATTGTCTCCGGGCATGTTGATGGCACTGCTGAAATCCTGTCGGTCGAGCCTGAGGGCGAGGCGGTCCGTATCCGGTTGCGCGCTCCCGAACATCTTGCCCGTTTCGTCGCACCAAAGGGATCCGTCGGACTTGACGGTACCTCGCTTACCGTCAATGCGGTGGATGGGACGGATTTCGACGTGCTGCTGATCCGTCACACGCTTGCGGTCACCACCTGGGGCGACCGCAAGGCCGGTGATCTGGTAAATTTCGAGGTCGATACCATGGCGCGTTATGCAGCACGCCTTGCGGAGTTTCCGGCGAGGGCCTGAGTTATTCCTTGTCGGTGAACTGCCCATGGATCTCCTTGAACCGCGGAGCGATCTTCGCGAAGACCTCGACCAGGCCGGGATCAAAATGTGTTCCGGCGTCCCTGACGATGATGTCGACGGCTTCGTCATGCGACATGGCGGGTTTGTATATCCGCTCGGAGACCAGGGCGTCATAGGCGTCGGCGATCGCCATGATCCGGCCGCCGATCGGGATATCCTCCCCCTGGAGTCCTCGGGGATAGCCTGTACCATTCCACTTTTCATGGTGGGTATGGGCGATTTCCCTGGCGACGCTTAGGAAGGGCGTGGCCGATCCCATATAGCGTTCCGCGGTGGCTATGGCCGCCCGGCCGAGCTCGGCATGGCTCTTCATGACCTCGTATTCCTTCGGATCGAGCTTGCCCGGTTTCAGGAGGACACTGTCGGGAATGCCGACCTTACCAATATCGTGCAGCGGCGCCGACTTATGGAGCAGGTCGATCGCCTCGTCGCTCAGCTCCTCGGCATATACTCCCTGTTCCTTCAGAGCTTCGGCGAGCGCACGCACATAGTGCTGGGTGCGGCGAATGTGATTGCCGGTTTCATAGTCACGCGTTTCGGCAAGCGAAGCCATGGCCAGGATCAACGCATCGCGGGCGCGTGCAGCTTCCTCCTTTGCGGCAGCAAGAGCGTTGATCAGCGCAACATTGGTCATCGCGACGGCGGCGCTATTGGCTATCCGCTGCAAAAGGCGGACGGACTCTTCCGAGGGGCGCTCCGCCTTGGCCCAATAGGCTTCGATTGCGCCAACCGGATCTTCCTTCCGTACCGGAACCACAACCAGACTTTTAACGAAGGTGCCCTGATAGGCGGCGTGTGGGATCCTGTCGTCCCGAGCGATATCTTCGATGACGACCAGTTCGCCATGTTTCATGGCCCAGCCGGAAATGCAGCTTTCCGATGGGAGGCGTCGGTCATTCCAGAGCGGCGCGACTGCGTCGTCATCGGCATAGTAGCACCTGTCGTTTTCCCGAAGGACGAAGCTCACGCCATCGGCACCGATCAAGTCGCGGGCGGACTGACGCAGCACTGTTATGATCCCGTCGATGCCGCGCGCCATGGACATCTGCAAGATCAGGTCGTCCACGCGGTTGGCTGGAAAAGGATTCTGATTCACGAGGCCGTCCATCTTCCCGCTTGTCTGGTTCATTATATATGAAAACTGACTAATAGAAGAAAAGTGCCAGAATTAACACTATGGAAGCGTCGGTTCAGTGGCGCGACATTACCACGATTGGTCCGTGATAGTCGGCCCTTGCGATTTCGCGGAAACCCAGCTTGGCGGCAACCCGAAGCGATGCGCCGTTCTCGGGGCTGATGATGCAGGTCATCTCCATATCCGGAAAGTGTGCCGCACCCCACTCGACCATGGCGCCGGCAGCTTCAGTTGCGTAGCCAAGGCCATGTACGGAAGGAATGAGCGCCCATCCGGTCTCCAATGTCCCCTCAATCGTCGGCTGAAAGTCTCGGCGCATGTCCTGAAAACCGGCCTCGCCGAGGAAGCGGCCGGTGCCTTTTTCCTCGATTGCCAGAAAGCCGAATCCCAACAGATGCCACATGCCGGTGACCCGCAACATTCGCCCCCAGCTGTTTTCGCGTGTCGAGGGGACGCCGGTGATGAAGCGAACCACGTCGGGATCAGCCCAGAAAGCGGCATAGGCTTCGAATTCGTCGAGCCGATGCGGGCGAAGGATCAGTCGTTCGGTTTCGATGGTCGGAATCATTGTCGCGAACTCCGGTGGATCAAAAGCGGCCGCTTCCACAACGCCGCCGAAGGAGATATTCCTGATTCGCATCCCTGCGATCAGCTAAATTCGCTTGCCATTCTGTCCGTCGCGTGTTTTGACCGCGGCCTGCCGAAGCCAGATCTCAACCGGCCCGATATCATGAAGGTGAACCATGTCGCGTGAAACCGCTCCACACATCCTGATCGTCGAGGCACGTTTCTACGATGACATGGCCGATGCGCTCCTCGACGGCGCGACCCATGCCCTCAAAGAAGCCGGTGCGACCTATGACGTTGTCACCGTACCCGGCGCGCTCGAAATTCCGCCGGCAATCGCCATGGCGCTCGATGCGGCGGAAGAGGGCGGTACGGAGTACCATGGCTTCGTTGCGCTCGGCATGGTCATTCGCGGCGAGACCTATCATTTCGACATCGTTGCAAACGAGTCTTCTCGGGCTCTCATGGATCTTGCGGTTTCGGAATCGCTGGCGATCGGCAACGGCATTCTGACGGTCGAGAACGACGACCAGGCCTGGGCGCGTGCGCGCCGGGCGGACAAGGACAAGGGCGGCTTTGCCGCGCGTGCGGCGCTGAGCATGATCGCGCTGCGCGAAAAGCTGAATGGTGGTTGAATTTATGGCGAAGGAAGACGAACATCCGGTGAAGCCGGCCAACCAGCGGGGCGCGGCCCGTCTCGCGGCCGTGCAGGCGCTTTACCAGATGGATATCGGCGGCACGGGCGTTCTCGAAGTCGTGGCCGAATATGAGGCGCACCGGCTCGGCCAGGAACTGGACGGCGACACGTATCTGAAGGCCGACCCGTCCTGGTTCCGCTCGATCGTCGCAGGCGTCGTCCGCGACCAGGTGAAGATCGATCCGCTGATCCGTTCGTCGCTCCAGGAGGACTGGCCGCTCTCCCGCCTCGATTCGACGCTGCGCGCCATTCTGCGTGCGGGCACCTTCGAGATCCTCGAGCGCAAAGACGTGCCGGTCGCGGTCATCGTGACAGAGTATGTCGAGATCGCGCGTGCCTTCTTCGCGGAGGAAGAACCGCGGATCGTCAACGCGGTTCTCGACCGCATCGCCAAGCAGGTGCGTGGCGACACCAAGAAGTAAGCGAAGGATAGCGGCATGGACGGCGTGGTGGACGGACTTCAGACACAGTTGCGCACGGCCCGTCGCAGTGTCGCCTTGCTTGCCGCGGCCCAGGCAATCCTGGGATCGGCGCCGCCGGTGGTCTTTTCGCTGGGCGGCCTGGTCGGTTACCAGCTGCTGAGCGACGACAAGTCGCTGGCGACGGCTCCTCTCACCGGTTTCAATATCGGCATGGCAGTCGGTGCCGTCGCCATTGCCGTTGCGTCCCGTTTTTTGGGCCGCAAACAGAGTTTCATGCTCGGAGCTGTTCTCGGCGCGGTTGGCGCCGGCATTGGCGCGGTCGCGCTGTTTCAATCGAACTTCTGGCTTTTTGCGCTCGGGATGCTGCTGATGGGCCTTTGTGGCGGCGCCACGCAGAAGATCCGCTTTGCCGCTGCAGACGCTTCGCCCTCCTTCTACAAGCCGAAGGCAATTTCCTGGATTCTCGCGGCCGGGATCGTTTCGGCCATCCTCGGCCCGCAGCTGGCCATCTGGACAAAGGACCTGGCGGCGCCGGTGCTTTTTGCCGGTGCCTTCATCGCGATCATACCCCTGTTCCTCATTGCGGTTCTGATGCTCCTGCCGCTCAGACTGCCGGCAATGACCTCCAACTCGACGGCAACCATGCCGGCTCGCCCGCTGTCTGAAATTGTCACTAGCCAACGATTCCTGACCGGCATGATCTGCGGCATCAGCAGCTATGCGCTGATGACATTCATGATGACGGGCGCGCCGCTGGCGATGGTCATCGGTTGCGGCTTCCCGACCGAGATGGCGACGCTTGGTATCCAGTGGCATGTGCTTGCCATGTTCGCTCCAAGTTTCTTCACCGGCATGCTGATTTCCCGCTTCGGCGTGGAAAAGATTGTGGCTGCCGGCTTCGTCATACTGATGGGCTGTGCGGTCATCGCGCATATGGGCATTGAGCTCTGGAATTTCTGGGGAGCCTTGGTGCTGCTCGGCATCGGCTGGAATTTCGGTTTCATCGGATCGACGGCAATCGTCGCTTCGAGCTATCGGCCCCATGAGGCCGATAAGGTGCAGGGGTTCCATGACATCATCCTCTTCACCGCGGTCGCTCTCTCCTCCTTCTCGTCCGGCAAGATATTCACGGCCTATGGGTGGTCGTTCATGAACCTGATCATCTGGCCAGTTGCCATTGTCTGCCTGGTTCTCGTGCTGGCCTTGATGCTGAAATCCACTTCCGCAAAATCCGCCTAGAGACTTGCCCTCTCGGGGCTTGACGCCAATTCAAGTCCACCGCAATCTCGCCTCCGCGTGATCGACCCTGGATTCTTGGGAGGGGATTCGGTCGTTTGCGCGAGAATGCGCGTGGAGTACAGCGACGGTCCAGAATGTCCCGGGGACAGGGTGGTACGTTGTGGGGTGCATGGCCGGTGGAATGTTCCGCCTGGGCTTAGGGAGAGGAAGAAGCGAATGACCGTAATTTTAGGTGTGATCGTTTGCGGCCTGCTATCGATCATTTATGCCGCCTGGGCGACGCGTTCAGTTCTGGCTGCCGACCAGGGCAATCAGCGCATGCAGGAAATCGCCGGCTATATCCGTGAAGGCGCACAGGCCTATCTGACGCGCCAATACATGACGATCGCCATGGTCGGCGTTGTCGTCACCATTCTCGCCTGGCTGCTTCTATCCGGCACCGCCGCGCTCGGCTTCATTATCGGTGCCGTGCTTTCAGGCGCCGCGGGCTTCATCGGCATGCATGTCTCGGTTCGCGCCAACGTCCGCACCGCCCAGGCCTCCTCGCAGAGCCTCGCTGCCGGTCTCGACATCGCCTTCAAATCAGGTGCCATCACCGGCATGCTGGTTGCGGGTCTCGCTCTCCTCGGCGTTTCCATCTATTACTGGGTGCTGACCGCAGGCTTGGGGCACCCGAGCGGCTCGCGCGAAGTCATTGACGCCCTTGTGGCGCTCGGCTTCGGCGCTTCGCTGATCTCCATTTTTGCCCGTCTCGGCGGCGGCATCTTCACCAAAGGAGCCGATGTCGGCGGCGACCTGGTCGGCAAGGTCGAAGCGGGCATTCCGGAGGACGATCCGCGCAACCCCGCGACGATTGCCGACAATGTCGGCGACAATGTCGGCGATTGCGCCGGCATGGCGGCCGACCTTTTCGAAACCTATGCCGTTTCCGTCGTCGCCACGATGGTCCTCGCTGCAATCTTCTTTGCCGGCGCACCGGTGCTGGAAACCGCGATGATCTATCCGCTGGCCATCTGCGGCGCCTGCATCGTTACCTCGATCATCGGCACCTTCTTCGTTAAGCTTGGCGCCAATGGCTCCATCATGGGCGCTCTTTACAAGGGCTTGATTGTCACCGGGCTTCTGTCGATCCTGGGGCTTGGCGCCGCCACCTCGCTGACCATCGGCTGGGGCACGATCGGTACCGTGGCCGGCCGGGAAATCACCGGCACAAACCTCTTCATCTGCGGCCTTCTCGGCCTCGTGGTGACGGCACTGATCGTGGTCATCACCGAATATTATACGGGTACGAACAAGCGCCCGGTCAATTCCATCGCCCAGGCGTCGGTAACCGGTCACGGCACCAACGTCATTCAGGGGCTCGCCGTCTCGCTCGAATCGACCGCGTTGCCTGCGATCGTCATCGTCGGCGGCATCATTGCGACCTATCAGCTTGCCGGCCTGTTCGGGACCGGGATCGCGGTTACCGCCATGCTCGGCCTTGCCGGCATGATCGTTGCGCTCGACGCCTTCGGCCCCGTCACCGACAATGCCGGCGGCATTGCCGAAATGTCCCATCTGCCGCCGGAAGTGCGCAAGTCTACCGATGCGCTCGACGCGGTCGGCAACACGACCAAGGCGGTCACCAAGGGCTATGCCATCGGCTCGGCTGGCCTTGGCGCCCTGGTGCTTTTCGCGGCCTATTCCAACGACCTGAAATATTTCGTCGCCAACAGCGCCCAGTATCCCTATTTCAACGGCGTCGGCGAGATCAATTTCGATCTTTCAAACCCGTATGTCGTTGCGGGCCTGATCTTCGGTGGTCTTATCCCCTATCTCTTCGGCGGCATCGCGATGACTGCCGTCGGGCGCGCTGCCGGCTCCATCGTTGAGGAAGTGCGCATGCAGTTCCGCAACAAGCCGGGCATCATGCAGGGAACGGAGCGTCCGGATTATGGCAGGGCCGTCGATATCCTGACCAAGGCAGCGATCCGCGAGATGATCATTCCGTCGCTGTTGCCGGTCCTCGCGCCGATCGTCGTCTATTTCGGCGTTCTGCTGATCTCCGGTGGCGACAAGGCGTCAGCCTTTGCAGCACTTGGCGCCTCGCTGCTCGGGGTGATCGTCAACGGCCTTTTCGTGGCGATCTCGATGACATCAGGCGGTGGTGCCTGGGACAATGCCAAGAAGAGCTTCGAAGATGGTTTCGTGGACAAGGACGGCACTCGGCACCTCAAAGGGTCGGAGGCGCACAAGGCATCCGTCACCGGCGACACCGTGGGCGATCCCTACAAGGATACAGCCGGTCCTGCCGTCAATCCGGCCATCAAGATCACCAACATCGTAGCTCTTCTGCTGCTTGCGGTTCTTGCCGGCTGAGAGCCCGCCTGACAAAAAACGTGTCTCACAAACAAAAGGCCCGCGGGAGCGTCTCCCGCGGGCCTTTTCTATAGATAAGACCGGCGCTTAGCGGTTGCCGAGCCCGCCCGCGCCGAGGAGGTTTCGCGCTGCTGCCGCACCTGCGCCTGCAGCGCCAGCGCCGCCGGAAAGAAGTTGCTGCAGGAAGGTCAGATCGCGGCCGCCTGTCGGCGTCGTCCGGGAAATGGTGTCGAACACCTTGCCGTCCTGCATGGTGTAATTGGCCTTGCGGGCCACCGTGCCGTTCTTGTCGAAATAAATCGCCAGCACGGTCTGATCGACCAGCCGGGGCTTCATGAACGCCACGGCGCGTTCACGCTTCTGGGAAATGTAATAGAACACTTCGGTATCGAAGGTCGCCGTCGTCGACGGCGTACCCATGGTCAGCAGCACCTGTTCGCGGCTCGACCCCTCAGGAATGAGGTTCAGCGACTGCTGGTCGATGACGTAGCCGTTGTACATGGTATCGCCAAGCTGCATCGATGTGCAGCCGGACACGGTCATGGATGCGACGACAATCGCCGTCGCGGTCTTACTCAAGAATGTCATCTCGTACCCGAAAACCCGCTTGTTCAACCGCATCCCCCAAAACTCGACCCGTCCCTGCTGTTCATACCATTGTGGCTATTCGGGGACATCAGGCTGATCCTTGCCGTTATGCGGGGCGAAAGGATCACGACCCCGTTCGCTGACCGGCGGAACGGCATTGCAATTCGTGCCTGCTTCGGTAAACCAGCTTTCGTTTCCATGCAACATGGCCGACGTCAGCCGGAGATCTTCGGGGAGGCAAATAACGGGAATTCAGATGATTTTCAGGCTTTTCAAGAAGAAGAACCACAACCGCGCGATCGTTGATCGGCAATATGCCGCTTTGACCTCGGCTGCGCGCATTCCTTTCTTCTACAGTGACCTCGACGTGCCCGACACTGTCATGGGCCGTTTCGAGATGCTGTCGATCGTGATGATCCTGTTCTTCCGCCGCACCGCAAAGTCCGAAGCAAGCGGACAAGAGCTTGCCCAGGAAATTGTCGACGCCTTTTTCCTGGATATCGACCACTCCATCCGCGAACTCGGAATCGGCGACCAGGGTGTGCCCAAGCGCATGAAGAGGCTTGCGGGCATGTTTTATGGAAGGCTCGAGACCTATGCTGCCGCTCTCGAGGCAGGCGACACCGAAAAGCTTGCGGATGCGCTTCGGCGCAATATCTATCCGGAAACGGCAGATGCACCCGCAATGCTTGGGCTTGCAGGATGGATGATCGCGACGGAAGCAGCACTTGCCGGCGTATCCGAAGATGAGATTTCCCGCGGGCAGGCCGTTCTGCCTTTGCCGGGGAAGTGAGGTTGCATGAAGAACATCCATGACGGGGGCGGGAAGCCTCCCTTTTCCTATCCTGTGAAGGTAGGGCATATATCGGCCAATCCGGTGACCGTGCATCTGGAGGCGAATGAACGGGAATGTGCCGACCTGGCGACGCTTTGGCAGGTCGTGTCCGTAAAATCGTTGATAGCGGACCTGCAGATTACGCGCTGGAAAAAGGACGGTGTTCGGCTGAAGGGGCGGGTTACGGCAGATATCGTGCAGTCCTGCGTCGTGACGCTCGATCCGGTCGAATCGAAGATCGATGAGGATTTCGAGCAGATATTCGTGCCGGAGGGTTCCAAGCTTGCCCGGATCGTTACGAACGAGGCAGCCGAGATGGTACTGGATCCGGAAGGGCCAGACCTCCCGGAAACATTTGCCGGCGACACCATAGACGCCGGCGTGGCCGTTGCCGAATTTGCGGCCCTTGCCATCGATCCTTATCCGCGCAAGGCCGGTGTCGAATTTGCCACCCATTTGGAAGGCGATGAAGACGGGACGTCGGGCCGCCCGAATCCCTTTGCTGCCCTGAAAGACTGGAAAAAGGACTGACGGCCGTTGTAAGCAGCGACAAAAACTATATTTTGGCCACGAATTCGCCGGCAGCGCCGCGCAGGAGCAAGGCCACAGAAGACGCTAGAACCGGCGCATGACCTGTAATTGGATCATGTGCACGGCGAAGGATAAGGATCAGGAACGCGTGGTCAGAATTTCTCTTGACGCCATGGGTGGCGATTTTGGGCCCGAGGTCGTCATTCCCGGCGCCGCCAAGGCGCTGGATCGCCATCCGGATGTGACGTTCCTCATCTATGGGCTGAAGGCCGAATGTGAGCCGTGGCTGGCCAAATACCCAAAGCTGCGCGATAAATCGGTCTTTCATGAGTGCGAACTTGCCGTCAGCATGGAGGAGAAACCGAGCCAGGCGTTGCGCCGTGGCCGTTATGTCTCGACCATGTGGCGTTCGATCGAGGCGGTGAAGCTCGGCGAGGCCGATGTCGCGGTTTCCGCCGGCAATACCGGTGCGCTGATGGCCATGGCAAAATTCTGTCTGCGCACCATGGCCAATATCGAGCGCCCGGCGATCGCCGGCATCTGGCCGACGTTAAAGGGCGAAAGCATCGTGTTGGATATCGGCGCGACGATCGGTGCCGATTCGCAGCAGCTCCTCGATTTCGCCCTGATGGGCGGTGCCATGGCCCGCGCGCTCTTTGAGGTGGACCGGCCGACCGTCGGCCTTCTCAATGTCGGCGTTGAGGAGGTGAAAGGCCAGGAAGAGGTGAGGGAGGCCGGACGGCTGATCCGCGAAGCCAATCTGCCCACCATCGCTTATCACGGCTTCGTGGAGGGCGATGACATCGGCAAGGGTACCGTGGACGTGGTGGTGACCGAGGGCTTCACCGGCAACATCGCCTTGAAGACGGCGGAGGGAACGGCGCGGCAGATCGCGACGCTTCTCCGTGAAGCCATGTCGCGGACCATCTTTGCCAAGATCGGCTATCTGCTCGCCAAAAGCGCGTTCGACCGGCTGCGCGAGAAAATGGACCCGAACAGGGTCAATGGCGGGGTTTTCCTTGGTTTGAACGGCATCGTCATTAAGAGCCATGGGGGCACCAATGCCGACGGTTTCGCGGCCGCGATCGATGTCGGCTACGACATGGCGCGTAACGACCTGAACGCCAAGATTGTACAGGATTTGAAGGTTTATCATGCCCGCCGCCAGCCGCCTGCTGGCCCCGAAGCAGCATGACGACAGGATGTGAAAGAGAATGATCCGTTCAGTGGTTCGCGGTTACGGGGCAGCTCTGCCGAAGCGGGTAGTGCCTAACAAAGAGCTGGAAAGCATCGTCGAAACATCCGATGAATGGATCGTCCAGCGCACCGGCATCCGCCAACGTTACATCGCAGGCGAGGGGGAGACGACGGCGTCGCTTGGTGAGCAAGCCGCTCGCGCCGCGCTCGCCAATGCCGGGTTGACCCCGGACGATATCGATCTGGTATTGGTCGCCACCTCGACGCCTGACAACACCTTTCCGGCGACCGCGGTGAACATCCAAAATCGCCTCGGCATGACACATGGTTATGCCTTCGATATGCAGGCTGTCTGCTCCGGCTTCGTTTATGCAGTGGCGACTGCAGACATGCATATTCGCGGCGGCATGGCCAAGCGTGTGCTGGTGATTGGCGCGGAGACCTTTTCCCGGATTCTCGACTGGAAAGACCGCACCACCTGCGTTCTCTTCGGCGACGGCGCTGGCGCGCTTGTGCTGGAGGGGCAGGAGAGCGAGGGGACGATCGCCGACCGAGGCGTTTTGACCGCGCATCTTCGTTCTGACGGCACCCATAAGGAAAAGCTCTATGTCGACGGTGGGCCGTCCACCACCGGAACCGTCGGCCATCTGCGGATGGAGGGCCGCGAGGTCTTCAAGCACGCAGTCGGGATGATCACCGACGTGATCGAAGCCGCCTTCGCTGCAACGGGCACGACCGCGGAAGATCTGGACTGGCTGGTGCCGCACCAGGCCAACCGGCGCATTATCGACGGTTCGGCCAAGAAGCTCGGAATCCCGCCCGAAAAGGTCGTTGTGACGGTCGACTTGCATGGCAACACGTCGGCGGCTTCGATTCCGCTGGCGCTTTCGGTGGCCGCAGGCGACGGACGGATCAAACAGGGCGACCTGGTCATGCTCGAGGCCATGGGCGGCGGCTTCACCTGGGGTGCGCTCCTTCTTCGCTGGTGAGGCGTAATTTGAGCGGAAACGCAAATATGTCATTGCGCACAGGTGCTTGACCCTCGCGCTCAAGCAAAATACTCTCTATCGGCTTTGACAAGATCAATTTCGAAAATTGGGCGGGGATCATGGCCGGCAAGACAGTAACACGCGCGGATCTGGCAGAGTCGGTATTCCGCAAGGTCGGGCTATCCCGAACGGAGTCGGCCGAACTTGTCGAAACCGTCATCGATGAGATTTGCAACGCCATCGTGCGCGGCGAAATGGTCAAGCTTTCGTCGTTTGCCACGTTCCAGGTGCGGGCGAAGAACGAGCGTATTGGTCGCAATCCGAAGACCGGCGAGGAAGTGCCGATCTCTCCGCGCCGTGTCATGACCTTCAAGGCGTCGAACGTCCTGAAGCAGCGCATTCTCAAGGCTCACACGGCGCGCAAGGCCAAGCAGAAACCGCCAAGCCCCGTTGCCTGATGCGAGCCGCCCCGGCTGCAATCATTCCAATCCTGTGAACATGCTTGAATCTTTCGGCGCAAACCGTTGAGATATGTTCGATTCGTCGCATAATTCCATATGAGTGAAAGGCCGCCGCCCTCCGCGGTGTCGGCAGGCTGCTGTTGGAGACTGATCTTGGATAAGAGCCCGGATGCCTTTCGTACGATCAGCGAGGTCGCCGATGATCTCGACCTGCCTCAGCATGTGCTGCGCTTCTGGGAGACGCGTTTTCCGCAGATCAGGCCAATGAAGCGCGGGGGCGGACGCCGCTATTATCGTCCGGAAGACGTCGATCTGCTAAAGGGTATCCGACACCTTCTCTACGACCATGGGTATACGATCAAGGGCGTCCAGAAGCTCCTGAAGACCAACGGCAACAAGTTTGTCGCCGCAATCGCTTCGGGCGATCTTGCCACCATGGAAGCAATCATGGCGGCAAACAGCGAGAAGCATGTCGAGCCGAAGATCAGCGCCTCGGAAGAGGACCAGGTCGTAGGACGGCCCAAGGTAAAGCCAAGCGGACGTTTCTTCGGTTTCGGCTCCTCTCATGAGGATGATCTGCCCGAGGTGTCGATCGGCAAGTCGAGTGTCGGCAAGGAAGATAGGGCGCTGCTCCAGGAGGCGCTGTTCGACCTTCTGGAATGCAAGCGGTTGCTTGACCAGGTCCGATAAGCGGGTTCTCAATTTTTCTCGACCGGGGAACGTTACCTCAAATTTACCATTCACCCTTTGTTCATACGAAAAGGAGGATCATTTCCTCCACAGGATCAAAGGAGGTGAATTATGAGGAAGAAACTTGCCGTCGTCGCGCTGTCCTTGATTACAGCCTTGAGCGGCATTGCGCCGGCCCAGGCCTTTCCAACGGTCGGCGCGCCGAAAATCGAAGCCCCGCAGGCGATCCAAACCGTCCAGTGGAGCGAGAACGCTTTGAGCCCCCGCTTGGAGAGCCGCCGCTATTGGCGGTACCGGGACGGCGGTCCGCGGCGCTATTATCGTGATCGCTACTATCGGGATAGCTACTACCGGGATCGCTATTATCGCCGCCACCGCGATTCTAATGTCGGTGCGATCATCGGTGGTCTTGCCGCCGGCGCCATCATCGGCGGAGCTTTGGCGCAGCCGCGTTACGTCACACCCCGCCGGTATGTCGGAGGCAATGCCCACGTGAACTGGTGCTACTCTCGCTACCGATCCTACAGGGCCTACGACAATACCTACCAGCCTTACGGCGGCCCGCGCCGTCAGTGCTATTCGCCGTATTCGTGATCTCGACAAGGGCCCGCCCTGCCGGATCGGCAGGGCGGGTCATGCCGGTCTTTCCTGCAGGTTGAACAGATTTGTTTTTGGCGGATTTTTCTCTTGCGCCGACAGTGGCATGTCAGTAAGGAAGGCATGCTTCGTTCAGAAGCTGGTCGGGGCGTAGCGCAGCCCGGTAGCGCACTTGACTGGGGGTCAAGGGGTCGCTGGTTCAAGTCCAGTCGCCCCGACCATTTACCTCTCCCCCATTGCCTGATTGAGCGGACTTACCACGGAAAAAGCCCCGCCGAAGCAGGGCTTTCGTATCTCCATTTTTGCTGGCCGATTAAATCTCGGGGCATCCCGGTCGATTGGCGAAGCGGATGCGATCCCGACCGTTGCGGGTCATGCCCTCCACTGTCACGCTTCGGTCGGTCACGCGGATAACTTCCGGACGACGGAAGCCTTCGTCGCGGGCTGCGGCCCGTGCTTCGCCGGGGCTGCAGCCGCGGCGATATTCGCGGTCTCTGTCCCGAATAACCGGCCGGACGCCGTCCGGTCCGAGACGAAGCTCGAGATCCTGCGCGGAAACGGACGTAGGGAGGGCGCCAAGGGCGCCAAACGAAAGGGCTGCGATCAGCCCCGTACTCGACAACATTTTCATCATCTTGTTCCTCCTTGCGCACTGCGGCGCGAACTGGTCACGCTTGGCGAACGACGGGAGGAGGGTAAAGGTTCCGCTGGATGGAAAAGTATGGGGCGAAAGATCGAACTACATCCGCTCGGGTTTCAGGCGTCGAACCGAGCCGGTTCAATTGATGGGAAGAACAGTCGGAAAGCCTATCTGAAGCGCGGCGCCCGGCTTGCATTCATCAGCAGTTCTTGCTGAGAGGCGAAAGGCCCAAGTAGTTTCAAAAGGCGGGCTTCCTCTTCTCGGTCCAGTCGGTAGCGCTTGGCGAATTCCGCGACGCTCCAGACTTTCTTGAGGCCCCGGTCCTCGATCTCATCCGTTTTGAGATACGTTGTCATCAGCTTCCCCTTAATTATTGGAACGTCAACTCACATGGTGAATTTTTGTTCCTGGGAATTTTGCGCTTTTATCGTTAAAAATTGTAACCGGTCGAAACGGCAATTTTTGCGATATTAGCTTCGCGTTGCGGCTCGTTTTTTACCGGGGAAAGGTGAGATGCCGGGACCGCAATTGCCCAACCGACGTATCGTCGTTGTAGGGCGGCTTCAGTCGTCGTTTGCCGCGTTCAGGTTCTGCGGCCGGATGCCTTCGTCGTGGGACTTCTGGCGCAGCCTGACTCCGGGACCGGCGCCGGCATCGTCGCCTTCACCGGCACCGAGAAAGAGAATGCCTCTTGATTCGAAGATGGTGCGCAGGCGCTCGGTGACATCGGAGCCTGCGAAGACCTGGGCCGCCTCTGCTTCCTCGATCACGGATTTTGAAAGACCGGAAGCGGCGGCAAGTTCCTCCACCGTTATCCCCGTCATGGCGCGTGCAGCACGCAGTTGAGAAGCTGTCAGCATGGGAACAATTTGGCGCGGCGGGAGCCCAAGTCAAGTGCTCGCGGGGCGTAGGGACGATCCTATGCGACGAAACCGATGTTCGAGTGCCGCGCAGCCCCAGACGATACCGAGCAGCAGGTAGAAGTGCCGCCAGTGGTCGGTGTCGATGACGTTGCCGATGATCGCATGGCCGAGGATCATGACCCAGGCGATCATCAGATAAGGCTGCCAGGGACGTTCGCGCAGCATATAGCGGAAGCCGAACCAGAGCGTCGACCAGATCATGACCTGATAGGTGACGGCACCGAGCCAGCCGTAGGTGGTGAGCGTCTTCAGCCAGATGTTATGTTCGTCTTCGCCGAACATCTTTCCGAACGCCATCGGCCCGAGCCCGAGCGGCCGTTCCATGGCCATCAGGAAGCCGATCTTGTGACGCTCGAAGCGCCCGAGACGCGCACCGTCATATTCCTGAACCAGTTTTGCCCGGTTCATGAAGAGGTCGTAGACCTGTTCGAACTGAAGCGCAATTGCCAGCGTGAGGGCGAGAAAGACGACTGCGCCCACAGCAATGGCCAGGATCTTCAATCGGAAGGCCGCTGTGCGTTCCTTCAGCAGCATAACGATGACGAGCGCGGCGCCGGCAAAGAGAAGCAGCCCCCAGGCTGCCCGCGAAAAGGAAAGAAAGATCCCGAGGGCCAGGATTAGAATTCCGAGGATCAGGAGCGGCGCCTGAATGAGCCGGCCGGTCAGCATCCGATAGAGAAGATAGAGCAGCGGCGCGACGAGATATGGGCCAAAGACGTTGGGATCCTGGAAGGCGCCCATGGCGCGATTGTAGCGGGTGAAGACATGCGCGCCTGGAAACGCATTGAAATAGCCGAGGATACCGAGCAGCGAGGTAATGATCGCGGCGGTCACCCAGGCCTTGAAGATAAGGTTCAGCCGCCGGTGGTCGCTTTCGATGACGGCGGCATAAAAGACCGAACTGAGCGCCAGAAAGATCGAGACCGCGAAATACATCGGCGCCCCGCTCATGTCCTTCATCACGAACATGGACGTCAGACCGCTGAGGTTGAAGGCCAGCAGCAAGACGAGAAGCGGTGCGACGGTACGCGATATCGTCAGACCGATCAGGAACCAGATGCCGATCTGGATCACCATGATCAGTTCATAGGGGGCGGGCTCCGAAATCACGAAACCGGATAGAAAGACGCCGAACGCAATCAGGCCGGTGCCGGCAAGCCTCAGGGCGGCGAGCCGGCTGTCAAAATGGCGCGGATAACCGAGGGCCGGATGATCGTTGGCAATGGCGTTCAATAGGCATTGTCCGTGTTAAGCAACCGGACCGGCGTCAGGAACAGGATCTTCAGGTCGAAGAGCAGGGACCAGTTCTCGATGTAATCGAGGTCGTAGGCTGTGCGGGCGCGGATCTTCTCGTCGCTGTCCAATTCGCCGCGCAGTCCGTTGATCTGCGCCCAGCCGGTAACGCCCGGTTTGACGCGATGGCGGGCAAAATAGCTCTCGACTACGTCCACATATTTGCGCTCGCCGGTTTGGGCACTCACCGCGTGCGGGCGCGGCCCGACGAGGGAGAGTTCGCCGCGCAGGACGTTGAAGAGCTGCGGCAGTTCGTCGATCGAGGATTTCCGAAGGAAGCGCCCGACTGGCGTCACGCGAGGGTCGCCCTTGGTGACCGCCCTAATCGCACTCTGATCACTCATATTGGTGTACATCGAGCGGAATTTCAGGACCTGGATCACCTCATTGTTGAAGCCGTGGCGCTTTTGCCGAAAGAGTACAGGTCCTTTGGACGTTGCCTTCACGGCAATTGCCGCGATGAGCATGACCGGCCAGAGCAGGCTGATCGCGACCAGCGAAAACAGGATGTCGAAGACCCGCTTGGCAACCGAATCCCAATCGCGGATCGGCTTGTCGAAGATGTCGAACATCGGCACCGCGCCCACATGGGAGTAGGAGCGCGGGCGGAAGCGCAGGCGGTTTGCATGGGCGGCAAGCCGGATGTCGACCGGCAGGACCCAGAGCTTGCGCAAAAGCTGGAGGATGCGTTGCTCGGCGGTCGCGGGTAGCGCGATGATCAGCATGTCGATACGCGCAAGACGGGCGAATTCGACCAGTTCCGCGAAGGTGCCGAGCTTCGGATAACCGGCCACGACAGTTGGAGAGCGCTCGCTGTTTCGGTCATCGAAAATGCCGCAGATGCGGATATCGTTGTCTGGCTGCTGTTCCAGCTGGCGCACGAGCTGCTTTGCCGGCTCCCCGCCGCCGACAATGACGGCACGCCGCTCCATGACGCCGTTGCGCGCCCAGTTGCGGATGGCGAAGGCGGTAAGCCTTCGCTCCAGAAGCAGGAAACTGGTGCCGGTTGCGAACCAGACGAGGAGAGCAGCAACGGAATAGGGCTCCGTTTCCGCCACGTGAAGGGCAGCCGCCGTCAGCGTAAAGCCGATCGTCCAGCCGACGAAAACACGCCTGGCCGTGCGGCTGGCGCCGCGCAGTGACGGGATCTGATAGGCATCCGCAAGCTGCAGCAATAGAACGGTGACGGTCGCGCCGGTGGCGATCAGGGCGAAGCGGGCGAGGAAGCCACTGGCATCGGTGGGAGCCATTAACGCTCCGACGAGCAGGCCGATCGCGAGCATTGCTGCCAGCTCGAACAGGCGGAACTGGCCGATGAGCATGGCCGGAGAGGTGCTGTCGTTGCGGAACTGCTCTGCAATCTGCCGGGCGAGCGGATTGAGGACGGTTGCTTCCTCCGCGGCGCGCGTTTTTTCGCTGGAACGGATTTCCGAAACCTTCCTGCGAAGGTTATCGACGTCGAACTGTTCGGACTTGCTCGGCTTGTTCATGGCCCAATCCTTTTCGCCTCCGGTCTAAGGAAGACGGAGGCACTGAAAAAGGACCTAGCAAAAAGAGGTGAAGGAAGCCTTTAGCGCCGGTCTGCCAAAGCGTCCGAGCCCAGCAGATTATGGTACAGGCCGAGCATCTCCCGGGCCATGACGGAGGCGGAAAAGACTGCCTTGAAGGCGTCCGGCTTTGGCATGACGTGCTCCCGCCAATCGGGCGTGGCGATCGCCTCTCTCATGACGCGGGAGAGATCCTCCGCGTCTCCGGGTTGGGCGAGCGCGGCACTTGCGTGTCCCAGTACTTCCGGAATTCCGCCGACGCGCGAGGCAATCACGGCTTTGCCGGCCGCCAAGGCCTCCAGCACGATATAGGGCATCGCCTCGGCACGCGAGGGGACGACGACGACCTTCGCCAATGCGAAGGCCTCGCGAGCCGGCATGGCCGGCCGCATCAAGATACGCCGTGCGAGCCCTCGCTCGGCCATCATCGCCGCGTAGCGGTCCCGGTCGGGTCCGTCGCCGACCATGAGGGCAGACAGGGGGCGTCCGACGGCCCGTTCCGTGCGGGCGAAGGCATCGATGAAGACATCCGGTCCCTTCAGGTCGCGAAGCATGCCGATATAGAGGAAATTCGGGGCGGCCGGTTCCGTTTCGACCGATTCGAATTCAGCGTCCCTGATGCCGTTGTAGATCACCCGCGATATTTTGCGCGGCTTGCCGACTTTCCTCTCGTAGGCCCGCCTTTCGTAGTCACAGACGAAGACAAGCGCGTCTCCAAAATGCTCCTGAAAACGTTCCAGCCGCAGCACCACCTGACCAGACAAGGTGTTCCGGTCGAAATGCAGGCTGCCGCCATGCGGCGAATAGAGGCGGGCTACGCGATACCTGTTTACCCGCAGTGCTGAGCCGATCAGCCGGGCAATGGCGCCGCCTTTGGCACCATGCCCATGCAGTATATCCGGCTGCAAGCTCCTGATGTGCTTGTAACTCTTGTAGATGGCCACGAGATCCGACGGAACGATCGCGCGACGCATCGGAATGCGGATCAGGCCGAGCGAAAGCTGCGGCCTTATGCTGTCGAAGAGGCGGTCCTCATGCGCACCGCCGGTCGAGCTGTCGCAGAGTATGCCGACCTCGTGGCCGAGTGCCCGGTGTTCTTCGACGAGATCGCGCACATGGCGGAAGATCCCGCCGACGGGAGACCGGAAACAATGGAGTATCCGCAGGGGAGCGCTCTCCGTCATTGGTTCGTCAGAAGAGCCGCTCGCGGACGTAGATCGTATCGCCAGCCAGCACCGGAGCGGCAATCGTCGTTCGGCCGGTAATCACCTGTCCGTTGATCTTGCGGGTGACATCCACATCCCGCTGGTTGCCGCGCGAGGTGAAGCCTCCGGCGATTGCAACGGCGTTCTGGGCCGTCATGCCGGGCACATATGAATATTGCCCCGGCCGCCCCACTTCGCCCATCACGAAGACGGGACGATAACGGTCAACCTCAATCGTGACGTCGGGGTCGCGCAGATAGCCTTGCTTCAGGCGGGACGCGATTGCGCCCTCCAGCGCAGGCAAGGTCTGGCCGCGGGCCGCGACCTGTCCGATCAGCGGGAAGGCTACGTAGCCAGCCTGGTCGACCGTATAGGAATTCGACAGGCCCGGCTGCTCAAAGACGCTGATGCGCAGCCGGTCGCCGCTGTCGAGCCGATACGGCTGGATCGTCGCCTCCTGAAAACTTTTCGGTGCCGGGGCGTAGCTTGTGCAGCCGGCCAGTGCCGTCGCTGCCACGCCAAGTGCGAGCACAAGCACGTGTTTGACCGTCACGTGTCTGATGGGGGCGAAGGACATTTTCGCGTTCCGGGCTCCGGCTGTTCATACCATTGCGTCCGTTATCGGTCTGTTAGGGTTAATGCCCGGTAAAGAACGGCGCAATTTCGCGAGCGTTAACGAGCAACGGTCGCCCGGACCGCCATTAACCCTCGCGTTACCATGATCCTTTACCATCCGCCCAAACCGGTAGTTGGAGCGTATCATGTCAGGCGTAAACGGCAGCAATCAGGACGTGGATATCGATCTCGGGCGGATTATCGCGGCCGTATGGGAACGCAAAGCCAGGATCATCGGCGCCACCGTCATAGCCGCTGCCGTCGCTCTTGTCGGGGCGAGCCTGATGAAGCCGAGCTACAAAGGCGAGACGCGGCTCCTCATAGAATCTCGTTCGCCAAACCTGTCGGGAGGAGAGGGCGCGCCGCAGGCGAACGATCCGGTTCTCGACTCGCTGAACGTCACCAGCCAGGCGCAGCTCCTGCAGTCGAGCGATCTCATCAAGCGCGTGGTCCGCGAGCTGAAGCTGGCGCAGTTGAAGGAATTCGATCCGGCGGCCCAGTCCCTGCTGCCCGATCCCCTGGTTCTGATCGGCCTCAAACAGGATCCGATGACGCTCGAGGCCGAGGACCGGGTCATCCAGGAATTTCGCGAAAAGCTGCAGGTCTATCCCGTCGAAAACTCCCGCGTCATCGCGATCGAGTTTTCCTCGCATGATCAGAAGCTCGCCGCCGACATTCCCAACAGGATGGCGGAGGTCTATCTCGAGATTCAGAGCGGCGCAAAGCTGGACACCCATTCCGAGACCGCAAGGTGGCTCGAACCGGAAATCGTCCGGCTGACCGGCAAGGTTCAGGAGGCGGAGAAGAAAGTCGCGGACTACCGCTCCTCCAACGGCCTTTTCCAGACGACCGAAACCAATAGCTTCTCCACCCAGCAACTCAACGACATTTCAACCGAGCTCGCCCGTGTCCGGGCCGAGCGGGCCAATGCCGAAGCGCGGGCTGAAAACGTTCGCGCGGCGCTGAAAGCGGGGCGGGCATCCGATACGCTGACCGACGTCGTCGGATCGCAGGTCATCCAGCGCCTGAAGGAAGCTGAAGCCAATCTGCAGGCCCAGATATCCGACCAATCCACCCAATTGCTGGAGGGCCATCCGCGGCTGAAAGGCCTGCGCGCCCAGCTGGGTGGCATTCGCCAGCAGATCGACAGTGAAACCAAGAAGATACTTGCCAGTCTTGAAAACGATGCGGAGGTGGCGCGGCTGCGTGAGCGTCAGTTGATGACGCAGCTGAACGGCCTCAAGGCAGATTCGGCCAAGTCCGGAGAGGAGGAGGTCGGGCTGCGGGCACTTGAGCGTGAGGCCACCGCCCAGCGCCAGCTTCTCGAAACCTATCTCGCCCGTTTCCGCGAGGCGACATCGCGTCTCGACAGCAATGCGAGCCCGGCCGACGCGCGCATCGTTTCCCGCGCTGTGGAGCCGTCCGAACCTTATTTTCCGAAAATCATTCCGATCGTAACCGTGGTGTCGCTCGCGACGTTCATTTTCGGATGCCTGATCGTCATGATCATCGAGCTCTTCAGCGGCCGCGCGCTCCGGCCTTCCGGTGTGGGCGATGTCGAGTTTGACCGTGAGGCGAAAACCTTGCCGGCACCGGTTCCCGCAGCCGTCGCTCCCGCCGATTCCCCCTTGCCGGTGCATCAGATGCAGGCCGAAGCCGCCCGTTTCGACGTGCGCGAGGCCGCGGCCAAGGCACGCGCCAAGGTCTCGGAAAGATTCGTCTTTCCGACGGCAGAGGAGCGGGTGGAGCAGGTCGAAGCCAAGGACGAAGGCTTCACGATCGGTTCGGTTGCCCACTATCTTGAACGTCACGATGTTCCGGTGGCGATCGCCATTTCACCGCGCGGTGACGAAGGTTCGACGGCAACCGTGATGCTGGCCCGCGAGATTGCCGAACATGGGCGGACCGTGGCGCTGATTGATATGACCGGTTCCGCCTGCCCAACGCGCCTGATGGCTGAAAATCCGAAACTACCGGGCATTACCGATCTGCTCTGCGGCGAGACCGCGTTCGGCGACGCGATCCACCGGGATCGTCTCTCCGATGCCCACATCATACCACATGGCGCTTCCGATCCGGGCAAGGCCATGCGCGGCGCCGATCGGTTGACGATGATCATCGATGCGCTGGCCGACGCCTATGATCTGGTGCTGGTCGAATGCGGGCCTGCCGAGATTTCCGGCATTTCGCGTCTGGCGGGCGATGAGACTGCGGATATCATTCTCTCGGTTCCGGGCTTCAAGGACGACGAGGTGGCGAAACTCGTCACTGATTTCGAGATGGCCGGCTATCGGCACCTGTTGGTCATGAGCGAAGCGGGGGACCTGCATTCGCCGCGGCGCGGTCGCCGCCGCGCGGCCTGATTGGTCATTCCGCTTCCGAGGCGGGCGCTGGCCCTTTCGGGCTATGCCCTGCTCGCCAGCGCTGAACCAGGGAGTAGAGGTGGGGATTGCGTTTGATCATCGCCTTGCCCCTGGTCAATCCCATCATCAGCGGACGCAGCAGCAATCCCTTCCAAGTCAGTGGCAGCAGGATGTCGTGCTGGACGGTTTCCTGCGTGCACCAGTTTCGCTTGTAAGGCTGATCACCGACGCCGAAATCGAAGACTGCGGCGCCCTCGCGGCAGGATTGTTCGATGGTCAGCCAGAACAGCAGTTCGCCAGGGCTGGCTTCGGGGCAGACGCTTTCGTCGATGGAACTGAACTGGCAGATGACGTGGCCGCCCTTGCGGGAGAGACCGGCGATCGCGGCGACATGGCCTTGATGTTCGCCGCGCAGGCGGATGGCGAAAAGGCGGAGCGGAGTGTCGAAACCTTCGGTCGGCACGTCCAGCAGCCAGTGGAAGAATTGCCGGATATCGTCCGGCTGGAACACATCCGGCAGACCAAGCTGTGCAAGCCGCTCGCCCTTCTGTTGGAAGAAGAGATCGAGGAGCGCATGCTTTTCGGCGCGGCTTTCGGGGCAGACGTAATCATACCCGCCGATTGCCTCGAGCTTGCGGGTTGAGGAGCGGAATTTCTTGCGACGGCTTTTGGCGTTGAGCTGCGCAATGGTCGCCTCGAAATCGCCAAGCAACGGAAGCTGGAAGGAGCGGTTCTGGTTTTCGGTCGTTGCCAGTCCGCGAAGCGGATGCCGGGTACCGCGCCAGGCAAGCGGGATATTGTCGAGGACGATCAGATCGGCCTTGTCCTTCAACGCCGTCCGCACGGCGTGAACAAAGTTCTGAAGCTCCTCCGTGTCGGGCTCGGCGAGATTGGCGAAGAGGCCGGAATTGAGGTTGTTGAACCGGTCCCCAGGAAAGCGCGCGATCTTCACGCCTTTTTCTGCGAGGATTTCGAGCGGCAGGATGAGATGCGTGCGATTTTCGGCCACACCCTGAAGGATGGCGAGCTCGCTCTTGTGTGCCTGCGTCCAGGAAAGACACCAATCGAACCCTTGGTGCAGGGAGTTCTTTTCCTGCTTCTCCAGACGGCGCCACTCGGGTTCGATCGGCTGTGGATTGTCGAGGACGTGCAGTGTCAGATCGGCAAATCGCACCACGTCGCCCGCCGCCGGGCCTCCGGGCATCGGAACGATCTGTTCTTTGTATTGGGTTCCCCGCTGCTGCATGGCTTCGCCCGCTGATGCCGTTTTGCCGGCACGATAGGGAGGAGGAGCCAAAAATCCGTTTATCGTTGGTCCGGTTTGCGGACAAACCGCAGCGGCTGGTTAACCGCCCGTAAATTCAGCTCCTGGGAGGTCTGGGACCTGCCATCCACTTGATGATCAGCATGGCCGGAAGGATCCAGAGCAGGCCGGAGAACAGGAAATAGAGAAAATGCACCCACCATGGCGAGGTGGCGAGCATGAAGGTGGCGACGGTCGTGGCGGCCAACGCATAAATGACCACCAGAAAGATGATGAGAATAGTACCGATGAAACTTCTCAAACGCGGGACCAAGACGTTTTCTCCTATCCGCGACGGCATGCCGCAAAGTGTCGGGGCTTGTTTTGCATGGGGCGATGAGGCAAAGCAACGCCAAAGAACAAAAGGCGTCTGAAGACGTCTTTTCGCCACGAGCGACGGGAGTATCCCATGTCCGCGACGAACGCAGTCATCATCGATGTCGTGAAACAGACGAAGCGCCTCGAGCGCGACCGCAAGGCGGTGCGCATCTGGTTGGGGGTCGTTATCTTCACGCTTTTCTGTCTGGTGCTGGTCGGGGGAGCGACCAGGCTCACCGATTCCGGACTCTCGATCACCGAATGGAAGCCGATCCATGGGGTGATACCGCCGCTCTCGGCGGAGGAGTGGGAGGAGGAGTTCCGCCTTTATCAGCGCATTCCGCAATACCAGCAGGTCAACAGGGACATGACGGTTGACGAATTCAAGTCGATCTTCTGGTGGGAATGGGCACACCGCTTCCTGGCCCGCTCCATCGGCGTGGTCTTTGCCGCTCCGCTTGTCTTCTTCTGGCTAACGGGCCGCATTGAAAAGCGGTTGCGCTGGCCGCTGGTGGGCGTCCTGGCACTTGGCGGTTTTCAGGGCTTTATCGGCTGGTGGATGGTCTCCTCCGGCCTCAGCAAACTCGTCAGCGTCTCGCAATACCGGCTCGCCACGCATCTGACGATTGCCTGTCTGATCTTCGCCGCCTGTGTCTGGATTATGCGTGGCCTGTCGCCTCATAGCCATGACGCGCCACCGACTGGAAAGTCCGTCTGGGCAGCGGGTGGCATCGCTCTCCTCGTTCTCTTTCAGATCTATCTTGGCGCCCTGGTCGCAGGTCTCGATGCCGGCCTTAGTTACACGACCTGGCCGATGATGGACGGCGCGCTGGTGCCGGGCGACCTGTTTATTCAAGAGCCCTGGTGGATCAATCTTTTCGAAAATCCGAAGACGGTGCAGTTCGCGCATCGATGCGGCGCCTATCTGCTGTTTGCCGTCGCACTCGTTCACATGATCGTTTCGCTCTCCAAGGCGCCGGGCAGCACCCATGCCCGCCGTTCAATCCTGCTCTTCGTGCTGGTCGGCATCCAGGCGCTGATCGGGATTTCAACCTTGGTGATGCAGGTTCCGATGCATCTGGCGCTTACCCATCAGGCCATGGCCATGATCGTTCTCGGATTTGCCATAGCCCACTGGCGCGGTTTCATCGGAGAATATCCTCCCGAAACGGCGGTCGTTACCCGCAGCTGATCTCCCATCATCAAAGGCCTTTCCAAGGCGGACGGATCTAGTTCCGTCCGCCTTTTTTTTTGGGTTGACGGCTCTCGTTATTAATGTCATTACAAGTGACATGAATGCACTAAAAGTGACAAAGTACGAAAGTCCGCTACGGACGGAACAGGCACAGCAAACGCGAGAGCGCATCCTGGCCGGCGTCAGGGCAATACTGGAAAGCGATCCGGACAGCGCTCTCGGATTCGACGAACTGGCGGAGGTGAGTGGCGTCAATCGCCGGACCATCTTTCGTCATTTCCCGACCAAAGAGGATCTGCTCTCGGCCTTCTGGCAGAGCACCAATGCCTCGCTCGGCGTGCGCTTCTGGCCAGAGAGCGAGCGCGATCTCGTCGATCTGCCGCCGGCACTCTTCACTTCGCTGGATGGCATCGAAGGCATCGTGCGCGCCTCCCATGCGAGCGGCCCGGGCCGACAGATGCGGCTGCAGGCCAACGACGAGCGGCAGGCAGCCTTCAAAAGAAGTCTCTCGGACGTGTCGAGCCTTCTCCAACCCGAACGGGCGCGACAGCTGGAGGCGACGGTCCAGCTGCTTTTCAGTGCCACGGCCTGGCAGACCATGAAGGATTATTGGGGGCTATCCGGCGAAGAGGCGGGAAGAGCGGCCGCATGGGCGATCGGCGCTCTGCTCGATGCGGCAAGACGCGAAGGGCGCATATCGAAGGACGAAAGAGATGAATGATAATTTTTCCGCAAGGGTCCATCCGGCCGCGAGCGCCGGCGTCTTCTGGGTCATGGGCGACCAGGTGATGAAGCGAGGCAAATTGGAAGGCACCGGGTTCAACGTCATCGACGTGCTGGTGCCCCCGGGAAGCGGCACGCCGCCGCATATGCACGCCTCTCCGGAAATCTTCCGCATTCTGGAGGGTACTATGACCATATGGAGTATGGTGGACGGAAAGCCCGCCGAAATCGAAGCTGTGGTCGGCGATGTCGTCACCATTCCTGCCCATGCGCCGCATGCCTATCGTAATTCTTCTTCCGAGCCGGCGATAATG
This sequence comes from Neorhizobium sp. R1-B, assembly GCF_004368875.1. Lineage (NCBI taxonomy): Bacteria > Pseudomonadati > Pseudomonadota > Alphaproteobacteria > Hyphomicrobiales > Rhizobiaceae > Neorhizobium > Neorhizobium sp. R1-B. The sequence goes on from NZ_SOEM01000002.1 coordinate 202,894, forward strand.
ATGGCCATCGTTGATGACGGGATGATGGGTTTCTTCGAAGCCGCCGCCAGCCATGAACCGCCGGCAGGCCCGCCAACGCCGGAGGTAATCGAGCGGATCATGGCGTTGACCGAAACCCACGGCATTCACATCCTGCAGGCAGCCTGAAGTGGGACGGGCATCACCCAATGGCCCCGTTTTGGGTAATTGTCTCAACCCGACTGTCGGCAAATCTTCTGACCACCCGTCCTTGGAGCATAGCCGCACGGCTGCACCAAGGAGCGAGGGCAGGACAATGGCAAGGACAATCGCGGTTCTCGTTGCAAGGCTAATTTTCTGCGGCCTGTTCGTCATGGCGACGAGCTTCAAATTCTTCGATATGCCGTCGACGGCGGGCTATATCGCCGGCGCCGGTTTTCCGTTTCCGCTCGTCCTCGCATGGTCCGCTGCGATCTTCGAAGCGGGATTGGCTGTTGCTTTCCTGACCGGCGCCTTCTTTTCGGAAGCGGCGCTGCTTGCGGGCATCTATGTCATCTTTCTGGCATTCGCCTTTCACGGGCCGAGCCATTGGGAAGGCAATCAGGCGGAGTTCGGCTTCTTCGTCGATCATTTCACGTTTCTCGCCGGTCTGCTGTTCGCTGCCGTACACGGACCGGGCGAGAGGCTCGCGCTCAACCTTGGTCTGAAACAGACATTCGGATCGGTAAGGCGGGTCGCCTAGGCCTGCCGCAATACGCTGCCAATCGCTGCAGCGACGGCAAGCTCGTCTTCGCAATCTTTGGCGTTGCCGTCTTCGTAATGCCAGGCGGCGGAAAGGCAGCCATAGGCAAAGCCATAACGGAGGATGGTGCGGACATCGCGCCTCAGCGCTCCGGAGAACACCTCGGCCATGGAAGCGATGCGTTCCTCGTTGCGTGTCAGGTCGAAACGGTCGAGCGGGTTGGAAAACATGTTGGCGACATCGAGCGCGGCGTCGCCGATCAGGCCGGCCGGATCGATGATCAGCCAGCCGCGTGGCCCAAGCATAATGTTCTCGTGGTGCAAGTCCCCGTGTAGCGGTTTGATGTCCTGCTGATTGCCGATCAGGTCTTCCGCCATAGCGGCCGCCTCGACGAAGGGGCTGGCAACACCAAGGTGGCGGTCGGCTTCTGCCTTGTTGAACAGGCTCGCGAAGTAACGGGACAGCGGCTGCAGGCTAGCGGGTGGCGGTGTGTCCGATGGGCGGTGGTATTCCGTCAGCACCTCGCTCGCGATCCGGGTGGCGTCGCGGTCGCTGTGAGCGACAAGATGATCGCGGAGCGTCGCCCCGCCGGCATGTTCCATCAACAGGATGTTGCCGGAGCGCCCGATCAGCCGAACGCAGCCGACACCATCGCGCCACGCAAGAAAATCGGCGCCGCGAAGATTGTCTTCCAATGCTCTGGGTTTAAGGACTTTGACGATATCGAGTTCGCCGCCGGCACGCGTCACTTCGTAGACGGTGCCGACGATCGTATCGGCGATTTGGCGGGCGCCTTCGATCCGCCATTCCAAGGGGAAGGGAATGCTGCCGGTCATCAGGCCGAGAGCATCAGATCCATGTTCTGAACGGCCGCACCCGAAGCGCCCTTGCCGAGATTGTCGAGCAGGGCGACGAGGTTGGCATGCGCACCGCCCGGCGTTCCGAACACGAAGAGCTTCATCGTGTCCTTGCCGACCAGTTCTTCCGCATCGACGCGAGGAAGCGCCTTGCTCTCTTCGAGCGGGACGACCGTAACGATGTCCTGCCCGGCATAATGCTCGACAAGCGCTCTGTGGATGCCCTCAACCGTCGCATCACCCTTCAAGTCCTCCAGGAACAGCGGTACCTGCACGATCATGCCTTGCGCAAAGCGGCCGACGGACGGCGAGAACAGCGGCGGGCGATCGAGCAGGCCGTGAACCTTCATCTCCGGGACGTGCTTGTGCTTGAGCGGCAGGCCATAGAGAAAGTTATTGGCCCTGATAGCCTCCGGATGGTCAGGATTCTCCATCTGTGCGATCATCTGCTTTCCGCCGCCGGTATAACCGGAGATGGCGTTGACCGTTACCGGATAACCGTCCGGCAGGATGCCGGCAGCGCGCAACGGCCGGATGAGACCGATGGCGCCGGTAGGATAGCAGCCCGGATTGCTAACCAAACGGGCGGATTTGATCCGGTCGGCCTGAGCCTGATCCATCTCGGCAAAACCATAGGCCCAGGACGGATCGACACGGAAAGCCGTCGAGGTGTCGATCACCCGCACCTTGTTGTTGCCGGAAAGCATGGAGACGGCCTCGCGGGAGGCGTCGTCCGGCAGGCAGAGGATGGCGATGTCGGCGCTGTTCAGGAGATCCTCGCGCATCGCGGCATTGCGCCGCTCGGCTTCCGGGATCGACAGCAGTTCGACGTCGCGGCGGCCGGCCATGCGGGTGCGGATCTGCAGTCCCGTGGTGCCGTGTTCGCCATCGATGAAGATTTTCGCTGCCATTGTCTTTATCCTGTGATGTCAGTGCCTTGGCTTGACGGCCGGATTCAGTTTACCAGCCGCTTGATTCAGAAGTTTAACGCAGTGCCTGCCGCTCCGCGCGAAGCCCGAGCATATACATCGCAACGGTCGCTCCGGCAATGGCGGTGATATCGGCATGATCATAGGCGGGCGCGACTTCAACCACATCCGCGCCACGGATATCGAGGCCGCCGAGCTGGCGCAGAACCGAGAGGATCTTGGCGCTCGAGGGACCGCCGGCTACGGGCGTTCCGGTGCCTGGCGCAAAAGCAGGGTCGAGACAATCGATATCGAAGGTGAGATAGGCCGGTTTTCCGCCGGTATGGTCGAGAATCGTCGCGGCGATTTCGGCTGCACTCATTTCCTCGATCTCATGGCCATAGAGGAGGCGGATGCCGAAAGTTTCCGGGGCATGGGTGCGGATGCCGATCTGGATCGAGCGCGTGGCATCGATAATGCCGTCGCGCACTGCCCGCGCTACGAAAGAACCGTGGTCGATACGACGGTCGTCGTCGAGCCACGTATCCTGGTGAGCATCGAATTGGACAAGGGCAAGAGGGCCGTGCCTGGCCACATGCGCCTTGAGCAGCGGCCAGGTGACGTAATGGTCGCCTCCGAGCGTCAGCAGAAAAGCACCGCTGTCGAGGATCACATTTGCTTGGGCCTCGATTGCCGCCGGCGTCTTCTGATGGTTCCCGTAGTCGAGCAGGCAGTCGCCATAGTCAATCACCGCCATTTCCGAAAAGAGATCGCGGGAGAACGGATACTGGGGGTCGTTGTCGAAGATCGCGGAGGCCCGGCGGATCGCCTGCGGTCCAAAGCGCGCGCCCGGCCGGTTGGAGGTCGCCGCATCAAAGGGGATGCCCCACACCACCGCATCGGCACCCGCCAGATCTTTCGCGAAGCGTCGCCGCATGAAAGACAGCGCGCCCGCAAAGGTGGGATCGGTCGCGGCAGAGGTAAGGCTGGTTGCCGTGAAGGCGTGATCGATCGACTTTTCCACCATTGCGTCCCTCCATCATTTGGGGGACGTTGGCCAATGAGGGCCGACAAGGCAAGCCTCCTTCTGATAAAAGTGGCATGCTTAGGAGGCCTTGGCCTCGAAGGCGGGCGGAAAATCGCCAAGGGCCTTGGCGTCTCTGATGCGAGCGCCGATATCCTCCTCAATGATTGCTTCCAGCTGCGCGAAGCTGTCGATGACGTAGTAGATCGGCTGGACGATATCGATTCGATAGGGCGTTCTAAGCACCGTCATCAGGTCGAAGGGGCGGAATTCGCTTCCTCTGCCTCCCATCGCTGCCCGCGTCTCGTTGGGAGAAGAGACGATACCGGCGCCGAAGCAGCGGCGTCCCTGCGGCGTGTCGATGAGACCGAATTCGACAGTGAACCAGAATATCCGGAACAAGTGCCAGGAATATTCCTTGCCGAGCCCGACGGCTTTCTCACCGAAGCGGCGAACGAAATTGGCATAGCTCTGGTTCGTCAGCAGAGGGCAGTGGCCGAAGACCTCATGGAAGATATCCGGCTCTTCGATGTAGTCGATGTGCTCCCGGCGGCGGATGAAGGTCGCCAGCGGAAACTTGCCCTGCGACAGCAATTCGTAAAAGCGCGACGGCGGGATAAGTGCCGGCACGCCTTCCACGCCGAAGCCGGTGGTTTCGTTGAGGCGTCGGTTGATATCGTGAAGCTGAGGAACCTTGTCAGGCTTCAAGCCGAGCAGGTTTACCCCATCCAGATATTCCTTACAGGCCTTGTCGGCCAGCAGCGTCATCTGGCGTTGGTAGAGTTCGCTCCAGATCCCATCTTCTTCGGTCGTGTAATGATAGGTACCGTCCGCATCCGGCAGCTTCGCCGTATAGGTGCTTTCCTTGGGCATGAGCGCCTCCCGATTTCGATCCCGCAGCCGGGCTCCTCCAGCCTTGGCCTGCTGTCACCACAATATCCCGAAAAACACGGATAAACTTTTCAGCTTTGCCGGTTTATGATGCAAGGATGGGAAAATATCCCGAAAGGAGGCGCCGGAATGAAAGAAACTTTGAAGGCCGCCCGAAAACTCCTTCAGCTCGTGCAGGCGGGAGACGGTTTCTCGCTTGCCGAGTTGGCGGAGAAAGCCGGGATGTCGCAAAGCACCGCGTGGCGTAAGATCCAGGAACTGGAGGCAGATGGTGTGATCAGAAAGCGGGTTGCCCTTCTTGATCCTGCCAAGCTCGATCTCAAGCTCTGCATCATCGCCCATGTGACCTTGGAGGATCACCACGAGGAGGCCATCGAAGCTTTTGCGAACGTCGTGCGCGATCGACCGGAGATCATGGAATGTTATGCGCTGTCTGGAACGTTCGACTACATGCTGAAGATCAGGGCAGCCGATGTCGAAGCCTATGAAGCCTTCATGACCCGCCATCTGATGCGCAATCCGCATGTGCGCAACGTGGTTTCCAGCTTCGTCCTGCGCGAACTGAAGTCGACGACCGAACTGCCGATCTGAAGAGATGTCAAAAGCCCCAAACGAAAAAAGGCGGAACCGAAGCCCCGCCTTTTGAAAGTGCAAGATCCAGAGACGATTAGCGCTTGGAGAACTGGAAGGAACGGCGAGCCTTGGCTTTACCGTACTTCTTACGCTCGACAACGCGGCTGTCGCGGGTCAGGAAGCCACCCTTCTTGAGAACCGAACGCAGGCCCGGCTCGAAATAGGTGAGAGCCTTGGAAAGGCCGTGGCGCACAGCGCCAGCCTGACCGGAGAGGCCGCCGCCGGTGACGGTCGCAATGATGTCGAACTGGCCGGTGCGGGCAGCTGCAACGATCGGCTGCTGCAGGATCATCTGCAGGACCGGACGGGCGAAATAAGCCGAGAAGTCCTTGCCGTTGACGATGATCTTGCCGGAACCAGCCTTGACCCAAACGCGGGCGACTGCGTTCTTGCGCTTGCCGGTCGCGTAGGAACGGCCAAGATTGTCGACCTTACGGACGTGAACCGGAGCCTGGCTTTCGGCCGCCGGAGCGAGATCCTTCAGAGAGGAGAGATCGGCCATGATCAGGCGCTCCTTACATTCTTCTTGTTCAGCGAGGCCACGTCGAGAGCGACCGGCTGCTGGGCTTCGTGGGGATGGTTGGAACCGGCGTAAACGCGCAGGTTCTTCATCTGGCGACGACCGAGGGGGCCGCGGGGAATCATGCGCTCAACGGCCTTTTCGATGACGCGCTCCGGGAAGCGGCCTTCGATGATCTGGCGCGCAGTGCGCTCCTTGATGCCGCCCGGGTAACCGGTGTGCCAGTAATAGGTCTTGTCGGAATATTTCTTGCCGGTGAGGGCAACCTTTTCCGCATTGATGACGATGACGTTGTCGCCGTCATCGACGTGAGGGGTGTAAGTGGCCTTGTGCTTGCCGCGCAGGCGGTTTGCTACGATGGTGGCGAGGCGACCGACTACGAGGCCTTCGGCATCGATGATCACCCACTTCTTCTCCACCTCGGCGGGCTTCTGAACGAAGGTTGACATGGTTTTCTCTTTCGTCTGGACCCGTGACATCCGATATCGGACACAGGGCGTTTCTTGTTGCTTGGTTCGACGGCAGAACCGCCAAAAAGAATGCGGGCCACAGGGGTCCGCAATCTGTGGCGGCTTATACCGGTGAGATAAGGATGCGTCAAGGCAACCGATCTTGACTTAGAAAAAATAATCCCAAACATTTCAATGGTTTATCTATGAGGTATGCATTTACCACACTTAATTTTCGCATGCAGGCCTCTTTGCGGCAGATGGTGTAGGAACTGCTTTTGCAGGCTACTCTAGGTCAGATGTGGGTTTTTGCTGAGAGATGCCGTTGCGGCAACGGAACATCTGCGGCTGGAACGAAGAACCTTCGGCCTAATGCTGCATACAACCTGTGGGCACAGATCGTCGAGGCGCCGCGGAAACCGATAGCAGGCTATCGGCAAAAGAGGTGAACATCGAATTTTCCTGTCAACGCCTTGTGATAAGTATTATTTTTGCGCATCAAGAAAATGTCGGCCGAAAAATCAATGGCTATGATTTTTCACGGGTGATGAATAGTAGGTGCGCCTAATTCAACTATAAGATGCTTCTAATATGCTTCGTACGGAAGCGGAAAATTGCGAGAACATCTATTGAACACGGCCTGTCTGCCATCCTCCGGTCAGAACCGGGTGCATCCCGGCTGCAGCGGAAAACAGTCTTCGGGATCGGGGCGCCTTTTGCAGGCGCGGACGGGGCAGCGAGGAGTGTCCATCGTCGGGACGGTGACGCGATCTGCAAATTCGTGGCCATCGCAGAAGCCGCTGTCTGCAACATAGCGGTCGTAAAGGGTCATCCCGCGTACGTTTCGGGAAGGATAACGCAGGATGACCGCGCCCTCCCGGTCGATCACACGTTGCACTGCGGCGCAGGACATGCCTGCCGAATTATAGCGTGAGATAGAAAAGGCGGGTTCAGCCGACGCAACGGCGACGGCGCAGGCGATCGCAAGGCTTGCGAGAAATTTTTTCATGACCTGCATCCCATTTACAGAGATAGAGCCATACATAGAGCGAAGCGACCGCGCCGCCAGAGGCGTTTCATCACCGGAGCTGCCGTCATGAACCACGACCATTATGATAACGGATATATTGCCGACATCCTCAAGAACACCAGGACGATCGCTCTTCTGGGGGCTTCGCCAAATCCGGACCGGCCAAGCAATCGTGTTATGGGGTTCCTGCTTGGCAAGGGATACACGGTATATCCGGTCAATCCCGGTCAGGCAGGCAAGCAGATTCTCGGTCAGACGGTGTACAAGACCCTTGGCGACGTGCCGCAACCGGTCGACCTGGTCGACGTCTTCCGCGCCGCCGAGTATCTGGATGGCGTCGTCGACGAGGCCATCGCTCTTGAAACGAAGCCCAAGGTCATCTGGGGCCAGCTCAGCGTACGGGACGACAGGGCGGCGGCAAAGGCGGAAGCGGCCGGCATCAAGGTCGTAATGGACCGATGCCCGGCGATCGAATATCCACGGCTTGTCGCCTGACGGTATCAGTCCGCCAACAGTTCCGGCCGGGCGCGCATCTCGTTGAGATGATCGGCATTGCCGCAAAAGCTCGCGAAATCGATGGCGGCAGTTCCGTCGGCCAGTTCCCTGCGACAGCGGCCCTTTTCTCCGCAGTTCGAGCAGTTGATGTGCATTTCCCGGAATTCCAGGGGTTCCAGGAGCCTTACCTCTTCCGGATCGATATTCAGGACCCGCATGAGGGTCAGCATTTCGTCTGCTGCATGAGGTCCGCGACGGATCAGAGAAACGAATTCGTCCTTCGATAGTGCATTGTCGCGGGCGAGCACTTCGACCATCTCGTTATCAAGGCTTGCGAGGATCTTTGCCTCCTCGACCGTGTCCCACGCCGAGGAACACCAGCGGGCAATTCTGGAAGCGAGGCTTTCATGGCGGATAGGGGCTTGATCGGTCATGGTATTCTCCTCTCTATTGTCGAGAGGATAGGCCCACAAGAACAGCAGTCGTTGACCAAGATCAACCAGTTTGGTTTTGGGAAGCCTGATAACAGGGCTTGGAAAAGATACGAGAGACATTGAGGGAGAGAGACTATGCCGACAATCAATCCGGGCTTTTCAACTCTGGCAGTTCACGCGGGCGCACAGCCTGATCCGACGACCGGAGCCAGGGCGACGCCTATCTACCAGACCACATCCTTCGTGTTCAACGATGCCGATCACGCCGCGGCATTGTTTGGCCTGCAGCAGTTCGGCAATATCTATACCCGCATCATGAACCCGACCCAGGCGGTGCTGGAGGAACGGGTGGCGGCACTCGAGGGGGGCACCGCGGGGCTCGCGGTCGCGTCTGGCCATGCGGCGCAGATGCTGACTTTCCACACGATCATGCAGCCGGGCGACAATTTCGTCGCTGCGCGAAAACTTTACGGCGGGTCAATCAACCAGTTCGGCCATGCGTTCAGGAATTTCGACTGGCATGTACGCTGGGCCGATACGGAAGATCCGGCAAGCTTCGACAGCCAGATCGACGCCCGCACCCGCGCAATCTTCATCGAGAGTCTCGCTAATCCCGCCGGCACATTCGTGGATATCGCGGCAATCGCCGAGGTGGCGCAGCGGCGCGGCATTCCGCTGATCGTCGACAACACGATGGCGACGCCCTATCTCGTCCGGCCGCTCGAACACGGCGCCGATATCGTCGTCCATTCGCTGACCAAGTTCATGGGCGGCCATGGCAACTCCATGGGCGGCGTGATCGTCGACGGAGGCACGTTCAACTGGTCGAAATCGGGCAACTATCCGATGCTTTCGGAGCCGCGGCCGGAATATGCCGGTGTCGTGCTGCACCAGACGTTCGGCAATATCGGCTTTGCCATCGCAGCCCGCGTGCTGGGCCTGCGCGATATCGGCCCTGCGATCTCGCCTTTCAACGCCTTCATGATCCTGACCGGCATCGAGACCTTGCCTTTGCGCATGCAGAAGCATTGCGACAATGCCGCCGCGGCCGCCAAATGGCTGAAGGGGCACCCGAAGGTTGCCTGGGTTCGCTATGCCGGTCTGGAGGGCGATCCGAACCACGCCCTGCAGACGCGGTATTCGCCGAAAGGCGCCGGTTCGGTCTTCACCTTCGGCATCACCGGCGGCTACGAGGCGGGCAAGACCTTTGTCGAAAGCCTGCAGCTTTTCTCCCATCTGGCCAATATCGGCGACACCCGTTCGCTGGTCATCCACCCGGCTTCCACGACCCACCGACAACTGACCGAAGAACAGCAGATCGCCGCCGGCGCCGGTCCGGACGTGGTGAGGCTGTCGATCGGCATCGAGGATGCTGCCGACATTATCGCCGATCTCGAACAGGCTTTGTCAAAAATCTGAGGAAAAAATGGCATTCTGGCTGACTTTCGACGCTGCTGCGATCGAGGCGGAAGAGGGCGCTCCGGGGCTCGACCGGGTCATTTCCGGTAGCCCCACCTTTCGCACATGGAATTTCGAAGAGGCCGATGACGGCCTCTATGCCGGCATATGGGAGGCAACGCCCGGCAAGTGGCAGATCTCTTACGACGAATGGGAATATTTCCACATTCTCTCAGGTCATTCGATCGTGACGGAGGATGGCGGCGAGGCCATCCAGTTGAAAGCGGGCGACAGCATGGTACTGAGACCCGGCTTCAACGGAACCTGGGAAGTGATTGAAACGACTCGCAAGGACTATGTGATCAGGGTCTAAGAGGCGGATTTCATTCTTTGTTGAAAGCCTTAGCGAATTCAGGCGAGGAGATGAAGGCAAGGCTGCGCCGGAATTCCTCGGACTTCTCCTTGCCAAAAGCTTTGTCGAAGTGATCCTGGGCAACCTGCCAACGGGCGGTTAGGTCCCGCTGCTTCGCGGTACCCGCATCCGTCAGCCGCACCCGCTTCACCCTACGGTCCGTCTGGTCGGGGGTAAGTTCGACATATCCGTCGCGGATAAGCGGCTTCAGCGTATGACCAAGCGCGGAAAGGTCCATGACCATGGTTTCCGCGAGGCTTTTCAGAGTTGGTTCGCCGGAGCGGGCGATCTGCGACATGAGTGAGAATTGTGTGCCCTTAAGGCCGGTATCCCCCATGGCATCCTCATAGAGCTGGCCAAGTTGTCTGGCGGCGCGGCGTACTGCGCTGTTGCTGCAGTGAAGCCAAATACCGTCCTCGAGCTGATCTTTTTTCGTCATGGGACTTCTGTTTCGTCGCGACGCAGAGTGCCCGATTTTCCCTGGCTCTGCTACCGCCAATAAAAAATCTTCGCGCCTCTTGCACAGTCGTCTGGTCGCTTTCATCTATTTAGTGGTATATGCCAGTAAAATCCAGATCAGGAGATAAACAATGACTGAAACCTTGAAACTCGGAACCGCCTTGGTGACAGGTGCATCCTCCGGCATCGGCGCGGCTTATGCCGAGCGGCTGGCGCGCCGCGGCTACGATCTCGTCCTTGTTGCCCGCGACGAGGATCGTCTGAAGACCACCGCCGGGCGTTTGTCACGTGAGACAGGCGTCAAGGCTGATGTGCTTCGCGCAGATCTGACGCAGCGTGGGGACGTCGCGGCGGTCGAGATGCGCCTGCGGCGAGACGATTCGATCACACTTTTCGTCAACAATGCCGGCATTGGCCCTAAAGGCCCGCTGCTCAAGACCGAGCTCGACTATCTCGACCAGATGGTCGATCTCAATGTCACGGCGGCAAATCGGCTTGCGGTTGCCGCAGCGCAGGCATTTGTCGGTCGCGGCAGGGGCGCTATCATCAATACGGCCTCGGTGGTTGCGCTGTGGCCTCAGGTCTTCAGCGGCACCTATACGGCAAGCAAGGCCTTTGTTCTGAGCCTGACGGAATCGCTGGCGACCGAGCTCGCGGGGACCGGTGTGCGTATCCAGGCGGTTCTACCGGGGCTCACCCGGACGGAACTATTCGATCGGGTCGGCGGATCGTTCGACAACATGGATCCGAACATGGTGATGAATGTCGGCGATCTGGTCGATGCCGCGCTGGCCGGTTTTGATCAGGGCGAACTGGTCACCATCCCGTCGCTTTCGGACAAGACACTCTATGACAGCTTTGAAAAGGCGCGGAGCGAATTGCAACCGCATCTCTCACTCAGCAAGCCGGCTTCCCGTTATGGAGTCGGAGCGGAGACGGCAGCGACCTGATCAACGTCCCCACGAAAGATCAAGTCTCTCCAACCCATGGAAGTGGTAGACATCCTTGACCGACGGCGGCTTGGCGATATTGAGCCCCGGCAGCCGCCGGAAGAGGATCGGCAGTACCGTATTCAACTCCAGCCTTGCCAATGGCGCGCCGATGCAGAAATGGATGCCGGCGCCGAACGAAAGGTTCGGCGCCTCCTGCCGGTCTGGTTTGAAGGCCAGCGGATTTGGGAACTTTGCCGGATCGAGATTGGCGGCGGCGAGGATGAGGCTTACCTTGTCGCCACGCTTGAATGTGACGCCGTCGATTTCGACATCCTCCAAAGCCCAACGCTGAAAAATATGCACCGGCGCGCATATGCGTAGCGTCTCTTCGACCGTCCGTTCCGTTGCCGCCTCGTCGCGGAAGAGATCGGTCGCCGGCAGTCCGCTTTCCAGGATCACGCGAACCGAGTTGCCGATCTGGTGGACCGTCGCCTCGTGCCCGGCGTTCAGGAGTACGATGGTCGTCGATACCAGTTCGTCATCGGTGAGGTACTGGCCCTTGTGCTCGGTGTGGATCATGTGAGTCAGAAGATCTTCTCGCGGCTGACGGCGCCGTTCGGCGATCAGTCGCCTGACGTAATCGGCGAATTCTTTGGCGGCACGGTCTGCGGCGTATTCGTCCTCGCGGCTGCGCTTGAACATGTACATGCCCACATAGGCATGCGACCACTTGAGAAGTTGCGGCCCCATCTCGTCCGGAATGCCGATCATTCGGGCGATCATGGTAACCGGAATGATGTCGGCAAAGGATGACAGGAGTTCCGTCTTGCCCTCCTTCTCGAACCCGTCGATCAGCCGCTCCGCAAGGTCCGCGATTTCCGGCCGGAGCTTTTCGATGTGTCGGGAAACGAAGGCGCGATTGACAAGCGTGCGCAGCCGCGTGTGCTCCGGCGGTTCAAGCTCCAGCAGGGAATGACGCTCGGCCAGATCGAAATTTTTCAGATGCAGCTCTGGCTCCGGTAAGCCAAGCTCCTGGCGGCTGGCGATATGCAGGATCTGGCGGCCGAATCGCCGGTCACGTAGAAGCGCGTTCACGTGGTCGTAACCGGTGAAGAACCATTGCTTCTGCTCCGCCCAATAGAAGGTCGGGCAGTGCTCGTGGAGAGCCGCATAGACGCGGTTGGGATTACTGTAAAATGCCGGGTTGCGGCCGTCGAGAAAGACGCGGCGGACTTTCAGGTCGATGCGGAGGAAATCGGGCAGTGCTGTCATGCCCGATGCCTATCGCAATCTCTTCTACCGCGAAAGCCGCTATTGCCCGACCGCGGCTCCCTCGCGGCGAGGATCGGCACTGCCGGCCAGTCCATTTGCGGTGATCTCGATCGCATGCAGGCCGGAATTCATCTCGCCGGCCTTCACCTCGTATCCAAGCGCCTTCAGCGGCTCGGCAAGCTTCTCGGCGTCGGTCCCGGCTTCGATGTCGTAGGTGCCGAACCGGTTGATGAGATGCGGCTGCGCGACGATCTGCTCCACCGGCATGCCCCAGTCGATATAGGCAATGAGCGCTTGCGCGACGTAGCCGATGATCTGGCTGCCGCCCGGCGAGCCGATGGCGAGCAACGGCTTGCCCTCCTTCATGACGATCGTCGGCGACATAGACGAACGAGGCCGCTTGCCGGGCTCGACGCGATTGGCGACCGGCAGGCTGCCGTCATGGGTCTTGAAGGAGAAGTCAGTGAGTTCGTTATTGAGCAGAAAGCCGTTCGTCATCAGCCGTGAACCGAAGCCGCTTTCGATGGTCGTGGTCATCGAGACGACATTGCCTTCCTTGTCCACTATCACGAAATGGCTGGTGGAGGGCAGTTCGATCGCCGCGTCGCGGCCGAAGAGCAGGGCATGGTCCCATTCCGGCTCGCCAGCCTTCACCGCATCGGCGGCAAGCGGCTTGCCACCGTCGAGCAGGTCGGCGCGCTTGCCGAGATAGTCTTTCTTGAGGAGGCCTTTGATCGGCAGGGGCGTGAAATCGGCGTCGGCGAGATAACGTTCGCGATCTGCGAAGGCCAGGCGCTGGGCGTCGCCGATGATCCGCCAGCTTTCCACATTTTGCGGCCCGAGCGCCTTTACGTCGAAATTCTCGATGACGCCGAGCATCTGCCCGATGGCAACCGCACCGGAGGAGGGAGGCCCCATGCCGCAGACATCCAGCGCGCGATAGTTGAAGCAGACGGACTCTCGTTCCTTGATCCGGTAATTGGCGAGATCGGCAAGCGACAGAACGCCCGGATTGCCGGCCGCCTCGCGAACGGTCTTCACAATGGCCTCTGCAATCGGCCCCTTGTAGAAGGCGTCGGCGCCGCCCGATGCAATCGCCTTCAGCGTATCGGCATAGGCGGGGTTCTTGAGTGTCATCCCGGCTTTCAATGGCGCTCCGGCGGCATCATAGAAATAACCCCGAGGCCCGTCGTATTTCTTCAGTCGTTCGCCTTCGGCCGCAAGGAGTGAGGCAAGGCGGGGAGAAACGGAAAAGCCCTCCGCCGCAAGCTTTTCTGCCGGTTGGAAAAGACCGGCCCATTCCGCCTTCCCATAGCGTTTGTGCACGTCTTCAAGCAGGCGCACTGTACCGGGCGTGCCGACCGAACGCCCACCGACCACGGCGTCCATGAATTTCAACGGCTGGCCCTGCGCATCGAGGAAGAGTTTCGGTGTCGCCTCCATCGGCGCGGTCTCGCGGCCGTCGAACGTGGTCAGCTTAGCAGATCCCGCATCGTAATAGACGAGGAAGGAGCCCCCGCCGAGGCCGGAGCTTTGCGGTTCCACGAGCCCCAGCACCGTCTGGACGGCGACCATAGCATCAATCGCATTGCCGCCGTTGGCGATGATCTCGCGGCCTGCCTCTGCGGCGAGCGGATTGGCCGCCGCGACCATGAAGTCCTTTGTTTCTACGCGTTTTGCGGCGGTGAAGCCCGTCGCTCGTTCCGGCGCCACGGTGTCGGATGCTTGCTGGGCCGGCAGCGGCGCAGCCCAAAGCACCAAGGAAAATACAATGCCACTGAAAAGTCCCGTCCGCATGATGCATCCTCCGCAACGCTTTGCCCATCACCGGAATGTGGGCGTCCGGACGCGAAGGGCAAGAGGTCAGCGCTGACCGAGGGCGGCCAGTTGTTTGAGCGCTACCACTTGGCGGTCGGCGCGCAGGTCGGTCGGGGATTCGACTTCGCCCTGCCGATCGACGGCGGGAACGATGAAGGCTTCTATGCCGGTATCGATCGCGGTGCGGTCGCGGCCGCACTCCTTTGCGGTATAGAGAGCCCGGTCGGCCGCGGTGAACAGGAGATCGAGATCGGCATTGTCGGCCACTGCAAGGGCGATCCCGACACTCACCGTGACCTTGATCTGGTGGTCGCCGGCGTTGATCGTCTGTCGCTTTAGCGTGAGCCGGATTGCTTCCGCGATGCTGGCTGCCTCCACCATATCGCCCACCCGCAGGATGGACGCGAATTCCTCGCCGCCCATCCGGCCGAACGAACCGCGGCCTCGCAGCGACGTCTGGCCGACCATCGAGAAAGCGACCAAAACGGCGTCGCCCGCCTGATGGCCGCAGCGGTCGTTTATCTGTTTGAAGCAGTCAAGATCGAACTGCAGCATGGCGATCAGTGGCCTGTCACTCCTCAAAACGCCGCAGAGCCCGTGGAATTCGTTGATCAGGCCGCGCCGGTTGAGCGCGCCCGTCAGCGGGTCAGTCAGGGCCAATGCCTTCAGCTTTTCCTCCGAGCGTTCCGTCAGCAGCCTTGCAGTGCCGGCGACGAAGGCGATGAAGCAGAAGGCGGCGGGAAAAAAGAGGAGCGCGGCATTCGGGGCGGATGCGAAGGACACCGGGGGACGCATGATCGCCAATACGGCGCTGACCCCGTTTGCGAGAAGCTGGATGCCGATCAAGACCGCCAGGAAGCGGCGGGTCGAGCGGGAGGGGCCGTTGTTTCGCACAAGTATGCCGATCAGGATCGCATAGCCGACTATGGCCGCGCCGTTGTAGAGGACGACGCGGTTAGGGAAGCTCTCGCGCACCGGGTCGAGAAACATGCCAGCGATCCAGATGAGTGCCGGAATGGCGACAAAACCTCCGACTGATTTGCCATCGAACTGCAGAAAACCGGCGATCCAAAAGCCGACGCCCGTGAAGACGACAGTATTGGCGATCTCGATCGATACGAAGTCGGGGATATAGCCGCGCAGGGCCAGCAGCGTCACACCCAACCCATGGAGCGCAAAACCGCCACCCCAACTCAGGTAAAAGCGTTCTCGCTCATAGAACCAGCGTGACCAGAGAAGCACAGCAAGCGTCATCGCCTCGGCAGCCCAAATCACCAGGCCCGTCAAAATATCCACATCAAACCCCCACGCCCCAGCTTCGGGCACGGCCAGCATGACGGAAAGTCTTTAAAATGACGTTGCCGACCACGCTCGGATCCGCCGAGGGAATCGAGCAGGGATTTTAAATACGCTCTCGATCTTCACCCCCGCTTTACTCTGATCCGTCAAAAACTTGTGCGGCTTGACAAAACCAGGTTCTGGCCGGCTGCGATCTCGGGAAAATCGCGATAGCGGTCAGTTTCGCACATCCTACGGCGATTAAGGATATCGGATGCTCCGTCTTGAAGTACCGGGCGTTGACACTCTATGTAGGGATGACCCATTCCATTTGATTCCGGAGCGCCTTTCTGCCTTCGGCCCGGGATCAAGAGAAGCTTGACAAAGGACGGACATGAGAAATCCAGTTGATACCGCAATGGCCTTGGTGCCGATGGTCGTCGAACAGACCAATCGCGGTGAGCGCTCCTACGACATCTTTTCGCGGCTTCTCAAGGAGCGCATCATCTTCCTGACCGGTCCGGTGGAGGATCAGATGGCGTCGCTCGTCTGCGCGCAGCTCCTTTTCCTCGAGGCCGAGAATCCCAAAAAGGAAATCGCCCTGTATATCAATTCGCCCGGCGGCGTCGTGACCGCCGGCATGGCGATCTACGATACGATGCAGTTCATCAAGCCTGCAGTTTCGACACTTTGCATCGGCCAGGCGGCTTCGATGGGCTCGCTGCTGCTTTGCGCCGGCGAAAAGGGCATGCGTTTTGCAACCCCGAACGCCCGCATCATGGTGCACCAGCCCTCGGGTGGTTTCCAGGGCCAGGCGTCAGATATCGAGCGCCATGCCCGTGACATATTGAAGATGAAAAGACGCCTGAACGAGGTCTATGTGAAGCACACGGGCCGCACCTATGAAGAGGTCGAGAAGACGCTCGACCGCGACCACTTCATGGCGCCTGACGAGGCCCAGGACTGGGGCGTCATCGACAAGATCCTGACCTCGCGTCTGGAACTTGAGGGTGGCGCTGCAGATTGAGTGTGATGGCGGATCCTGTGCGTCTCACCCCGTTGTGAGCAAAAAAGGGTTTCAAGTCGCACGGAAAGCGCTATTAGTACCTATTAATGCTGTGTTGAACTTTTGTGACATAGCATGCGTTTCTTGAGGGTTTCGTTGCCGCCGATCTGCATGGTGTGGCCGGATCGGTAGAGTACCCTTAGGGCAGGCGGTGCGTCAGTCCGTCAGGACGCGTGCCGGCGGGCTGTAGAGTGGACCGCGCCCGTTTGACGTGAGCGCGGAGTGCTGGAAGGAAAGTGATATGAGCAAAGTCAGCGGCAGCAACGGCGGCGACTCGAAAAATACCCTGTATTGCTCTTTCTGCGGAAAGAGCCAGCACGAGGTCCGGAAGCTGATCGCCGGACCGACGGTATTCATCTGCGATGAATGCGTCGAACTGTGCATGGACATCATCCGCGAAGAGAACAAGACCTCGATGGTCAAGTCGCGCGACGGGGTTCCGACGCCGCAGGACATCATCAAGGTTCTCGACGAATATGTCATCGGCCAGAAACAGGCCAAGCGCATCCTGTCGGTTGCCGTGCATAACCATTACAAGCGCCTCGCGCACGCCTCCAAGGGCGGCGATGTCGAGCTCGCGAAGTCGAACATCATGTTGGTCGGTCCGACCGGCTGCGGCAAGACCTACCTTGCCCAGACGCTCGCCCGCATCATCGACGTTCCCTTCACGATGGCGGACGCGACGACCTTGACCGAAGCCGGTTATGTCGGCGAAGACGTCGAAAACATCATCCTGAAGCTCCTGCAGGCTGCGGATTACAATGTCGAACGCGCCCAGCGCGGCATCGTCTATATCGACGAAGTCGACAAGATCTCCCGCAAGTCGGACAACCCTTCGATCACCCGTGATGTGTCGGGCGAGGGCGTCCAGCAGGCGCTTCTGAAGATCATGGAAGGCACGGTTGCCTCGGTTCCGCCGCAGGGCGGCCGCAAGCATCCGCAGCAGGAATTCCTGCAGGTCGATACGACGAACATCCTGTTCATCTGCGGCGGTGCCTTTGCCGGTCTGGACAAGATCATCTCCGCCCGCGGCGAAAAGACCTCGATCGGCTTTGCCGCAACGGTTCGTGCCCAGGATGAGCGCCGCGTCGGCGAAGTGCTGCGCGAACTCGAGCCGGAAGATCTCGTGAAGTTCGGCCTGATTCCGGAATTCATCGGTCGGCTGCCGGTTCTGGCGACGCTCGAAGACCTCGACGAAGATGCACTGATCCAGATCCTTTCCGAACCGAAGAACGCGCTCGTCAAGCAGTACCAGCGCCTGTTCGAGATGGAGGACGTGGAGCTGACTTTCCACGAAGACGCGTTGCGCGAAATCGCCAAGAGAGCGATCGTCCGCAAAACCGGCGCTCGTGGCCTTCGGTCGATCATGGAAAAGATCCTGCTCGACACGATGTTCGAACTGCCGGCTCTGGAAGGCGTCCGTGAAGTGGTGATTTCCGAAGAGGTCGTGCGCGGCACTGCGCGTCCGCTCTACATCTACGCGGATCGCCAGGATGAGAAGGCGAACGTTTCCGCCTGATCCGAGTGACCTGACAATAACCTTGAAGAGGCCCCAATGGGGCCTCTTTGCTAAGCAGCATGACCTCCTGTTTTTTGATTATCCATGATTTTTCCATGGCGAAGAATTGCACGATATTCGCCTTGCATTAGAAGCGGCGCGGGAAGATCATCGTTGTTACGGCTGCTTCGTTTGTTTGCGATTGCAAGTGGGACTGTCGGCGATCATGTCCGTATCCTTGGCGTTCTGCGTAAGCGTTTGAGTTGAAGCACGCTTTGCAATAGCATTGTCACAATCCTCCGAGGCAGCAGGCTTGCAAGGCTTGAAATCGATTTTCAAACACTCCACTTTGAGCGGGAGTGAAATACCTGGGTGATTTGCCCAGAACGTTTCCCGGAAACGGGACGATGGAAAGGAAATGAAATGACGAATTCAACGTCTGCGGCATCTGGCGGCGAAACCTATCCGGTGCTGCCGCTGCGCGACATTGTGGTCTTTCCGCATATGATCGTGCCCCTGTTCGTCGGACGGGAAAAATCAATTCGCGCGCTTGAAGAGGTCATGGGATCCGACAAGCAGATCATGCTCGTCACCCAGATCAATGCCAGCGACGATGATCCCGAACCGTCCGCGATCTACAAGGTTGGCACAGTCGCCAATGTGCTGCAGCTCCTGAAGCTTCCCGATGGTACCGTGAAGGTGCTTGTCGAAGGGCGCGCCCGCGCCAAGATCGAAAGTTATACCGATCGGGAAGAGTTCTACGAAGCAAAGGCCGATGTGCTGGCCGAACCTGACGAAGATGCGGTCGAGGTGGAGGCGTTGTCGCGCTCCGTGGTTTCCGAATTCGAAAACTACGTCAAGCTGAACAAGAAGATCTCCCCTGAAGTGGTGGGTGCTGCAAGCCAGATCGAAGACTATTCGAAGCTTGCCGACACGGTCGCCTCGCATCTGTCGATCAAGATCACCGAAAAGCAGGAAATGCTCGAGACGGTTTCCGTCAAGCTGCGGCTCGAAAAGGCGCTCGGCTTCATGGAAGGCGAGATCTCAGTCCTGCAGGTGGAAAAGCGCATCCGCTCGCGCGTCAAGCGCCAGATGGAAAAGACCCAGCGCGAATACTACCTCAACGAACAGATGAAGGCGATCCAGAAGGAGCTCGGCGACGGCGAGGAAGGCCGCGACGAGATGGCCGAACTGGAAGAGCGCATCTCCAAGACGAAGCTGTCCAAGGAAGCCAAGGAAAAGGCCGATGCCGAGCTGAAGAAGCTCCGGCAGATGAGCCCGATGTCGGCGGAAGCCACCGTCGTGCGCAACTATCTCGACTGGCTGCTCGGCATTCCGTGGGGCAAGAAGTCGAAGATCAAGGCCGACCTCCACAATGCCGAAAAGATCCTCGAGCAGGATCACTTCGGTCTCGACAAGGTCAAGGAGCGCATCATCGAGTATCTCGCGGTGCAGGCCCGTGCCACCAAGATCAAAGGTCCTATCCTGTGCCTGGTCGGTCCTCCGGGTGTCGGCAAGACTTCGCTGGCTCAGTCGATCGCCAAGGCGACCGGCCGCGAATATGTCCGCATGGCGCTCGGTGGCGTTCGTGACGAGGCCGAGATCCGCGGCCATCGCCGTACCTATATCGGCTCGATGCCCGGCAAGGTCATCCAGTCGATGAAGAAGGCGAAGAAATCCAATCCGCTTTTCCTACTCGACGAAATCGACAAGATGGGCATGGATTTCCGTGGCGACCCGTCTTCGGCCCTGCTCGAAGTGCTTGATCCGGCGCAGAACTCGACGTTCATGGACCACTATCTGGAGGTCGAATACGACCTGTCGGATGTGATGTTCATCACCACGGCGAACACGCTGAACATTCCGGCACCGCTGATGGACCGCATGGAAATCATCCGCATCGCCGGTTACACGGAAGACGAAAAGCGCGAAATCGCCAAGCGTCACCTTCTGCCAAAGGCAATCAAGGAACATGCGCTGCAGCCGAACGAGTTCTCGGTCAGCGACGATGCCCTGATGGCGGTGATTCAGCAGTATACCCGTGAAGCGGGTGTCCGTAACTTCGAGCGCGAATTGATGAAGCTCGCCCGCAAGGCGGTCACCGAGATCATCAAAGGCAAGACGAAATCGGTCGAAATCACGGCGGCCAACATTCACGACTATCTCGGCGTGCCCCGCTTCCGCCATGGCGAAGCAGAGCGCGAGGATCAGGTCGGGGTCGTTACCGGCCTTGCCTGGACCGAGGTCGGCGGTGAACTGCTGACCATCGAAGGGGTGATGATGCCGGGCAAGGGCCGTATGACGGTCACCGGCAACCTCAAGGAGGTCATGAAGGAATCGATTTCGGCTGCGGCATCCTATGTCCGTTCGCGCGCCGTCGATTTCGGCATCGAGCCTCCCCGATTCGACAAGTCCGACATCCACGTTCACGTGCCGGAGGGGGCGACCCCTAAGGACGGTCCGTCCGCAGGTGTCGCCATGGCAACCGCCATCGTGTCGACCATGACCGGGATTCCGGTCAACAAAAATGTGGCGATGACCGGTGAAATTACGCTTCGCGGTCGTGTGCTGCCGATCGGTGGCCTCAAGGAAAAGCTGCTCGCAGCTCTCCGGGGCGGTATCACCAAGGTTCTGATCCCGGAAGAGAATGCCAAGGATCTGGCTGAAATTCCGGACAATGTGAAGAACAGCATGGAGATCATTCCGGTTTCCCGCATGGGAGAAGTGATCCGCCATGCGCTCGTTCGCCAGCCCGAGCCCATTGAATGGGACGGCACGGTGGAAACGCCGGTCATCGCCACAGTCGAGGGCGTTGACGACGTCGGCGCCGCGATCGCGCATTGATCGACAGGCTTCCGTATATGCCAATTTGGCACTGACCACTGAAAAAGCCGGCTTAAAGCCGGCTTTTTTTGTGAAAACTTTCGGAGACCCCTTGTTTTTCAGGCGATTGCGGAGCTTTTGGGTTGCCAAGGCCGGACGGAAAACTATTGTCGGCCCCGAAATACATGAGTCGTTCCAAAACCGTTGAAAGGGGTGGAAACATGAACAAGAACGAGCTGGTATCCGCAGTGGCCGAAAAGGCTGGCCTCTCCAAGGCCGATGCCGCATCCGCTGTTGATGCCGTTTTTGAGACCGTACAGGCTGAACTGAAGAAGGGCGGCGATATCCGTCTTGCCGGTTTCGGCAGCTTCTCCGTTTCCCGTCGCGAAGCGTCCAAGGGTCGTAACCCTTCGACCGGCGCTGAAGTCGACATTCCGGCACGCAACGTGCCGAAGTTCTCGGCCGGTAAGGGCCTGAAGGACGCAGTCAACAGCTAACGCGCTGCCTTTCAGGCACCCTTACAGTCTCGAACAAGAAAAGGCCCGGTTTCCGGGCCTTTTCCTTTTGGCGGCATTGTCATCTGCCTGTCACGCATCTGGCCCACAAGCCATCTGTTCGTTTCCAGGACAGGAGGGGCTTCCCATGACATTTTCACTTCGTGCCGCCATGACCGCTGCGCTTCTGGCGTCGGTCTCAGTGCCGGCCAGCGCCGAGCAGGTGTTCAACCGCATTGCATCTTTCCCCGTTGTCAGCAATCTTCCTGCCGATAAGGACAAGAAGGCAACCACATCGGCAGAGATCATCACCGCCAGCGAAGACGGCAAGACGCTCATCTATTCCGACAGCCCGCTCGGCGCGATCGGTTTCATCGACATCACCGATCCCAAGGCTCCGAAGGCACTCGGCGCCGTGACTTTCAAGGGCGAACCAACGTCGGTTGCCGCGGTCGGCAACAAGGTCCTTGCAGCCGTCAATACCGGCGAAAGCAAGGCCAAGCCAACCGGCATGCTCGCCGTCGTCGACATCGCCACGAAGAAGGTCGACCTGACCTGCGATCTGGGTGGCCAGCCGGATTCGATCGCAGTCTCCAGGGACAAGACCTTTGCGGCGATCGCGATCGAAAACGAGCGCGACGAGGATGTGAACGACGGAGCTCTCCCGCAGATGCCGGCCGGCGACCTCGTCATCGTGTCGCTCAAGGGGGGCACTGCCGACTGCGCGTCGATCAAGCATGTCGATCTGAGGGGCATTGCCGAAGTCGCGCCGGAAGATCCGGAGCCCGAATTCGTCGCCATCAACGATGCCGGCGAAATCGCCGTGACGCTGCAGGAAAACAACCATATCGCTATCATCGACGGCAAGACGGCCAAGGTCATCGGTCACTTCTCCGCCGGCAAGACCGACTTGGATGGCATCGACAACAAGACCGACGGCCAGCTTGCGTTTACGGGCAAGGCCGAAGGCGTGCTCCGCGAGCCCGACGCGATCAAGTGGCTCGACCACAATCGTCTGGCTGTCGCCAACGAAGGCGACTGGAAGGGCGGTTCGCGCAGCTTCACCATCTTCGACCGCAGCGGCAAGGTCCTCTATGAATCCGGCGCCTCGCTGGAGCGCGAGATCGCTCGAATCGGCCATTTTCCGGACAAGCGTGCGAAGTCAAAGGGTGTCGAATTGGAAGGTATGGAGTTCGCTTCCTTCAACGGCCGCAATTACATTTTTGTTCTCTCCGAACGCGCTTCCGTCGTGGCCGTTTACAAGGATACCGGCGCCGAACCGCAACTTGCCCAGCTTCTGCCCTCGGGCATCTCGCCGGAAGGTGCTGTCGCCATTCCTGGCCGCAACCTGCTCGCCACGGCCAATGAAGCCGATCTCGGCGAAGACGGCGGCGCCCGCTCACATGTGATGATCTATGAGCTTGCCGAAGGCCGGCCTAGCTATCCGACGCTCGTCTCGAAGGATGTCGACGGCAATGTAGTCGGCTGGGGCGCTCTCTCCGGCCTTGTCGGCGACGCTGAAAAGGATGGCATTCTCTATGCGGTCAGCGACAGCGTCTACAACATGCAGCCGTCGATCTTCACCATCGATACGACGAGGAAGCCGGCCGAGATTACCAATGTCCTGCGGGTGACCCGCAACGGACAGCCGGCCCAAAAGCTTGATATCGAGGGTGTAGCGCTTGATGGAAAGGGTGGTTTCTGGCTGGCGTCGGAAGGCGATTCGGCCAAGCTGACCGGCCACGGCCTCTACAACGTCAACGCCAAAGGTGAGATCAAGGCTGAAATCGGCCTGCCGGCCGACCTCCTTGCCGGCGAAACCCGCTTCGGCTTTGAGGGTGTGACAACCGTCGGCTCCGGCGACGACCTCACGCTCTGGATGGCAATCCAGCGCGAGTGGAAGGACGATCCGAAAAGTACAGTGAAGCTCGTCTCCTACAAGCCGAAGAGCAAGGAATGGGGCGCCGTCCGTTATCCGCTGGACAAGGCGGATGCCGGCTGGGTCGGCCTGTCGGAAATCACCGCGCACGGTGACCACGTCTATATCGTCGAGCGCGACAACCAGATCGGCGACAATGCCAAGCTGAAGAAGCTCTATCGCGTCGCGATCGCCGACCTGAAGCCGGTGAAGCTCGGCGGCGAACTGCCACTGGTAAAGAAGGAAGAAGTCCACGACTTCATTCCGGATCTGAAGGCGACCAACGGCTATGTCCTCGACAAGCTGGAAGGCTTTACCTTCGACAAGTCCGGCAAGGCCTTTGCCGTCACCGACAACGACGGCATCGACGATTCCTCGGGCGAGACGCTACTCTTCCCGGTCGAGTTGAAGGGAACGAACTGAGCATCACGAAGAGATATGGAAAGGCCGGGCGTTGTCCGGCCTTTTTTATGTTCACTCGCTCCTACCAGCGCTGGTGCACATGCGGAGCGACGAGCCGCGCATAGATCTCTCTTGCAGCGGTCATCACGTCGTCGGAAATCGCGGCAAGCTCGGCGGCTGCCGCGTTGGCCTTGGCCTGGGCGGCGTTGCGGGCGCCGGGGATCACGACAGTAACCGCTTCGTTCATCAGGATCCATTTGAGAGCGAAAGCTGCCATCGATGCGCCGGCGGGCACGAGCTTGCGCACTCCCTCGACGGCTTCCAGGCCCACCTCGAAGGGCACACCGGCAAAGGTCTCGCCGACGTCGAAGGCCTCACCATGGCGATTGAAATTGCGGTGGTCATCCTTGGCAAAGGCGGTTTCGCGGCTGATCTTGCCGGAGAGCAGCCCGCTTGCGAGCGGCACGCGCACGATGACGGCAACGTTCTTTCGCTTGGCTTCCTTGAAGAATAGATCGGCCGGGCGCTGCCGGAAGATATTGTAGATGATCTGGATGCTGACGACATCCGGATATTCGATGGCTTTCAGCGCTTCCTCGACCTTCTCGACGCTGACCCCGTAGTTTTTGATCTTGCCGGCGTGGCGAAGGTCGTCGAGAGCGCCGAAGACTTCCGGGCGGTAAAGGACTTCCGTCGGCGGGCAGTGGAGCTGCACGAGGTCTAGGCAGTCGACTTCAAGATTTTTGAGGCTGCGGTCGATGAAGCTTTCGAGATTGGCCTTGGTATAGCCGTCCGCCACATGCGGGCTAAGCCGGCGGCCAGCCTTGGTCGCTACCATCGGACGGGCACCGCCCCGGGATTTAAGTGCGTTTGCGATGATCTTTTCGGAGCGGCCGTCGCCATAGACGTCCGCCGTATCGATGAAGGTGACGCCGGCATCGAGCGCGGCTTCAAGTGCCGCCCTGCCGTCCGCCTCCCTGACATCACCCCAAGAACCACCGATCTGCCAAGCGCCGAAGCCGATCTCGCTGACGTTGAAGGCTGTGCGCCCGAACGAATGGTTTCTCATGATAACCTCCAAAATGGCCTATCCACAGGATATGGCGCCTTAAGCTTTCTTCGTGCCCGGCATTTGCCTAAAACACCTGTTCCTATCGGGCAATCAAAACAAGCGATTCGATGAGTTCTTTCCGTTTCATCCATTCCGCCGACCTTCATCTTGGCAGTCCGTTTCAGGGGCTGGCGGCAAAGGATGCTGCAATTGCCGAACTTTTTATCGAGGCGAGCCGCAAGGCGTTCTCGGCGCTGGTCGACCAGGCGGTCGAGCGTAAGGTGGATTTTTTCGTCGTAGCCGGGGACGTTTATGACGGCAACTGGAAGGACAACAAGATCGGGCTGTTCTTCAACCGCGAAGTGGCGCGGCTGGAGCGCGCCGGAATTCCAGTCTTCCTGCTGAAAGGCAATCATGACGCCGAAAGCGTCATCACCAGGACGATCACGCTGCCGAAGAATGTCAGCGAATTCCCGGTCAACAAGCCCGGCACGTTCCGATTGGAGCAGTTGAAGGTGGCTTTGCATGGTCAGGGTTTTGCCGAACGTTCGGCAAGCGAAAACCTCGCACTTGCCTATCCAAAGCCGGAGCCCGGCTGGTTCAACATCGGCGTATTGCATACCTCGCTCACCGGCCGCGAACCGCATGCGCCTTATGCGCCGTGCTCGGTCGAAGACCTGCGTTCGCGCGGTTACGACTATTGGGCGCTTGGCCATGTCCACGATTTCGAGGTCGTTTCGAGCGATCCGCTGGTGATTTTCCCTGGCAATCTGCAGGGCCGCTCCATCCGCGAACAAGGCGCCAAGGGAGCTGTTCTGGTGACAGTAGAGGATGGCCGCGTCACCCACGAGCGGATCATTACCGATAGCGCCCGTTTCGCTGAACTTGCCGTCGGGATAGAACCCGATGCCGATATCCCGGCAATTCTTCGCCGTATTGAAAATGCACTGGACGACGTTGTCGAGCGCATGGAGGGCAGGCCGCTCGCTCTGCGCATCCGGCTGACCGGCATGAGCCGCTTCCGTCACGAAGTCGTGGCGCGTGCCGAGGATTTCCGGGACGAGGTACAGGCGGCCTGCCACCGCTCTCACGAGGATATCTGGCTGGAAAAGCTCGATATGCGGCTTGAACCGGAAACGAATGGAACAAGGATCGCGACCGATATGCTCGGCCTCGAAGGCCTCATCCCCGTGGCCGGCTTTCCCGCGGAACTGCTCGCCGACGCGAATGCCAAGATCGCCGAGATCACCGCGCGCCTTCCCGGCGGCATCGGTGCGGGCGAATTGGCGCTCGGCAATGACGCAGAAGCGCTGCTGGCGGAGGCTCGCGATCTTCTCCTTGCACGGGCGGCGAGGGATTGATGCGTTTCGACCGCCTCGATATTCTGCGTTACGGCGTGCTGACGGACCGGGTGCTGGCGTTCCGGCCCGACGCCGGGCTTCACGTGATCTATGGGCCGAACGAAGCCGGAAAGTCGTCGGCCCTCTCGGCAATATCGGATCTGCTGTTCGGCTTTCCCAACGCGGCGGAATACAGCTTTCTCCATGATCCGGCGTCATTGCGGGTGGGGGCAAAAATAACTGCGCGCGACGGGGAGACGCTTTCTTTCCGCCGCAGGCGAGGCCGCAAGAATACCCTGCTGGCCGCGAGCGAAGGTGAAGACGCCTTGCCCGAGGATATCTTGGCACGTTTCCTCGGCGCGCTCTCGCGGGAAGTCTTCGAACGTGCTTTTGGTCTTGATTCCGCTTCTCTGCGAGCTGGCGGAGAAACGATGCTGAAGAGCGGCGGGGAGATCGGCAGCCTGTTATTTTCCGCAGCCTCGGGGCTCACCGGGCTTTCGGATCTGCGCAGGCAGTTCGAGGCGGAAGCGGACGGTATTTACGCGCCGCGAAAGTCGAAGGACAGGCTCTTCTACCAGGTGCTCGACGCCCACGAAGATGCCCGCAAAGCCGAACGCGACAATGAGCTGAAGTCCGCGGACTGGAAGAAGTTGCTGGCCGAGCAGACCGAGATTGAGGCCGATCTGAAAGCGGTTCAAGCGCAACGGGAGGAAACCAAACGAGCTTTGGATCGATTGCGCAAGCTCATGCGCCTGGAGCCGGTATTACGCGAGATCGATCGTGAACGCGCGCTGCTGGCGCAGTACGAGGCGCTCGAAGGCTTGTCGGCCGACTTCGAAGCGCGGCTTGCACACGCACTCGAGGCCACCCGCAAGAATGTCGAGGCCAGGGATATTGCCGAGGCGGAAGTGGCGCGGCTCAATGATGAGATCAGAGCCATCCAAGTCGATGAGGGGTTGATCGCAGCCGCGCCGACAATAGTTGCCATGCATGCTCAAAAGGGAGCGTATCTCAACGCGAAAGAGGATATCGCCAGGGTCCGGCATGAGGTCGACGGTTTTGATATGCGCCTTTCGCAGGCCGCGCGGCGTCTCGGTTTTGCAGGGCTCGACCTTCTGCAACAGGCCCAGCCGGCCGATGCCGACCTTGCCCGCCTCAGGCGGCTTGCGGATGAAGGGATGGAACTCGATCGCAGCCTGAAGCTGCATCGCCGACAGCTCGAAGATGCGCAGGACGTATTGCGCCGGCTAGAAAGCGATGGGCCGAATGGACGGCTGATCGATCCGAAACCTTGGGCGGACCAGCTTGCGGCGCTACGTCCCGAGCTCGGTGAGCTTTCGGGCATGGACTCTTCGAAAGTGCGTGTCGCGCGGGCAGAATCCGATCTTGCAGCAGCCTGCGACCGCCTCGATCCGCCGGTCAGGGATATTGCCCGCCTTCTTTCCGCGCCACTGCCCGATATAGCGACGCTTACCAAACACCGAGGCGTTGTCGAAGCTGCGAGAGCCGAAAGCATGAAGGCAGCGCAAAAGCTTGCGACGCTGCGCGAGGAAGCGAAGTCCGTCGGTGGCCAGCTTTTGATACTGGAAGGTGAGGGGAGGATCGTTTCCCGCGAGGATATCGCCGCTGCCCGGGCGAGGCGCGACGCCCTGATCGACACGTCAGGCGGAAAACCTTCCGCGGATATATTGGGCGAGGTAAAGAGCGCAATCAGGGAGGCCGATAGTCTTTCCGATGTCGCACTCTCGGATGCCGAGCGCGTTTCCCGGCACGCCCAGCTTTCCTTGAGGCGGAGAGATCTCGAAGAGGCGATCACCGCGGCGGAAATGGCCGCAAGGGAGGCGGAAATTGCAGCATCCGACGCCGTTACGGACTTCGAAGACCTCTTTCACGCAGCCCCCGTTTTGCCCTCCAACCCCGATCGAATGATCGAATGGCGCCGTGCCGTGGATCGGATTCTTGTGCTTTCCGAAACGCTGGACGAGGCAAAGGATGAGTTGGAGACGCTGCGGATCAAGGAAGAGGGGATAAAATCTGCCCTTCTCGCGATCGCCGAGGCGATCGAGCCCGCTTCGACCGCTCTGCCGCCGATTGCTCTTGCCCGCGCGCTCGAGCGTCGGATCGGCGAAATCACCGATCGTTGGAACGAAAGCCGCTCGCGCGAGGGCAAGCGTCATTCCGCTCAGGAGGCGCTCGACAAGATGGAGGAACGAGAGGCCGAATTGCGCCGTGATATCCTGCGCTGGCGCGCCGATTTCGCCAACGCCGCCGTTCTCGCGGGGCTTTCCGAGGACGCGACGGTGGATATGGCTTCAGCAGCACTCGAGGTGTGGCGAACGGTCCCCGATCTTTTGTCGGAACGGGAAAACCGCGACCGCCGCGTGCGCGGAATGGCGCGTGATATGGAGAATTTCGAAGCCGAGGTAAGAGCAATTTGCAGTGACGTCGCGCCGGATCTGGCCGGTTTACCTGCAGATGTCGCAGCCGGTCTGATGAACGAGCGCGCAATGGCCGCCAAGGCGGAGGAGAACCAGCGGCAGACATTGTCGGCGGCGCTGCAGCGTGCCGAACTGGCGTTGGCCAGGCTTTCCGAGGAAATGAGCGATCGTCAGTCGGAACTGGAAGAATTGGCCGCATTGGCATTGAAATCAGTTTCCGATCTCCAGACCGTGCTTGAAGACCTGCGGCAGCGCAGCCGCATCGAAGCGGATCTTCGCCAGTGTCGCGCCCGGTTTTTCGAGCAGGCGGACGGTTCCGACGAGGATGAGGTGCGCGCCGCGCTTGTTGCGTTCGACCGGATAGCGGCGGGGCTCGAAATCGAAAATTTAGACGCGGATGACAATCGGCAGGTCGATCGCATTTCCGCCCTGCGAACTGCCGAGGCCGACAATATTCGTCGCCGCCGGGAGCTGGAAACAGGCATCGGCGCCGAGCGCGCGGTTTTCCAGAAGCTCGCCGCCGAGCAGGAGGCGAAGGAGCTCGCGCGGCGCTGGGTGGTGCTGAAGCTCGCGTCAAGCCTGCTTGCAAATTCGATGGAAGCCTATCGGGAACGACAGGCCGATCCGGTGATGAAGCGGGCCGGTCGGATTTTTGCCGATCTGACCGGCGGGCGCTTTTCCCGCCTGGTGCAGGTTTACGATGAGAAAGACGAATTGCAGCTTGCCGTGGAGCGCAGGACGGGCGAGCAGGTGCCGCTTCCGGGGTTGAGCGAAGGGACTGGCGATCAGCTTTATCTAGCGTTGCGCCTCGCATTCCTGGAGGACTATTGCAGCCGCAACGAACCGGTACCGCTGATCCTCGATGATATTTTCCAGACATTCGACGACGAGCGCACGGCAGCCGGCATTCGGGTGTTGGCGGAAGGGGGCAAGATCTTCCAGACGGTGCTCTTCACGCATCAGACGAGCCTGGTAGACATTGCCCGACGGGAAATCGGCGATCGACTGGATCTCATTCAGTTGGAAAGGCTTTAGGATTCGGGCAGGCCCTTAGACGGGCCGGTCAAGGCCAGGCAACCAATCGGCATTCGATGGATCGGTCTGAACCACTTATCCGGCGAGGGAAGTGCCGGTTCGCCGCAGGCGATTTTCGGCGGCCGCGGCAGAATAAGCAGGTTGTGGCGCCGATCGTCCGTCATTTCCCGGGTGAATGTCAGTCGGTAGTTTTCGAGCACCGACGTGAAGTCTTCACGCCTTGAAATCTTGTCTTCTAGGTAACTCCGCGTTTCCGCCGTCATCGGAATGCCAAAGCGATTGATGGTGGCCATGGCTTCGTCGGCAATAGCGCGTTCCACGAGCGGATCGATCAAGCTGAGCTTCACGCGAAAGCTATGAAGCGTGTCGGGCAAGATGCCTCTGGCCTGAACAAAAATGGAGGCAGGTTCCGTTGCTGTTCCGAAGCTCTCAAAGAACAGGCACTCCCAATCGTCCTTGGTACTTCTGAATTCGGGATCGGCATTTCGCTCCTCGCCCAACCGATCGCAGCGCTCCTCGGGGGAAAATGACACGCTGTTTTCGAAGACGGCTTTCCGTTCCAGCCTGGCCCTCAGCAGCCAGGATGGATAGCGGCCGGCAGGCCGAATCTGCCGTTGTCGGTCGACACGCAGATCCGGCGGCGCAGGAAGAAGGTATTCTTCCAATCCGAATTCGCGAACCATGCGCTTGTAGTTTCGTCCATCGTTGACCAGGAGTACCGTTGCCGCGAGTGCCGCCAGAACCACCACCAGGAACACGCCGAAGACAATTGCGGCCGAGCGCTGCTTTCGGCGCTGATCGGCAGGTGTCACGATATTTGCCTCGGCCTCTTTCGGCATCAACCTCATTTCCTACCGATGGATATCCCTTCGATGGTCAAGGCGCATAACACATTGCCGAGCCGCCCGGAACAGTTTCTGCCGGCCCGGTCGAACTGAGGTCATGAAGCTGTTTCGTACCAAAGATGTCGGTTTCAAATGCCGGCTTCACAGGCTCTGCATTAACCAAATCACTTAAAAGGCATTTAACTCAACTTGTTTAGGTTCGAGGTCGGATATTAGGTTGTATGCGACTATGGCCTTAAAAGCGCACAGAAATTTTATTTTGGGTAACCGTTAGGAATCCTTCTTGTTGTTCGGTGCTCGCTGTGCTTTTCAGGGGCAGTCGGATTCATGGAAGATGTGTGGTGCTGAATCGTCGGCAGACGGCATCGGTGCTGACTTGGAGTGTCGGAATTTGGTTCGAGTGACTGCGATCATGATCTGTGCGGTTCTGGCTGGTTGCCAGAGCGTACCTGGCGAGGGTCCTTTGGCTTCCGCAATCAACGCCGATAGTGGCCGGTCCGGGCCCGAAATCGGCCGTCCGAACGCGGCCGTGTTCGAGGTTGTTGATGTGGATGGCCGTTCGGCGCGTCTGGTATCCGACTATGTATCGACGGCTTTGAAAAGACGCTTCGGTTTTGGCGGCGGCGGGGCTGGCAGAGCTGTTATCGGCGTCGGCGACCAGTTGAAAGTGACGATCTTCGAAGCCGGCGCGGACGGTCTGTTCTCCACCAGTGAATCGAAGCAGACGAGCCTTGACGTCGTCGTGCAGCCCGATGGAACTGCGGCTATCCCCTATGTCGGTTCCGTACGTTTCGTGGGCAAGACCCTTGAGGAGGCGCGCCAGGCAATCTTGGCCGCTTTGGCAAGCAAAGCTGTCGAGCCGGATGTCATCGTATCCAGCCTCAATACGCCGTCGAGAAGTGTAACCGTATCGGGAGCTGTCGCCAAATCGGCCCAAATTCCACTCAATCTTACTGGTGAGCAGATCACTGACGTGATCGCCAAGGCGGGCGGTCCGGTCGCCCAGCCCTACGAAAGCTATGTGACGCTCGTACGTGGCAAACGCACCGGCACCGTCTTGCTGAAGTCGGTCATCGACAATCCATCGGAGAATATCTACGTCCAGCCAGGTGACCAGGTTTTTGTCACGCGCGATCCGCGCACATTCACCTTGCTCGGCGCGATCAAGGGCAATGCCCGTGTTGAATTTGGAGCCAATGACCTCAACCTGCTTGAGGCGGTTGCGCTTGGCGGCGGCGGCAACGACAATGCCGTCGACACGGAAGGATACTTCCTTTTCCGTTACGAGGAACCCGACGTGGTTCTTGGCCTGATCGGTCGGCAGCGCTTTGATGAACTCGTTCGCAAAGGCATGAAGCCGAACAAGGATGGGCGCTATCCGATCGTCTATCGCTTCAATATGAGAAATCCGGACAGCCTCGTCGTTGGGCAAACATTCCCGGTCAAGAGCCGCGACGTGATCTATGCCGCACGGCATATGTCTGTCGACTTCGCCAAATTCCTGGGGATCGTTGGAGCACCATTGGGAGTTGCAGCGCAAGGCGCGGGGGCGGCCTACAATATTCAGCGCGTTGGCAACTAAAACCTCTCGCCGCCAAGGCACTGTACTTGAAATCAAGCTAGATTGTCCGGGTTGGTGCGATGCTGGGCATGCATGCCGCGAAGAAGTTTGCGGCATCTTAGCTCCGTTAGGTGTCGACCGTACCAGATTTTTGAGTGACAACTTTCGATAAGTATGTTGTTAGAGGGATCCGGCGAATAAGGGTGTTAAACGGTTCGCTAGGACTAGACGTAACAAAATTCGAGTGACCATGACGATCGAAATCATCGGCAGGGCCAGTGTTGCCCCAGGCGCAAATTCTGTAGATGACTTGCAGAAGGTTCTGAGCGAAGGGCGCTGCACGATCACTCAGATACCAGCCGATCGATGGGATCGGGCTCGTTTCTGGCATCCGGGACAGGGTGTGCCGGGCAAGACCTATACCTTCGCCGCGGGTGTTCTCGACGACATCTACGCTTTCGATCCGGCAGCTTTCGGCCTGTCGCAGCGCGAAGCGATGCAGATGGACCCGCAGCAGCGTATTCTCCTCAATCTGGTCTGGCAGGCGCTTGAAGACGCCAATCTGCCGGCAAGCAAGCTCACGGACGAGCGCGTCGGCGTCTATATCGGCGCATCGAGCCTTGAAAGCGGAAACCTGCTCTCCGAAGATCCAGCCGCGGGCAGCCCGTATTTCATGACGGGCAATACGCTGTCGATCGTTTCCAATCGCATTTCGCACATCTTCGGCCTGAAGGGGCCGAGTATGACGATCGACACGGCCTGTTCTTCATCGCTGGTCGCGCTGGATCAGGCGGTGGCGGCCTTGGAAAAAGGCGATATCGATACCGCAATCGTCGGCGGCATAAATCTGCTCGTTCATCCGCTGTCGTTCGTGGGTTTTGCCCAGGCGCGCATGCTTTCTCCGGAAGGGCTTTGCCGAGCCTATGACACCAATGGCCACGGCTACGTGCGCTCTGAAGGCGGTGTTGCGATTGTCCTTCGCCGCACAGACAAGGCAAGGCGGGAGCGGGACCGGAGTTACGCTACGCTCCATGCCGTGGCGGTCAATTCCTCCGGTCGCACGAATTTCATCAGTTTGCCTTCGCGCGAAGCCCAGGCGGCGCTTTTGCAATCGATCTACGAAGACAGTGCCATCGATGTGAACCGCATCGCATTCATCGAAGGCCACGGTACGGGCACGCGCGTCGGGGATCCGGCCGAGGTCTGGGCGATTGGAACCGTCATCGGCAAGCGGCGGCGCGCGCCGGTGCCACTCGGTTCGATCAAGACGAACATTGGTCACACCGAGCCGGCTTCCGGTCTGTTCGGTCTGCTGAAGGCGATGATTGCGCTTCAGAACAATTTCCTGCCGGCTTCCCTTCATATCGAAAAGGTCAACGAAGATATCGACTTCGAGGCCTTGAATGTTCGGGTGAATACCTCCGCAGTGAAATTGTTGCCCGCTAAGGAAATCCGCTTTGCGGGCATAAATTCGTTCGGTTTTGGCGGGACGAATGCGCATGTGGTGATCAGCGATCCGGAGCGGCTGGCGCCGCTCGACCCGCCGAAGGGCGAAAGCTCCCTGTTTGTTGCGAGTGCCCACACGGCGTCTGCTCTGTCGCAACTTCTTGAGGACTACCGCGAGCGCCTCGCTGCCGCGGCGCCGGATCACGCTCGCTGCGTGATTAGTGCGACGGCGGCCAACCGCGAGACGCTTCGCCATCGCTTTGCCGTGGAGGCCAAGGATACTGACGGCGTGTTGCGGGCAATCGAGGCCCACCTGGCCGGAGAAACCTCCCAGGGAGAACGCGGCGAGGCTCCGTCTCAAGCCGCGAAAATCGCTTTTGTCTTTTCCGGGAACGGCGCTCAATGGGCCGGAATGGGTGTCGAGGCCTATCAGGAAAACCAGCATTTCCGCCAATGTTTCCAGTCGTTCAGCGCCCTCTTCGAATATCATCTCGGCGAAAAGCTCACGGATTTGCTCGTTTCCCCGGACCTGGCTCTTAGGCTCGGTGACACAAAAATTGCCCAGCCCCTGCTTTTTGCAGTGCAAGCAGCACTTTCCGATTGCCTGGTCGCACTAGGCGTCAAACCGGAAGCCGTTTTTGGTCACTCGGTGGGCGAGATCGCGGCGGCCTACGCTGCAAAGGCGCTTACGGCGGCCGAGGCCGTTGCGATCGTGGCGAAGCGGTCGAGGTATCAGGATCTCTTTGCAGGCCAGGGCAAGATGGCGGCTGTCGTCTTGAACGACGAGGCTGCGCTTGCCTTTGCCAGATCGCATGGTCTTGACAATGTCTGTGTCGCTGCGATCAATGCTCCGAATTCGGTGACCATCTCCGGCCCCACGGAGGAAATCCAGGCCTTTCGCGACGCCGCCCGAAAGGCGCAGATCGTCGCGCATGTCCTGGACATCAATTATCCCTTCCATCACCCGATCATCGACAGCGCCAAGGAAGCCTTTCTTGCCGACCTGCCGCAGATCGAACCGGAGACCGGCGTCTACACCTATGTCTCGACGGTGACTGGCACGATTCAGGATGGCCGTGGATTGGATGCCGAATACTGGTGGCACAATGTTCGCGAACCAGTCCTCTTCAAAGCCGCCGTTGAGGCCGCATTGGAGATGGGCTGCAACCTGTTCATCGAGATTTCTCCCAGGTCGATCCTTTCGAATTACGTCAGCGATATCGCAAAGAGCCAATCAGCGCAGGCCGTGGTGACGGCGACACTGCAGCGCGAGACACCGATGCCGGGCAGGGACCCGGTGGCGCAGTCTTTCGCCCGTGCTGTCGCCAACGGCGCATCGCCGCTTCTGTCTCGCCATAGCGGAAAGCGCAACGCCTCCGTCGATTTGCCGACCCTGCCGTTCGAACCGATGGATCTGAGGACGCCAGCGACAAGTGACGAAATCGATCTCTTCGGCCGCAACGCCAGCCAACCCTACACTCTTCTGGGCTGGCGTAGTGATCCCAATGCCTCCCATTGGAAGAACCACATCGATTCCCGGCTCTTTCCCGATCTCGCCGAGCATGTGGTGGATTCGCGTCCGATCCTGCCCGGCAGCGGCTTCATCGAAATCGCGGTGACGGCAGCGCAACGCTATTACGGCACGGATTCAGCCGAGATTTCCAACCTTGAAATTGTTCGGCCGCTGGAATTGCGTCAAGACCGGGTCGTGGAACTGTCGACGTTGCTATCGCCGGAGACCGGCGATATCGAAATCCGGTCCCGCGAGCGGCTCAGCAATGATGACTGGACCGTGCATGCAATTGCCCGTAGCCGTCACTCAATCGGTTTTGAAGCCGACAAGCCGATGAACCGGCCTGCGGGCGAAGAGGGTAGACTTGTAACGTCGGATCTGGCCTACGGGACAGCGGAGCGTTTCGGGCTTCAATATGGTCCTCGGTTCCAGCTTCTTTCCAGCGCCGAGGCGTTTGGGCGCACGTTTATCGAGGTTAATCTGAAACTGGCCGGCAAGCCGGCTCATCCCTTCGTGGAATATAACCTCAACCCCTTTTCGGTGGATGCCGCCTTCCACGGCCTGGTGGCGCTGTTCGACCAACTTTCGGGCAATGAAGGGGGAGCCCCCTATATCCCCGTCCGCTTCGGCTCGATCCGGGTGACGGGCAAAAAGACTCCGATCGCCAAGGCATTGATCGAAATCGAACGCTTTAGCGGCTTCTCCATCAAGGTCCGCTTTCAGATGCTGGACGCATCCGGCAATACCGTAGCAAGCTTTGATGACTGCCGCTTCCGCCGTACGTCGCTGCGCCGTCATCATACTTTGGCTTCCGTGGCGTTCCACTATGAAACGGTACCGGCTTCGCTGCCTCCGTCGGCAAGAGAGCTGGGCCCTGGCCTTGCCGCAGCATTTGGCAATTTTCCAGCTGGCACGACCGACAACGCGACACTGCTTCTCGATGCCGCGATCTATAGAGCCTGTCATGAAATCGCGGCGACGCTGGCAGATCACCGAGGCATCGTTTCGGCAAGACGTTTGCCGGCAGATACGCTGCTTCGTTCGTTCCTGACCAACTGCCTGTTCATTCTCGAGGACGCAGGCATTGCGACGGCGGATGAAGGTGAGTGGCACATCCCGAAAGAGTTCACGCTGCCGCCGGTGAGCGAAATCCTGCAGGAGGCATGCCGGGAAAACGCTGGTCGCGTGGCAGAGGCGGTTCTCGTTAACGACGCCTACAGAGCGATAATTGAGCGTCTGTCCGTAACTGCACTGCGCGATGACGCCGAACAGGCCGGATGGATCGATGCCGTCAGTGAAGCGACGCTCGATCACGTCCTCGTTCATTCGCCTCTGGCGGAAAGACGGCTCTCGACCATTCTTGAGGCTGTCGAGGGCGTTCTTGTTGCCGGCAAGGGCCGGGTTCGTCACGTTCTGGAGGTTGGCACAGCGTCCGTTGCCTTCAGTCGCCGTCTGGCAGCCGTCGTGGCGCAGAACGGCGCCTCGCTGATCATCGCCGAGCCGCGCGAGAGCGTCCGCCGCACGCTGGAAATTGCCTTCGAACAGGATGTCCATATCGTCCTGCCGGAAATTGAGAAACTGGCGGGGCATCCGGTTGTCGACTTGATCGTATCCGCAGGCACGCAAAGTCAGGCTCTCTTGTCGAGCCACGAAGGGGTGCGGGCGGCGATCCGTGCCGCCTCTGAGCGGGGTGCTGTTCTCGTTTTTGCCGATCGCGCTCCGTCTGCGTTCAACGAATTCGTATTCGGTCAGTCGGAGGGTTGGTTCGCAGGCAGCCAATCTGCGGATTTCCCTGTTGGTCAGCTTGGCACCTCGCGTCAGATAGAGGACATGATCGTTACCTTGGGCTTTGAAAAGCCGCAGGTGGAGGAGCGGACCTATCCGGAAGGGGCGCTGATCCTGGCATCGGCCGAGACGCATGATTCTGCGCAGCAGCCGGTCGCAGGTGCCCATATCGGCTCCATATTGGTGCTCAACGAATCTCCCGACCGAGCCGTTGCTGTTGGCGAGGCGAAGATCGAGGTGCTTGATATCGAGGCCGACGGAGCGGGGCTCGCTGAAGCCTTTGCGCGAGCCGACGGACAACAGCTCCGTCTGCTCTACGCTGCCGAGCGTAAGGGGACGCGTGACGTCTCTGCGCTGGAGCAGGATCGCCTGCGCCGGCTGGGCTTTCTGGCAGAGGCGTTGTCGGCCCACCTTCGGAATGCCGCTGCGACAGCCGAAAAACCACAGCTTCTCATCTTGGCTCCTGGTGGATCACCTCTGGCAGCGGAGCGTACCGATGAGGCCAATGCCGGCCTTTGGGCATTCGCCCGCGTCCTGCAGAACGAATACGACACCTTCGACGTCCATCTTCTGGATGCCGAAACTGAGGGCGCCGTTACGTCTTCAGTTCTGAGCCAAGTGTTTTCCGCTTCGACGGCCAATCGCGAGTGGATGCTGGTCGATGACCACCTCCGCGAAGTTCGCGCCGCAGTCGGTCCGTTCCCGTCTGCCGATGTAATGGTTTCCGATTATTCCGCGGCGACCATCCGGCAGCTCGTCAGCGGCCGCGTGGACAGTATCGCCTGGGAAGAGTGCGACCTGCCGAGAGTGGACAGGGATGAGGTTGTGATTGCGGTTGAGGCGACCGGCCTCAACTTCCGCGATGTCATGTGGGCCATGGGCCTTCTGCCTGAGGAAGCGTTGGAGGACGGTTTTGCCGGCGCTACAATCGGCATGGAGCTCGCCGGGCGCGTGATCGAGGTGGGGTCCGCTGTAACCGACCTCAAGCCCGGCGACCGGGTCATGGGCATCGCGCCGGCGGCCTTCTCCACGCATGTTCGCGTTCGCCGCGAC
Organism: Neorhizobium sp. R1-B; assembly: GCF_004368875.1. NCBI lineage: Bacteria > Pseudomonadati > Pseudomonadota > Alphaproteobacteria > Hyphomicrobiales > Rhizobiaceae > Neorhizobium > Neorhizobium sp. R1-B. Next base: position 240,672 of record NZ_SOEM01000002.1, read on the forward strand.
GGCGTGACAAAATTACCCGAACGGATGGATTTTGCCGCCGCGGCAACGGTCCCGGTTGCATTCCTGACGGCCTACTATGCGATGGTCCATCTCGGCCACATCGAAAAGGGCGAGACGATCCTAATCCATGGCGCCGCAGGCGGCGTCGGGCTTGCGGCGCTGCAGATTGCCAAGTTGAAGGGCGCGACCGTGATCGCCACCGCCGGTACGGTGGAGAAACGGCGCTTCCTGGAGGCGCTCGGAGCGGATCATATCTTCGATTCGCGGTCGCTGGATTTTGTGACGCATATCCGCAGCATTACCAACGGCGAGGGCGTCGATCTTGTCCTGAATTCGCTCTTCTCCGAGGCCATGGAGCGAAGCATCGAACTGGTGAAGCCATTCGGCCGTTTCCTCGAACTCGGCAAGCGCGATTATTACTCCGATCGAAAGATCGGACTTCGGCCGTTCCGGCGCAATATCAGCTATTTCGGGATCGACGCGGATCAACTTCTCGTCAACCTGCCGGCAGTCACCAAGAAGATCTTTGCAGAGATCGGGCGCCTGTTCGCCGATGGTAAGCTGACGCCGCTTCCCTATCGCGCCTTCGGCCACGACGAAATCGGGACCGCGTTCCGTCTGATGCAGAATGCGGGTCACATCGGCAAGATCGTTGTTCGGCCGCCGGTTTCGGGCAAACACAAAGTGCTTGCCGCTGCAGGCAAGCCCTTGCGGTTCTCGGCCGAGGGCATTTTCCTGGTTGCGGGAGGCATTGGTGGGTTCGGCCTGTCGGCGGCAGACTGGCTGGTGGCCAAGGGTGCTCGGCGTATCGCGCTCTGCTCGCGCCGCGGCGTCGCGGACGAGGAGACGACGGCAGCGATTGCAGAATGGCAAAAGAAGGGTGTCCACGCGACCGTATATGCCTGCGACATCACGGACGAAGCGGCAACCGCTTCGCTGCTTGAGTTTCTTCGCTCCGAAGCGCCGCTGAAGGGCGTTATTCATGCGGCCATGGTGCTGGATGACGCGTTGCTCTCGAATCTGACGCCCGAACGGAACAAACCGGTCGTAGACGTGAAGGTCAGGGGTGCCGAAGTCCTGCACCGCTTGACCTCCAAGGATGCTCTGGAACTCTTCCTGCTGTTCTCCTCCGCAACGACGATGATCGGCAACCCCGGTCAGGCAAACTACGTTATTGCCAATGGCTACTTGGAGGGCCTTGCGCGCAAGCGGCGGGCTGCAGGCCTGCCGGCGCTCGCTGTCGGCTTCGGCGCAATCGCGGACACCGGCTTCCTTGCCCGCAACGCTGAAGTCAACGAGATACTTGCCAAGCGCATCGGCAAGACGGCCATGAAGGCGCGTGAGGCGCTGGAGCAGGTCGAGCGTTATATCGTGGCGGATACCGGACGTATCGACGCCGCAGCCGTCATGATCGCGGAGCTCGACTGGAATGCAATCCGCATGTTGCCGATTGCCAAGGGTGCGATCTTCGAGACGATTGTCCGCCAGGCAGGCAGCGGCAATGCTGTTGCCGACGGCGATACCGTCGATCTGGAGGAACTGATCCACGGCAAATCTGCGGAAGAGGCGCAGCAGATTCTTCACAAATTCGTCGCCGGTGAGATTGCGGCGATCCTGAGGGTAACCGAAGATACGATCACACCTGACAAGGTGCTCAAGGACATCGGCCTCGACAGCTTGATGGCCATGGAACTCGGCATGGGCTTCCAACAGAAGACCGGATTTGATATCCCATTGAGCGGCGTTGGGGACGACACGACCGTCGGTGATGTCGTCACGCGCTTGCGTGAACGTGTATCGAAACACAATGATGAGGCGGAAGATGCGGCTGAGCCTCAAAATGAGGTGGTCGACCGGCTGGTGAAGAGCCACTCCACCACCCAGCCGCAGAAAGCAGCGACGCAGTGATGAAAAAAGGTCCGGATGACGAAATCTCCGCCGGCCTCGGCGTGGAGGGAAAGCGCGGCCTGCTGGACAAGATGCGTCAGGCGAGCGAAACGTCCGGCCGCAACCGCGCGGCCCGGCTGAGCCGGCAGCCCGCGCCGCAAGTCCGCCAGGTACTACGCTTTGACGAGCTGCCGGAATATCAGCGCGTGCATGTCCAGCGGATGGCAGGCGAAATGATCGGCGTTGCCAATCCTTTCTACCGTTCGCATGACAAGGCAGCCGGCGCCACCACGGAAATCGGCGGGCGCGAATTCATCAATTTCGCATCCTACGACTATCTGGCCACCAATACGGATCCGCAGACGACGGAACGGGCAAAAGCGGCCATCGACCGCTTTGGCATTTCGGCCTCGGCAAGCCGCCTGGTCGCCGGCGAGCGACCGGTGCATACCGACCTGGAGGCCGACCTTGCCTCCGTATACGGCGTTGATGCAGCCGTCTGTTTCGTGAGCGGATATCTCACCAATGTTGCAGCGATCAGCTGTCTCATGGGGCCGTTGGACCTGGTGATCCACGACGAGTTCATTCACAACAGCGCATTGGCAGGCATCAAGCAATCTGGTGCGACGCGGCGCCTTTTCCGCCACAACGATATGGATAATCTGGAGTTTGTGCTCCGGACGCTGTCCGCTGATTTCCGGCGCATCCTGGTTATCGTCGAAGGCGTCTATTCCATGGACGGCGATGTTGCCGATCTGCCGGCGCTGATGGAATTGCGGTCCCGTTACGGCTTCTGGCTGATGGTGGACGAGGCTCATGCGCTCGGCGTGCTCGGTAAGACGGGGCGGGGTACCTTCGAGCATTTCGGCACCGATCCCCGCGACGTCGATATCTGGATGGGAACACTCTCCAAGACGACCTCGAGCTGCGGCGGATATATTGCCGGCTCGCAGGCACTTGTCGACGTCCTGAAGGCCGAGGCAGGCGGGTTCGTCTACAGCGTCGGGCTGGCGCCCGTTCTTGCCGCGGCAGCCCGCTCCGGTCTGCATATTCTGCGCACCGAGCCGGAACGCACCGAGAGACTGCATCGAAACGGCGCGCTGTTTCTCAAATACGCCAGGGAAGCGGGCCTCGATACCGGCCTCAGCCTGGGCTATTCCGTCGTGCCTGTCATCGTGGGTGATTCCCTTCGCGCCGTGCAGCTTTCCAATGAGCTGCTGGAGGAGGGGATCAACGTGCTGCCGATTATCCATCCCGCGGTGCCGGAGGGCATGGCAAGGCTCCGGTTTTTCATCACCTGCGATCACACCGAAGATCAGATCCGCCATTCGGTGGAGGTCACGGCCCGCAGGCTCAAGGATCTGATGGATCGCAATTTCGGTCTGGCGTCGCTTGATATGGACAAGGTGATGAAGCTTTCGCCGCTGTTTCAGACCACTGGTGAAGCTTAGGCCGCGCTGATACTTATCCATACAATAGCGCTGGGTGTCTCGGCGGCGCCGGACGAGAGGGTTCATGCACGTCATCGTTACTGGTGGATCGAGCGGCATCGGGTTCGATGTCGCACGGCTCTATGCAGCCCGCGGCGCACGTCTGACGCTCATCGCCCGAGATCCGGCGAGGCTTGAACTGGCCAGGCAGGAGCTGCTTTCAACTAACGAAATGTCGGAGACGGATGTCTACATCGCCACGGCCGATGTAGGCGTCGAGAACGAGGTCTTAAGCGCAATCAGCTCCGCCGAGGCGACGCTAGGCCCGTGCGACGTGTTGGTCGCATCGGCAGGTGTCGTTGAACCAGGACGATTCGAAGCGCTTTCCAGCGCCGCTTTTACCGAACAGGTGACGGTCAATCTCCTGGGCGTTGTCAGCGCAGTCCGTGCCGTTTATCCGGAAATGAAGCGGCGCGGACAGGGGCGCATCATGGTTGTCTCATCCGGTGCAGCGCTCATCGGTCTTTATGGTTACACGGCCTATTGCGCCTCCAAATCCGCACTGGTTGGTTTTGTCGAAGCCCTTGCATCTGAGGCGGCGGGATCGGGCATCTGCGTCTCGATCTGCTTTCCTCCCGACACGTTCACGCCGCAGTTCGAGCGGGAATTGGCCAAACGCCCCGCCGAGGCGCAACTGCTGATGGGCAAAGCTCTGCCCTGGACCGCAAAGGCCGTTGCGGAGCGTATTGTCGATGGCATCGATCGGCGCAGGTCCAAGGTCTATTTCGGGTTCTCGATCACCGCCCTCGGCTTCTTCGGTTCTCTGATCAAGCCGTTTCTGCTGTGGTGGTATCAGCGCCGGCTGATGTGATGATTTAATCTCTCTATCGCAAGGCTGGGTACGTCTGATTTTAAAGCTGCCCGGATTTGGCTGCAAATCGGCTGCGGACGATGCCGTGGCGCTGGAGCTTATCGTAGAACGTCTTGCGTGGTATGCCGAGTTCCGCGATCGTACGGCGGACGTCGCCTCCATTGGAATCGAGCGCCTCCCGGATGATGTTGGCTTCATAGCGGTCCATCCGTTCGGGCAAGGAAAGCGTCTCGGCCGTTTCTGTCTCCAACAGAGGGAGCTTTGCCGGCAACTGCTCAACGCCAAGGATGAAACGCTCTGCAAAATGTGACAGCTCGCGCACGTTGCCGGGCCAATCATGATCCCGCAAATGGCGATGAACGGCCGACGAGATCGCCGGAACCTCTCGTTTGAAGCGAGTAGCCGCACGCTCGGCAAAATGGCCAAAGAGGAGCGGAATGTCGTCGCGGCGCTCCCTAAGCGGCGGAATGGAGATCGTCACAACGTTGAGCCGGTAATAGAGATCATCGCGAAAATCCCCACGCCGTTGCGGGTCTCCAAGATCCACCTTTGCGGCGGCGACAACGCGAAGGTCAACGGGCCGGACTTCATTGGTTCCGAGGGGCGTCACTTCCCGCATCTCCAGAACGCGCAGCATCTGTATCTGGGTCGATGGCGGCATGCTCTCGATTTCGTCCAGGAAAAGCGTGCCGCCGTTCGCATGCTCGATGCGTCCGACGCGCTTCTTCTGCGCTCCCGTAAAGGCGCCGGCTTCGTGGCCGAAGAGCTCGCTTTCCATGACCGTCTCAGGCAGAGCTCCGCAGTTGAGCGCAACAAAGTTGCCGGATGCTCTACGGCTCCATCGATGCAGCAGGCTGGCGACGACTTCTTTGCCGCTGCCGGTTTCGCCCATAACAAGCACGTCGACCTCGGTGTCGGCGATCTGCCGCAAAGTTCGACGCAGCCGCTCCATGGTCGGCGTCTGCCCGATCAGCGGCAGGTCGTCGCGTGCTTGATCGGCTGCCTGGCGCAAGACCCTGTTTTCCAAAATGAGGCGGCGCTTTTCTACCGCTCTTTTGACTGCTTGGACCAGCCTTTCGGTCGCAAACGGCTTGGTAATGAAGTCATAGGCGCCGTCCTGCATGGCCTTCACGGCCATCGGAATATCGCCGTGGCCGGTGATCAGGATCACCGGCAGGTCCTCGTCTTCTTCCTGTACGCGCCTGAAGAGCTGCAACCCGTCGATGTGCGGCATGCGTATGTCGGAAACGACCGCGCCTATGAGATCGCCCTCAAGAGCAGAAAGTGCTTCACTTGCCACCGAAAAGGCCGAAACCTTGAACCCCGCAAGCTCAAGTGTTTGCCGGGTGGCCCGCAGAAGGTCCCTGTCATCATCGATAAGAAAGATTGATAACGGATCGCTCATGCTTTTGCTTTCAAAAGGTGGACGGTAAAACAGCTGCCGTTGTCGTTGCTCGTAACATCGATCCGGCCGCCATAATCGGCAACGATATCCTTCGAAATCACGAGGCCGAGGCCCAAGCCTTTTTCCTTGGATGTATGGAACGGTGTGAATAGTGTGCCGAGAATTGTCGGTGGAATGCCGGGGCCATTGTCGGAAACAGCCACCGCGACAAGTTCGGGCGTTTCTGCAACGGATATCTCCACCTTTGCGTCCGCGCGGTCGTCGAGCGCTTCAAGCGCATTCTGGAGGAGATTGATCAGGACCTGTTCCAGCCGGATCCGATTACCCAGCACCAAAAGGCCTGCCGGCGGCAATCGAACGTCAAGCGCATTTAGCTTCCCGGCAAATCTGCTCTTCAGCAAGACGATGGCGCCTTCGATGATAGAGCGTAGCTCAACGGGCTCAGCCGCGGTCCTTCCCTTGCGCGCAAAGGCTTTCAATTCATCGGTGATCGTGCCGATTCTTTCGGTGAGCTCGGCAATGGCGCCAAGGTTTTCATCCGCCGGGCCTGGCTCTTTGCGCTGAAGGAAGACCCGGGCATTGTCTGCATAAGCGCGAATGGTGGCGACCGGCTGGTTGATTTCATGGGCGACGCCAGCTGCTACCTGGCCGAGGATAGCGAGCCGGTTTGCCTGAACGAGTTCTTGTTGCACGATTTGCAGCTTCGTTTCCGTATCGCGATGATCGACAATTTCCGCCTGCAGGTGATCACGAGCGCGGCTTAGTTCTTCTGTCCGGGCGACAACCCGCCGTTCCAGTTCTTCGCGCATGGCTTGTTCGCTGGCTATCTTCATTAGCGAGACCTGCCGTCGTCTCAGCAAGAAAGCGGCGATTGCAAAAATAGGCAGCAAGAACGCTACCGAGATAAGTCGCATCTCCCGCACGGCGGACGCGACCGGTAGCTCGGTCGGCAGTAGGTATTCCAGCCGCCATGGCGTCGTCGGTACGGCCGCGGAGAGGTGGAGATACAGGGCTTCACCGCGACCAGGCAGTACGGCGGAAACGATCGATACGTCCGTATTGGTGGCTACCGCAGGCATGATGGGAAGCTGTGCCAGCGGCGCATCTCCAAACTGGAGACTGTTCCGAATGGAGGCGAGATCCTGCCGCTGTACTGGTCGTGTCGTCATGAAACGCCAGGAAGGTATGCTCGTGATCAAAACGACTCCATGTTCGTCCGTGACGTAGACGGGCCGACTGGCGTCGCGCCAGTCATTTTCCAAGCGGTCGAATTCCATTTTGACGACCACGACGCCAAGAGGAGCTGCCGCGCTGCCAACCCTGCGGGAGATGTAAAGGCCGGGGCGTTTGCTGACGCTGCCAAGCGCGAAATGTTCGGCTGTGCCGTCCTCCATCGCGCGACGGAAATAGTCCCGGAACGCGTAGTCGTTGCCGACGAAGCTGATAGGTTCGCGCCAATTGCTTGAGGAGACTGCTATCCCATTCGGGCCAACGACATAGAGCACGGCGGCTTGCGTGCCGGCGACGAGGCGTTCCAATTTGCGGTTCAAGCGATCGGCTGCGTCGCCATTTGCCGATGAGAGCGCATCGAGAACCTGTTGGTCCTCCGAAAGCAGAAGCGGCAGCGCGCGGGGGCGCTCTAGCACCGCCGTCAACAACGCGATTTTGAGATTGGCGTCGGTGCGGCCCTGGTTTCCCAGTGTCTCGATGGCGAAACGCCGGCCGTAGTATTCCCCTCCGGCGAGTGCTGCGGCGGTAAGGGTTGCAGATACGACCAGGAAGAAGAACCAGACCCGTCGCGTCTGCGAGTTGAGGTCCTTCTGCGTTTGGAAGCTCTGCATGGTGGATCGCTGATGCATGGCGGAGAATGTGCGTAATTTCGCACACGGGTCAAATGAATTTGTGCGAAAAGACGCGCAAATCGGGCTGCTTTCTTAAGCTAATCGGAAAAGTATCAGGCAAAACAATATGTTGGCGATAGGCCTCAGACTGGCACGCCGGTTGCAGAAGCTATGCATGCAGCCGCCGCAGGCTGTTGAATCGCCAGCTTATCTGCCCCGGGAGGCCGTCGTCGGTTGGGGGCTTTATGGAGGATTACCATGAGCATAGCAATTCCAGCCGCGTCAACGCGCGGCAAAGTTCCCGTCTATCGCCATCTCTATGTGCAGGTCATTTGCGCAATCTTCGCAGGCATCCTTTTGGGTCATTTCTATCCTGAGATCGGTACGACGCTGAAACCGCTGGGCGACGCATTTATCAAGCTCGTCAAGATGATTATTGCCCCAGTCATCTTTCTCACCGTCGCAACCGGCATAGCCGGCATGTCCGATCTCCAGAAGGTCGGACGCGTCGCGGGCAAGGCGATGATCTATTTCCTCTCCTTCTCCACCCTGGCGCTTGCCGTTGGTCTTCTCGTTGCAAACGTCATCCAACCAGGTGCCGGCATGCATATCGATGCGGCGAGCCTCGATGCCCAGGCGGTCGCGACTTATACTGCGAAAGCCCATGACGCAACGATCACCGGCTTCCTGATGAACGTCATCCCGACGACCATCGTCGGCGCTTTTGCTGATGGCGACATCCTGCAGGTTCTGTTCTTCTCGGTATTGTTTGGTATTGCTCTTGCGATGGTCGGTGACCGCGGCCGTCCGGTCGTGGACTTTCTGCAAGCCTTAACGACCCCGATCTTTCGTCTTGTAGCGATCCTGATGAAGGCTGCTCCAATCGGCGCTTTCGGCGCGATGGCTTTTACGATCGGCAAATACGGCATCGGCTCAATCGCCAACCTGGCCATGCTGATCGGCACCTTCTATCTGACCTCGCTACTTTTCGTGCTGGTCGTCCTCGGCGCGGTCGCCCGCTACAACGGGTTTTCGATCCTGGCGCTGATCCGCTACATCAAGGAAGAATTGCTTCTGGTTCTTGGCACGTCGTCGTCAGAGGCTGCACTTCCTGGCCTGATGGCCAAGATGGAACACGCCGGCTGCAAGCGCTCCGTTGTCGGTCTCGTCATTCCGACCGGCTATTCTTTCAACCTCGACGGCACCAATATCTACATGACGCTGGCAGCCCTGTTCATTGCTCAGGCAACGGATACGCCGCTCTCCTTCGCCGACCAGGTCCTGCTGTTGCTGGTCGCGATGCTGAGTTCGAAAGGTGCAGCAGGGATTACCGGCGCGGGTTTCATCACGCTTGCTGCAACGCTGTCTGTGGTTCCCTCGGTACCCGTCGCCGGCATGGCGCTCATCCTTGGTGTCGATCGCTTCATGTCGGAATGCCGCGCTCTGACGAATTTCGTCGGAAATGCCGTTGCCACGGTTGTCGTCGCGCGCTGGGAGAACGAGTTGGATCAAACAAAGTTTGCCGCGGCACTGGCGGGAGATTCGCTGGACGCTGCCGCCCTGCCGGCACTGCAGGCAGCGGAGTAAAAGCAAATATCCAGTGGAAGACCAATAGGCAAAAGCAGTCGCGCCCTCTAAGGGCGCGGCGTTTCCGAGTGGGGCGCCCGGCATGGTGACGCACAGGCCGAGCTCTCTTCGGTTGGGCCGCCTTCGGTTGAAGCTCGCCCAAGCTTTCGAAGTCTAGAGAACCGTCGCTCGTCCGCCGTCGATTTTAAGGACGGTAAGGTTGCCGGTATAATAGGCGCCGGTGTCGATGCCAATTCTTCCGGGGCCAAGGTTCAGGGACAGGTGTGGCGTATGCCCGTGTACGACGAGAACCGGGAGTTTAGGCCCTTCGCTCAGGAAAGGATCGCGAATCCACAGCATGTCTTCGTCATCCTGTTCATCGAGCGGGACGCCGGGTCTGATCCCGGCATGAACAAAGAACAAGTCGGCGATTTTTAGACAGATGGGCAGATCGGCGAGAAATTGTCTGTGGCTGTCAGGCACAGCCTCCGTCAGCAGTTCAGTCAGTTTCGCATTCCGATATTTCTGACGGACGCCCAAGTGATGCAGGTCGATGCCGTAAGACATCAAGGTCTGTTCGCCGCCTAAACCTAGCCATTCGGAATAAAGCTCGGGTTCATTCAGGAATTTGAGGAAGATGTCGTCGTGATTGCCGCACAGAGGAAGTCGTTTCAGCCCAAACTCGCTCGGCCTGATGAGATATTCCAGAACTTGGCTAGAGCTTGGACCGCGGTCAACATAATCGCCAAGCAGCACGATAGGGCCGGCCCGCTCGGATGAGTTGATATCCGCTGCGATCTGCGCCTCGGCATTTTTAAGCTCTTTGAGGCATCCATGCACATCACCGATGACATAGATCGGATAGCTCGGGATGGCGCGGCCAAGATCGATCCGGCGGCGCTTGAGATTACCGACACTTGTGGAGCGACGTCCCGAAAACCAGTCTTTGAGTTTGCGCATTCTCGCTGCCGTCAGTCTTATTAAGGTCATCAACGATGACAATGGGAATTGGCGCCTAAGGGAGTCTTAAGAAGGATTTGCATGGGACTATCAGACCTATTGCAGGAAGACGATAAAGATCCTCGGAAACAGGTGATTTCTTATTCGTTATGGCACTCCTTTGAAGAGGAGCCGCAGGCGGGGCATGCCCACTCTTTGATCTGCTGTTCTCTTAGGCATGAGTGCTAACAGTCAATGTCAGCTGCATAATTGTGACGAATTTAGTATTCGTATGTGAGGGGATTAAATTTATCAACGTTGCGACACGAGAGTAAGAAAATTATATAAAACAGACATTTACTGCATCGTGACGGCAATAAAAACTTGCGGCCTCGCCTTCTGTGGTCTTGACGTGATAACTATATAAGTTATTAATTCTTTTCCACGCGGCCTTCGGTATATCCGCCTCAGGCTGCTCGTATCTTCGCGAGGCCAAGTTGTTAAAGCCTAAGTTGTCAAGGTAGGTCATGATGGGACAGCGCGATAAGAGTACCACCGTTGCGGTCTGGATTGGACGGCATGAGTTGCAGATGATTAAGGAAGCTGCGGCTCAGGCGGGAATGACGGTTTCCAATTTCTGTAGAACGGCTGCTCTCGAATTCGGGGGGATCCAACCATTTTTCTCCGACGAGGATCGCTTGTTACTGCTCCATCTGCGTGACGAGTTGCGAGCTGAAGGTTTCAATCTTACCGGTGCATTGATTGCTCTTAACCGTGCCGAGCGCTTTTCTGACTTGCCGTTGAAGAAGGAAATTTTGTCGATGCAGCGCGTAATCGCTGCACTGTGCATTGAACTATCGGGATGCGCGAGAAAGGAAACGAGACAGCGGAGGACCACCTCATATGTGGACCAGCTTACATCACTTCGAGGAAGAGTGGCTCGCTCGGCGTCAGAGTCTTATTCTGGAACTGTCGACGAAACCACCATCTCTCGATGAGGAGTGGTGGCGGCGTGGAAGAGCGGGTTCGGCTGAGCCTCCGGCTGGGTTCGGAGCGGGGCCTCGTCGTTCGGCGACTGGCAGCAAGGACCGCGGTCTTGAACTTGACATGCGGAAAAGGTTCGCGCGCCTTGCGGCAGGCGCACAGCCTGCCGTTGTGAAGGTTTTGAGCTTCGGAGAAAGCTCCGGTGTCAAAAAGCTCGTAAAATATGTCTCGAGGGGTGGTGAGATTGCGATCGAGAACGAACGTGGCGAGAGATATGGCGGGCAGGACGCGCCGGCCGCCATCTTCTCCGATTGGCGGCCCGTTCTTGGCAATCGCCACGCGAGCCGGGACATCGGGCTTTTCACCGTCGAGATTTCGTGGCGGTCTCCTGATCTCCGACTGCCGAGCGACAGTCAGGCTATCTTGAAATCTGTTTTCACTGACAGGCCGTTCGCATTCGCCGTGAGCCAGGCCGCTCATGCGACCAAGATCGAGGGCGTGGTCGTCCTCTATTCACCAACTCAAGGCCGTCTTGTCGCCACAGGGGATGATTACGATGCCGCAAAAGAGCGGTTGAAGAACGCGCTGGCGGAAAAGGCTGATGCGCTTGAACTTCGCATTACCGGTCAGGGGCATGGTGTTCGCTTTGGCACAGCACTGCTCCGGCGGCTTGTTGAAAGCCGCACGGGTCAAGTTCGTAACGATCGCGGGGAGATTGTCGCAGACGTTAAAGCAGCCAAGTCGCTCGTCCAGCGTGAATGGCGCTCAAGCCTTCAAAGCCGGGGGCCTCGCGACACCATCCATGTCCTGGTTGCGGCTCCCCTCGGAACCGACGCGACGCGGTTCCAAGATGCAGTCCGAAATTTTCTGGCACATGAATTCAGGGGGCATCGGTATATTTTCGCCGTGCATGATCCGGAAAACGATCCGAGACCGCTACATGACGGAGGCAAAAGGCCCCACCCGCATGCTCATGCGGTGATCGCAACGCTCTCCGACTATGGGGATCGGCTTAAGGTTTGGATTTCGGATTTGGCGCGGTGGCGGACGCGGTTTGCAGAAAATGCGCGTGCCAACGGTATCGACCTGGAAATGACCGAGCGCCGCGAAACGGCTTCTTCACCCGCTTATTCTCATAAGCAAGTTCGTCCTACCAACTACGTGGGACGCACCACGTTTGAGGGTACCAGTGCCGCGGGACAGCACCGATATGAAAACAAGCGGTGGGAGGTTCCGCATCTTTCGCGTTCGGATTACGGCCGACACAGTGAACTCGCAAGGCAGAATTGGCAGATGCTTGCTATTGAAGGCCGTACAGAAGCGGTTCGCCAATTTGCAATGCGCACTCTGGCTCGTTTTGAGGAGGCAGATCGACGGAACGGCCAACAGGCAGCATTCTTGCGAACTCCATCGCTCGGAGCCGAGGGGTTTCCCAGCGCAGCCGGCAAGCAATCAGGAAACGCAAAACCGGAAATTCAACACCGCTTTGAGCAGGAAGGATCGACGGTAAACAACGGACAGCAACGGGGGAGGTCGTCACCGGTCCCAAACCAACAGGGCCACGCCGATCCCCAGAGGCGACAGGAAAAGGAGGGGACAGACGTTCAAAAAAAGCGGTCCGTTCGATCAGTTTCAAGCGCAGCGGCCTCATTGCTCGACGCGATCGGACGAGCACGTGAAGCGAGGGTTTCTTTCCATTCCGACGACTATGACGGTGATGCCGCAAGATCGGACGCTAAACGCATGATTGAGGCAGGAATCTCCAGATTCGCCGAAATCCTGGGCGAAAAACGTGACTCTCCAATTGAGGAGCCAAACGCTCCACGGCCCCCCCGCTCACCGGAGCAGGCGCGAGATGCTACTTCAATTCAAACTCGGGAGGATAGGGGCGGCGAGACAGAGCGGTCAGCTCGTGAAGGAAGTCCAGATGCGGCTGCAAGGATAACGTCTCAAACTGTTGAAAGGGGCCGCGCTCCAAGTGAGCGCAAATTAAACCGCGATGACTACGAACGGTAAGGCGACGCTTTGGCTCCCCGTGAGCGGTTGTCGATCCTGATGGGTATCTCAGTCAGGCATCCAAATACCAATCATATATCGGCGATATCAGCTGGATATACCACGGCGGAAGAGCAGATCGTGCTAATCTACCACAGCGTGTATTTGGAATCACCTTGGACGGCATTCGATCAATGGCAGCTGCATATTATGAAATCGATTTCTGGAGATCCCTCATCACCTGACAAAACAACGGACGCTTACACCCGGCTTAAAGCGGCTGTGATGAGTTATAGGTCGTTTCCCGGAACATTCTTTAACATTCGGACACTTGCCGAGAAAATGAAGGTGAGCCCGACGCCGATCCGGGAGGCGTTGATCAAGCTTGTGCATGAAGGAGTGATCGGCTTCGTTCCGGGTAGGGGCTATTACGTCAAACCGCTCGATCTCGATGATTTGCGCGCTGACTATGAATTGACATTCCTAATGCTTCGATTTGCGATCGAAAGAAGCGCCAACCCGTTCGACCCACATGATTTGCCTCTTCTTCCAGCAAATCATAGCCATATGCCGGACGAAGGTGATTTGGCCCGAGCCTGCGCCGCTTATGTGGAGAGTTTCTACGAACGGATTGCGCTCATGGGCGGCAATCTCCGTCTCGTGCATTCGGTGCGCCAATTCAATGACCGAGCTCGAGTTGTCCACCTCCTGGCGCTGAAGTCGATGCCCCGCCCACTTGACGTTCCATCGGATCTCAATAGGCTCGCTCACCTTTTGCAAAGTGGCTCGCGCAAGCAAGCGCTACGCATGCTTGAGCTACGATGTCAGGAAACGATGTCGATGCTCCCCGAACTTGTGAAAACCATTCATCTGCGCGCGCAACATGTTCCGACGCCTCTCGAGGAGCTCGTCTAGGCATCGTTCACAGGGGCACGAATTCTCCTCCATTGACGTCAATCACTGCGCCGTTCACGAAGCTGGCGCTATCGGAGGTGAGGAAATCAACGACCGCTGCAACTTCATCCGGGCGGCCTAAACGTCCAAGGGGTATGCGATGACGTGCGGCGGTGTTTTCCGGACTATCTGCGGGACCCGTCATATCGGTAAGAATGCGCCCGGGCGCAACTGTGTTGATGGTGACGCCTAGTGCGCTATATTCGCCCACCAGTGATCTAGCCAGACCGGCCAAAGCGGACTTTGACACTACGTAGCTTGTTCCCGCAATGCGCGGAAGGGTACGCGCCGCGACGGATCCAATAAAGACAATTCGGCCAAAACCAGCCGCTGACATGGCTGGCGCAGCAAGCTGGCAACATGCCATCGCTCCTGTCAGGTTGACCGCTAACGTGTCGTTCCATTCCTGCTGCGAAATACAACCAAATGCGGTCCTTTTGCCATTTGATTTGGGCGACGATCCGGCGTTGAGGACAAGAACTTTCGGATGCTCCCAGAGCGACTTCACCTTGACGAAAAAACCCTCGAGAGCGTCGAGGTTGCGGATGTCGACCTCCGCAGCGATGACGCGATCAGTGCCGAACGCCTCAACGAGAAGTCTACGGGCGTGGTCGACTTTTTCCCTATTTTGACTGAACACGGCGACGCGATGCCCGCTTCGCAGGAGCCGTTGTGCGCAGGCAAGGCCTATCCCTGTCGTTCCTCCCGTGACGACAGCGACGCGCAAAGGGTTGTCATCTGTCATGCCACATCCTCCAGATGGGCGAATAGCGACAAGGGCGGGAAGGCGTGGGGGCTCGTCATGACCTCGATCAATAGAGGCCCTTCATACGCAAAGGCCTGGTCGAGCGCGTCAATTAAAGCTGAATGTTCCGCGACACGCAAAGCGGTGCAGCCGCAGGCTTCGGCGATTTTTACATGGTCGACGGCGTTAAGGTGGCAGGCGCTGGTGAAGCGTCCAAACTTCACGGTCTCCGCGTGTTTTTGAAAGCCGAGGATCCCGTTGTTCAACACGATAATGATCACCGGCAGATTGCAACGCACCAGAGTTTCCATCTCGGCCCAGCTGTGGGCGAAGCCGCCGTCACCCGCGACGACGACAACAGGCTGTTCCGGCACCGCCGCCTTCGCGCCGATGGCGAGCGGGAGGCCCCAGCCGAGCCCGGCAAGTCCCCTTGGGCTGATGAACCGCATCCCGGCTTTAAGGCTGCGCAATTGGCCAACGATCCACATGGAGGAATAACTGGCATCCGCCACAACCGTTGTTTCCGGGGTCAATCGCTTTTGCAGTTCGATCATGACAAGTTCGGGACGAAGAGGCGATTGACGGGGATCGATGAGCGATCGGCGATCGTCCTCAAAACTTGCCCAGGCTGCCGCAATCGTGTCCTCTACTGGTTTGCGGTTGGCGTGGCGGATACTAAGATCGTGAGTTTCAAGAGCCGCACAAAGCGCCGAAAGTGTCTCGCCGGCGTCGCCGACCAGCCGGATCGCTTCATAGCTGCGTCCAATCTCCTGTGGGTCAACGTCCACATGAATGACAGTTGCGGCTTGAGGGATAAGCCGCCAGCTGTCGGTGCCATTCTGATTGGTACGAGTGCCCACCAGTAACACCAGATCCGCGTCGTCGATCAAAGCGCGGGAATGGCTGCCGAGGGATCTCGGACCGGTCATGGTGATGACGCCCGCCGAAAGAGGATGATTTTCGTCGACAGCGCCCTTGCCCATATTGGTGGTGAACACCGGGAGGCTGGCAAGTTCTTGAAGTCCGCCAAGCGCCGAAACGCCCTGACCGTTGTGGATGCCACCTCCCACGATTGCGACAGGCGAGCGTGCCGTTGCGATGCGTTCGGCAGCTTCATAAATCAGGGTGTCGGCCGGTCGGGTAATATCGATCGGTGAAGATCCGAGACTGGAGCTGCGGCTAAATAGTACAGGTGCTCCTGGCTCACGCAAGAGATCGGCGGGCAGAAGCAGCACGGCCGGCCCAGGGCGGCCGGAGGCGGCGGCAGTGAATGCCATGTCGATATAACCATCAATCCGCCCGGCAGTGATCACACGGCGCACCCATTTGGCGCAGGCCCGAAAGAGATCCAGGTGATCGAGTTCCTGAAATGCATTGCGATCGGCCTGATCGCGTTCGACGTCCTGGACGAGGGCAACGATTGGAACACTTGCCTTCATCGCTTCCGCAAGTGGTGGCACGAGCAGCGTTGCCGCCGGACCGTTCTGCGCCGCCACGACCGCCACCTTACCTATGCGGCGCGCGTAACCGTCAGCCATGGCACCCCCCATATTTTCCTGCCGGTAGGCGATTTGGCGGATCCCCATCGCTTCGGCCGCGAGGATAACCGCCGACGGGAGGCTCTGGGCGAAAATCGTTTCGACGCCATGTCGTTTTAGCGCAAGTGCAATACGTTCGGCCACAGTGGGATTCGGTTCGCAATTCATAGGGTCAGTTCCTCGTAAGCCAGAGCATGCTCGAAGGTCTGGATGATCAGCTCGATTTCGGTATCGCCCATCGCCGTCGAGAGGCTGGCGGCAGCGGCAAAAGGCAGGATAATCCCATGTTTTTTGAAATGCCGCCCAAGCAGGCGCATGGTTTCGGCCTCGCTTTTTGAAAGATAGGCATCTCGATATTCTCGCGGTGCATCGGGCTTTGGGTGAAGGCGAAACAGTGATGCCGAGCCGGTGACGCTGAATGGCGCTTCGTATTTTGCGATCACCTGCCGCAAACGCGCACGCAGATGATCGCCAAGTCGCTCGAGCCGGTCGAATTGCTCGACCGTCATGGCCGTCATGCTGGCAAGACCGGCGACCATGGAAATTGGATTGGCAGAAAAAGTGCCCGCTTGTGGGAGCAAAGGCGGACCGCCGCTTCCGCCGAACACGGCCATGGCAGTCTTCGTTCCGCCGACTGCACCGATCGGAAATCCCCCACCGATTATCTTACCCATGCAAATCAAATCGGGATTGAGCCCGAAGCGGGCTGATGCACCCTGATAACCCTGTCGCAAATTGAGAACTTCGTCGGCGATAACGAGAATTCCGTACTGTCTTGCTGTCTCAACGATAGCCGCAAGAAAACTGTCATCCGGCGCCAAAAGTCCAGCGCGACTTGGTACCGGATCGATCAAGATGCAGGCGAGTCGTTGGTGATTGGCCGCAATGCGGCGACGAGCCGCCGCAGCGTCGTTGAAACGAAGCAGAATAACGTCGTCCGTGACCGAGCGGGGCTGGCCGGCATAATTGGGAACCGTGATGGGCGCCTCGGGTGCCCCCCAAGTGTCGGGTGTCCCAGCTTGTCCGACCTCCGCCCAGTCATAGGCACCGTGATAGGCGCCTTCAATCTTGGCGATCGCGGGACGACCGGTTGCCGCCCGCGCCGCCTTGATCGCAAACATCACGGCCTCAGTGCCGGTATTGACGAACCGGACCTGTTCGACAGCCGGGATTCTCTCGCACAAAAGTTCGGCGAGATTGATCTCGTGTAACGTGGGATTGGAAAAGCAGCTGCCGTCTTTGAGCACGCGGCGGGCGACCTCGATCACGGGCTCAAATGCATGGCCGTGGATGAGCGTGGTAAAGTTGTTGTTGAGATCGAGATATTTACTGCCGTCGACGTCGTAGAGATAGGCGCCTCGGCCCCAACCCACGTAGTCGGGGAAGGGGTCGCGATCGACCGTGGCGCGATTGACGCCATCGGGGATAACGATGCATGCCCGTTCGAAAAGTCTCTTAGAGATCTCCGAAAGACTCGCTTGCTGTGGGGCTGGTGTTCGTATCGGCATAGGCTCCTCCGCGCCGGCGGTAAGCCAGCAATATGTAAAGGAAGCCAGATTTTCAATTTTGATGCAACAAAAAATTGCGAGCTTAGGTTGTTTTTGTGGTTACTGCTCGGAAATAGCCCGCCGCAACTGGCGGTAGCCGTCGCGGATATCGGCTTCGATGGCGGCGCGCACCTCGGCTGGTTCGCCGTTTTGAAGGCCTTCCATCGCGGCGCGATGATTAGTCACTCCTGACCTGGAAATCGCAAAGTCTGGATAAAGATGGTGGAGGGTTGCGCCTATGCGCAGCCACAGTTGCTCAATCGTTGAGATCAGGATCGGCATGTTCGAGCAGCCGTAGAGGAGGAAGTGGAACTCCTTGTTGGCCCACAGGGCATCTGTATAGGCGTGCTTGTCCAGCGCTGAGTTGATACGGTTTTGGGCCTCTTCGAGTTGAAAAAGGATCTCGGGTGAGGCCTTTGCCGCACCCTTTTCTGCTGCCAAGCCCTCAAGTGCAAGCCGCATTTCCGTGACCTCTCGCAATTGCGAAAGTGTCAGGTTTGGAACGACCACTGTTTTGGGGCCGGCGTAGACCAGTGCGTGTTGGATCGCCAGGCGGTTTAGTGCGTCGCGGGCGGGTGTGCTGGATAAGCCAAACTCTTGGGCGATCTTCCTCACCGTGAGTTTTTCGCCCGGTCGGAACGAGCCGCGAAGCAACTTTTCCTTGAGGACGGCATAGGCCTGATCCCCTAAGGCGTTGCCTTTTCCCGATGTCTCGTCTCGCGGATCGTGGTTCTGGCTCATACTTTTCCTGCCCTTCTCGGTTTGCCGAAACAATTTTGTTGCATCAAAGTCAATAACGATGTATTTTTAAGAAATCATAGAGAATTAAGTCTTCTACTATCGCGATAGTTCGAGCGATCTTGTAGTAAAAAAATCAATCTACGGAATATACTCAAATATATATCTCGTATAATTTGAAAAATGAATAAATAGTATTCTTTGGTAGTCGCTCTAAGGCTTTCTGATCTTAAATTTTTCGTGAGGAGGAGGTTGAACATGAAAGGTGAAGCGGTAACGCTTGAAGAAATTGATAAGAGCTTTGCTAAGACTGCGGTCGTTCGCAACGTCTCGATTGCCGTCCAGGCAGGCGAGTTCTTGTCGCTGCTTGGTCCATCAGGTTCTGGGAAAACAACCCTGCTAATGATGATCGCAGGATTTGAGACACCCAATCGCGGGCGCATCAGTGTCGGGGCGCGGGATATCACCTTTGAAGCTCCAAACAAACGCGACGTGGGCATGGTGTTCCAAAGATATGCGCTGTTCCCACACATGACGGTAGCGCAGAACATCGCTTTTCCACTGCGAATGCGCCGCTTTGGTAAAGCGGAGGCTCGCGATCGTGTTGACGCGATGCTGGCCACGGTACAGCTAGAGGGGTTTGCCAACCGTTTGCCGCAGCAATTGTCGGGCGGACAGCAGCAGCGGGTCGCGCTCGCAAGAGCCCTGGTTGCCGAGCCGCCGGTCCTGTTGATGGACGAGCCCTTAAGCGCCCTTGACAAGAAGCTGCGTGAAACCCTGCAGATCGAGATCAAGCGGATCCAAAAACGTCTCGCCGTCACGGTCGTCTACGTCACCCATGATCAGGAGGAGGCGCTGACAATGTCGGATCGCATAGCGGTTATGGCGGAGGGTGAATTGATGCAGATCGGCGCTCCGGCCGACCTCTATCACCGGCCGACCAATGCATTCGTTGCCGGTTTCATCGGCAAGATGAATTTCCTCGACGGTGAATATCTTGGTCAAGATGGCGGTGAGGCGGTGGTCCGCCTTACCCAAACAGCGACGATAAAGGGCCCGGTTTCCATCGCACCTGCGGCTGTCGGTCAGCGTTTGACCGTTGCCATTCGTCCCGAGGATTTAAACGTCACGCCACGCGAAGGTTCATCGTCGCAGGGCTTAGCAGGCACAGTTGAAGCGGCCCTCTTTGTGGGGGCGGTCTATATCGTCTTGGTTGCGATTGAGGAACGTCCCGGCAAGGTCTTTGAGGCACGGTTGCCAGCCGCCGGCGGGGCGCAGCCATTCGTTGCGGGCGACCGAGTGAACATCACCTTTGAACCGCATGCGCTGCGGGTCTTTGTCAATCAAAAAAGGCAAGCGGCATGACGACACCAATGCGCATCGGAAAATTTGCTGGGCGGGCTGCTGCATCCATGACCAGCAGTCCATCATGGCGCCAATATCCTCTCGGCGTGTCGGTATTTTTAATCGCGCCGCTCTGCTTGCTACTCGGTTTCGGATTTGTCTATCCGGTGGGGCGCCTGTTGGGCCAAAGCTTCTTTGCGCCGGAATTCGGGCTGGACAACTATCGCCGCCTTCTCGAAACACCACTTTATATGCGCGTACTGGCCCGAACGGTCTTCGTTGCCTTGGTAGTAATGTCGGCAAGCCTGGTCCTCGGTTATCCGGTGGCATTGGCCATGGCAAGGCTGAGGCGCGGTCTTTCAAACCTGGTCATGGCCTGTGTATTGCTGCCGCTTTGGACCTCGGCATTGGTGCGCTCCTATGCGTGGATCGTGATCCTGCAACGGCGCGGTCTGGTCAACGACGTGCTTTTGGCATCGGGCGTGATCTCCCAACCGATCAAGCTCATATATACCGAAGGTGCCGTCATCCTGGCAATGACGCATGTGCTCGTGCCCTTCATGATCCTGCCGGTCTTCGGAGCGATCCGGGCAATCCAGCCGGAATTGGTACAGGCGGCGCGAAATCTCGGAGCGGGCAAGACGACGGTATTTGCAAAAGTCCTCCTCCCGCTCAGTCTGCCCGGTATCTTCGCCGGCTGCCTCATGACCTTCATCCTTGCCCTTGGCTTTTACGTGACGCCGGCTCTCGTCGGTGGTCCAAGCAGCCTCCTGATGGCAACCCTAATCGGCCAGCAGACAACAGAGACGCTCGATTGGGGATTTGCCGGCGCGCTTTCCACCGTCCTGCTTTGCGTTACCCTTTTGATCGTTCTCTTGTTCCGCAAAGCACTTTCTTACAATAGGGGGATTTCCAATGTCGCCTGACGCGGAGTTCGCGCTTGCAACGCGCCAAGTGGAAGAGGGTGGTGAGGGCCTTTTGCTGCTGCCTCGCCGCCGCCGGTCGCTTTCAAACTTCCTCACTTCGACGGTTGCAGGCTTTTTTCTGTTCCTCATTCTGCTCTTCCTGGTTTTGCCGATCATTGTCATTTTTCCCATGTCGTTTGGCAGCGCCAGCTATCTTGAGTTTCCTCCGCGCGGCCTGACGCTGAACTGGTATCGGCAATATCTGTCGGATCCGGACTGGCGCGCCGCCACCTTTTTCAGCGTCAAGATTGCGCTGGCGACGACCTTCTCGGCGACGATGGTCGGCACGCTTGCCGCCATCGCCTTCGCAAGGGGCAAGTTTTTGGGAAAAAGCCTGTTTCAGGCCTTGACGCTAAGCCCGATGATCATTCCCCACATCGTCATCGCGGTGGCCGTGTTTATCGCTTTTTCGCCGCTCAATCTGTCCGGTAATTTCTTCGGTTTTTTGATCGCCCATACAATGCTTGCGGTGCCCTATGTCGTGCTGACGGTGGTTGCCGCCCTTGAGCGTTTCGACACGACCCTCGAGCTTGCAGCTCTCAATTGCGGCGCCGGTCGCATCCGCGCCTTCTTCTCAGTTGTCTTGCCCAATATCCGGGTCGGCGTTGCCAGCGGAGCCGTATTTGCGTTCCTGGCTTCCTTCGACGAGGCGACGGTTGCGTTCTTCCTGTCCGGCGTCGAAGGAAAGACCATTACCCGAAAAATGTTCGAGGACATCGACTTTAATCTGACGCCAGTCATCGCTGCGGTGTCGGTGGTACTCACCGTCATATCGCTGATCGTGATGGGCGTATTGCAGGCCTTCAACCGCGCTACCGTCTCAGCACAGCGCTGAGCACAAAGATCATCAACAGCATAAACCAAAGGGGGCATTCCAATGTCTATTGTGCCTGTTCATTTGTGCAGATCGAACAACCAAGCTATCTCGGCGCCTCGAGCGCATTTGAATTTTGCCACGTGCTTGCTTGCTTTCTCCATTGCTGCGGCTAACCCCTCGTTCGCGGACCAGCAGATCGTGATTGCCACCACCGGCGGCACCTGGGAACGCCAGATGCGGGAGCATTTCTTTGACCCCTTCACCAAAGAAACCGGCATCAAGGTCGTGACGGTCTCCGGCACGGGGACGGAAAATGTCGCCCGCGTCAAGGCGATGGTGGCGACCGGCAAGATCGAATGGGATCTTTATCAGGCAGGCGAGATACAAGCCGCCTCGGACCTGCACCGGACCCTCAACGAAGACATGACGGCGTTTTGCGCCGACTATCTGGCTGACAAAGATCTGCTTCCAGATGCCTGCAACCGGTCTGGCGTGCTGTCTGGCTACGGCACGACATTGATGGTCTATAACACGGAGAGTTTTCCCAAAGGTGGACCTTCGAACTGGAGGGACTTTTTCGATGTCGAGCGATATCCAGGTCCAAGGGCCCTACCGAATTTCAACGATCCCTGGCGGGTCATGGCAGCAGCGCTACTTGCCGACGGTGTCGAGCCAAAAGTCCTCTTTCCGCTGGATGTCGATCGGGCCCTGAAGAAGCTTAATGACCTGAGGCCGCATGTCGGGCTTTGGTGGAAGACCGGCGATCAGTCGACGCAAGGGTTCAGGACCGGCGAATATGTGATCGGGCAAATCTGGCAGACCCGTGCGGCGGCTTTGAAGCAGGAAGGCCAGCCGCTCGCCTGGCGCCAAGACCAGGCGTTTTTGGTCGGGGACCGATGGGCATTGATCAAGAATGCACCCAATCGCGATAACGCGATCCGTTTTCTTCGCTATTTCCTCGATCATCCAGATGCACAAGCCAAGGTGTGTGAGGCGCTGGTCTGCACGCCTGCTCGTAATTCTGCGGCGATGGCCATGGGGGAGGCGGCACGCGCCATGGTTCCGACGTCGCCGGAAGTGTTCGACCGGCTGATCAAGCCGGATGCGGAATGGATCAATGCCAATACCCAGCTTTTGATCGAGCGCTGGAATGAATGGAACCAACAATAGTTTTCATTTGGCTACCTATGGGAGGTATATGATGACAGGTGGACCTTTTTGCATCGCTGTCGGTCGGTTCTATCACGAGTCCAATCGGCTTAACCCGCAACCGGCTGCACAAGAGCAGTTTGAGATCGAGCGGGGCGGGGCCGTTTTGAACGCTTCCGGTTCAACCTTGGCCGGAATTGTGAGCGAACTTCAGGGCGAGGCGATCGTCCAGCCGACAGTCTCCGTCGCCGCGCCGCCGAGCGGCTTGATCGACCATGAGTTTTACGAACAGGTCGCCCAGGAGTTTTTGGACGAGATCGAAAAACTGAAGCCTGATGCGGTGGTCCTCGACCTGCATGGCGCTGCTGCCACGAGTCGGCTTGCCGACCTAGAAGGGGATCTCCTTTCGAGGTTGCGGGCGTTGGTTGGGCCGGCGGTGCCAATCGGTATTGGTCTCGACCTCCATGCGCATCTTACCGATGCGATGCTACGCAGCACCGATATCTGCATTGCCTGCAAGGAAAATCCGCATTCCGATGTGGTAGAATGCGGCGCCAAGGTTGCAAAGCTTGTGCTTGAGGTTCTTCGGGGTTCGCTGTCACCCGTCACCACCAGTATTCGCGTGCCAATGATCTTGCCCGGGGCTGGCGAAACCGCCTCCGGGCCGCTTGGGGAAATCCATGCAAAAGCGAGAGCGATCCAGAAGGTCTTGCCTGAGATCATCGATCTGTCGATCTACAATGTCTTTCGTTACGCAGACGATCGCCATATCGGCCAGGTCATTACGGTGATGACGAATGGACCCCGACCCGTTGCAGCGAAGATCGCAAGCGATCTGGCCGCAGACTTTTGGCAATACCGGGAACGGTTCAAGGATGACCTATTGTCGGTTGACGCTGCTTTCTTAAGGATTCGCGATCACGCGCAAGCAAGGCCTTATGTCATGGCGGATATGGGCGACCGTATTCTTGCCGGCGCTCCAGGCGATAGCGTAATTTTGCTGTCGGCTGCACTCGACCAGTTCACCGATCTCAAGGGCGCGTTGACGATCACCGATCCGGATAACGCCAGGACTGCCGTCGCTGCCGGGATGGGGGCTACGGTAACTTTGGAGGTCGGAGGGCAAATCACACCGGGCTTTGTTCCGCGCCAGGTGACGGGAAAGGTGATCCATGTCAGCGATGGCACCTTCACTCTGGCTGGTCCGTTTCATGGCGGCGAGGCCAGTTCGCTCGGTGACACGGCTGTCCTGTTGATCGAGGAACGGATATTCCTGGTTTTAACCAGCAAACCGGCCTTCAGCCATGATCCGGCAGTCTTCACCAGCCAAGGGATTGACATCGGCGCCATGGATTTTGTGGTTGTCAAATCCGGATACCATTTCACGATGAACTTTGCCGGTATCGCAACGCCGCTGCTCGTCGAAACACCGGGAGTGGGCTACTACAAGAAGGGTATCTTTTCATATGAAAAGTCTCGCTTTTGGCCCGAGCATGAAGTCGATTCATCTAAGATCACTGCGGTAGTTTACGCTGGTGTCAGGGCGATGACCGACAACAAATGCCAAGCCGTTGCTTAGCAGTATGAGCGCTCCATCCTGAGGGAGAATAGATCCTCCACGGTGATCCGCCGTATATCCTGGCGCAGACGCCAATGGCTAAGGAGATTGAAAATATGGCGCCTTGGTCCACGCAAGAGGGAAAGCCACGGCCAGCGATCGTCATCCGTCAGTGGTTGGCCACGGCTCATTTGGGCGACGATTTTCGATGAGCGCAGGCCGTCACCATCGTGATAGGACGCGCTTAGCCGCTCGGCGAGCGCAGCACCCACGACGGATTGCCCGAACCGGCGACGCCCGTGAGGACGATACGTCGCGGCAGCTCAAAGCGAAGCTGTGATGCCGCCGTCGACGTAAAGCACGTGTCCGTTCACAAAGGAGGACGCGCCGGAGGACAAGAAGATGCAAGCGCCGACCAATTCTTCCACCTTGCCCCAGCGGCCGGCTGGCGTGCGCTTTTCGAGCCATGTGGAAAAGGCCGGATCAGCCACGAGCGCGGCGTTCAATGGCGTATCGAAATAGCCAGGCGCGATCGCATTGCATTGCAGGCCGTATTTCGCCCAATCCGTCGCCATACCCTTGGTAAGGTTGCCGACGGCGCCTTTGGTCGCGGCATAGGGGGCAATGCCGGGACGGGCAAGTGCGGTCTGCACGCTCGCAATGTTGATGATCTTGCCCGCCCCGCGCTTGATCATGTGGCGTGCAACGGCTTGGCCGACATGAAAGACGGTCGAGATATTCGTTTTTAAGAGGCGCTCGAAGGCATCTGCGGGAAAATCCTCCAGCGGTGTCCGGTGCTGCATCCCGGCATTGTTGACGAGGATGTCGATCGCCCCGACTTGCGCCTCGAAAGTGTCGATAGCTGCGCGCACGGCCTGGTGATCGGTGGCGTCAAAAGCGAGTATATGCTTTGCTCCCAGCTTTTCGGCGGCCGCCTCTAACTTAGCCTGGTCTCGACCATTCAAAACGATCTCCGCACCGGCCCCCGCCAGACCGCGCGCCAAGGCAAAGCCGATGCCCTGTGAGGAGCCAGTGACAAGCGCGCGTTTGCCCTTTAGATCAAAAAGTTCAGTGCTCATCTTTTCCTCCCGAAGCGGTTCGTTGCTTCGTATATCAACTGAAGTCGATCTGGGTTTTGATCGATTGTCCCTTGTGAGGCCATCTCGAAGGCTTTGCGCGTATCCGGTAGTGGCAAGGTATGGGTCATCAACGGATTGACATCGATCAGGCTGCCCTGCATCAAACGGATCGTGGTTGCAAATTCTTCGTGGAAATGCGCAGATCCGGTTCCTTGGCAGTAATGGCTATCATTGCAAGCTCATGTCACCGCCGAGACACGCGCGGGCCGTTTAGTCTTCATCGGCGCGCTGATTGCCCACGAAATCGGCGAACGCGCGGGTAAACTGATCCTCGATCTGCTCGACGGAAAGCGAGGCGTTCCGCACATTACGATTAAACCAGAGCTTATAGGCCGCAAGACGAGCCGGTAACGCGTCTCTGGCTTGGTCGGGATTGCGGCCACAAAACGCCTCCAAGGCTAATTTCTATAGCAGCGATCCACTCAATGTGGGGAAGGCAGAGAGGTGTCGGAGCGCTTCATCTCGTAAAATCGGAAAGTTACGCCCCGATGTTCGGTCATGCCGCGATAGGAAAAGCCAAGTGCCGTTGTCATCTTCTGGGAGCGGATGTTTTCCGGTCGAATAACGGAGACGAGCCTATCGATCGGAAGACGTTCGAACGCATAGGCGACGATTGGTCTTAGAGCCTCTAGCGCAATCTTCTTGCCGGAACTGAACCCAAAGAGGCAGCAGCCGATCTCGATATCGTGTTCATCATAGTGTCTGAGACCTGCCCGCCCGACAAAGGTGAGGTCGCCATTGGCTTGGCGCTGGTAAAGCATCCAAAAGCCGTAGCCGTACCGCCGCCATTCATCGAGATAAAGCGCAAGCCTTGCGTCGGATTGTTCGCGGCTCAGCGGCTTGCCCTGCATGATCAACTCCACCACCAGCGGATCGCAATGCAGTCTATAAAGCGCATCGCCGTCGCGCGCGCTAACTGGCCGCATGAACAGCCTTTCTGTTTCCAGATTCATCACGCTCTCTCCATCGCTATCCAGCGTTACCTTAGCGTTTCAGTGATCGCAGCACCGTTTCGAAAATTTCGCCAAGATGTGAAATGTCGGTCTCCGTCATCGCAGTGGAGAGTGCTCCAAGACCGATCGGCGACAACAACACTCCGTTTTGGCGCATTCGGATGACAACTGATTTCAGTCGGGGATCGCGCGCTTACCCAAAAGTGTCGGCGTAACTCGAAATCTGTTCAGAGCCGATAAAGAGGCGGAAAAGCGATCCTTGGCCGGTGATCGCGCCTTGGGTGCGGGCATTCGAAGTTTGATGCGCGGGTATTGCCGCCCGGCATGACATCCAGCGCTTGCAAATATGCGGCTCGTGAACGTTCAACCGACATCGTTAGGGCTCCTTACCTTGCGGCAGGACCTCAATGAGCGCACGGCAGAGACTTGCGATCTCTTCCTGGGTATGGCTTGCCGTTACGCAAACCCGCAGACCCGCCTCACCTTGCGGTACCGTCGGAAAGAAGATTGCGGAGGTGTAAAAGCCTCGATCGATCAGCTTTCGAGCCGTGCTGATCGCGCTTGCCTCATCGCCGATCCTGATGGTGCGGATGGGAAGCGGCAGGCCCCGCTGAGGTGTCTCAAATAGCCGGTCGAACTGCTCAATTCGTTCGCCAAGGGCAATCTGGCGGTGCAAGAGGTCAACCCTGCGATGCAGTCTTGCTGAGGCAAGTGCAGCGCCGAGACCGGCCACGTTGAGGGAGGCGGAAAACGCATGTGCTATCGCAAATTGGCGGAAGAGTTTTTCATGGTTCTCGCTACCAAACATCAAAAGACCGCCTGACGCGCCAAAACCCTTACCGAGAGAGGCGGCGATGATCGTCCGATCGCCTAGAGCACCTCGAATTTGCGAACGTGCAAAACCCTCTCCCTGGCGGCCAAAGAGCGAGATGCCATGCGCATCGTCGATGTAAAGGAAAAGCCCATATTTCTGTTGAAGGGATAGAAGCTGATCAAGAGGTGCTGCGCCACCCATGGAATAGACACCATCACAAATATATGCAGCGAGGGGATTTTGTCTGCAGATCTCTTCGAGTGTGGAAACGTCATTGTGGTCGATCGTGACAACGGCGGTTTCTGCGCCAAGCGTTGCCTTATGAAACGCGAGCGTTGCATGCGCGAAGCGGTCAAAGACGATGACCGGTTTCTGTTCTTTTGTGAGATGGCCCGATGCAAGAAGCGGAAGTGCGCTCATATTGGCCGCAAGAACGCTCGAATAGACAATCACGGAAGCCCCAAACAGATCGGCGAGATCCTCCTCAAGCGTCGTCGATAATGCGAAATTGAGACGCGTACGGGCGCAAGACCAATGCAGGCAGCGATAGTCTTTTACGGCGTCGATTGCGCCAGCGGCGATTTCTGGATGGTTGTCTAGACCGAGATAGGAGCAACGAACGAAATCCAGGAGACTGCGAGCACCAGAGTTAAGATCAACAGAAACGTGCCTTTTCTCCAAAGGTCTGGCAGACAATCCCATCACTTCTGTTTGGTAGGCGAGATCAAAATGCGGGCGGGCCTTGTCGATCATTGCACGGGTGTTGCGTGTGGCTGTGATGGAGACAGCAGCGGCTCCCTCATGAATTGAATTTATGGCCATTTTACCCTCCAGATCAACTGTAACGAGCATAGGGGCGAAGCTAGACGGAGAAAGTGATATCTTTTATATCATCTTGATATATCTATCGAATATCCTCTGTTTAGTTCGGCATGTTTTGGGACGAAGAGCTTCCTTGTTCTTTCGACAGTCAAAAAATCGAGAATTTTATGCTCGTAATGCTTGCATTGGAAATCTGATAGTGTATAAGAATATTGAGCAGCCATGCTGCTTGGGGCTTCGAATCCCCATAGGTCGGTCCGTGCCACCGGAAGGCAACACTCCTCTATGGTCGGGGAGCCTGCGGCGTATAAAACAGGCTTAGCCGAAGGCCGCAGGGGCTGAATCTATCGGCATTCGAACTCCCCGATCACCAGGTTTTCTAACCAGCGGGCGAAACGTCCGCCCTGGAGGAGTTCATGACGCATGCAGTCGTTCGCCGAGCCCTATCATTGCAAGCAGGGGAAAAAACCGTCGATCAGTTGGTTGGCCAGCAAATCCGACTCCGCCGCACCCATTGCGGTTTGACGCAGACAGGGCTCGGAAAGCGGCTGGGGGTTTCATTTCAACAGGTGCAGAAATATGAGACCGGCGCCAATCGGGTCAATTCCTCGACCCTTTATGAAATGAGCCTCATTTTGAAAGTTCCCGTCGAATTCTTCTTCAGTGCGCTGCCAAATCCAATGCGCGAGGGAGCCGAAATGGGGCCTGAATGGGCAGGAAGGCTTGCCTATATCTCGACGCCCGAGGGGCAGCACCTTGTGGATGCCTTCCAGGATCTGCCGATACCGGTTCGCGCCAGTATTTTGGGGATGGTGCGAACCCTGGCAAGAGTGGGAGGCCTGGCGGCGGATGAACTGACGCGTCCAGCCGCCGAATCTGTTGCCTGACAGAAGTTTTTATTAGCTGTTCTTAAGACTTGTCGCGATTGCTGGCTGATGCCTATCGCGGCGCGATCGAACCTGGGAAAGGCCATTCCTCGTCAGCAACGAACTTGCCTAAAACCCACTTCAATGTCCTGGAATAGTCCAGCAGATTGTACAGGAAAAAGTCAGGACCAAGCGGCCAACTCGGTCTTCGTGGCGAAACATCGGTTGAGCCCAATGGGGCTCGCTGACGGTACATATAAATAGGTCCGGAACACTGACAGTGGCGGTCGCTGGGCCTCCGCATCGTTGGCGAATCCGCACTACCGCCACATAGGCACTGTGTGGGCGCAGTCATCATTGCCTGATACTGTTGAAATCAAACCGATATGATAATGTGGCGACGGCTCTTTCTGCTCAGCGATAGTTGGAAATAAAGGTTTGATGGAGAAAATTTTGCGCGACCAAGACGAATTTCAAGCTCAAGCGAGCGCAATTCGCATCCGCATCCTTGATGTCCTGGCGCAATTGCCGTGGGATGGCCTCAGGTTCAAGCATGAAATTCCAGGGCTTTCGCTCTATAGCGTCGTTGAGCCCGTCGGGCCTTTTTTCACTTTGTATGAGCCCAGTCTCTCGATCATCATCAAAGGAAGCAAGCGCGTCAGCGTCGGGGATAAAACGCTTGTCTACGACGAGTCCTGTTTCTTCCTAACCCCCATCGGTCTGCCGATGACAGGTCAGATCTGCGAAGCGAGCAAGTCGGAGCCGTATGTGGCCGCCATGCTGCGCCTGGATCTTGAGGCACTTCGGCGCCTGATCGTAAACTACGAATTGCATCCGCCAGTTTCATCTGACCGTGACCAAGACCGCGGCGTCGTGGTGGGTCGGGCCACGCCGGAACTGTTCGACGCCTTCTTGCGCTTGATTTCGCTTGCGAATTCGCCTGACGACATGCCCTTCATGGCAGCACACATCCAAGATGAGATCTTCTACCGACTGCTGACCAGCGAACAGGGGGCCAGGCTGCGCCGTTATGCACTTGCCGGAACGAATAGCAATCGGGTGGCGAAGGCGGTCGCCTGGCTAAAGGAGAATTACGTTCTGCCGCTTCGCCTCGACGAACTGGCGGAGATTGCAAATATGGGTGTGTCCACGCTGCATCATCATTTCCGGGCGATGACGGCCATGAGCCCGCTGCAATTCCAGAAGCATCTGCGGCTGCATCATGCGCGGGAACTGATGCTGTCAGGATCCCTCGATGCGGCGACGGCCGCGCTCAGGGTCGGCTACGAGAGCCCGACTCAATTCAACCGGGAATACCGGCGAATGTTCGGTCACCCGCCGCTACGTGCCGTCAAGGCAATCCTCAATTCGGATCAGCCGAACAGGCGCAACTCCGTCGGTTAGAGCGATCGGCGATCGGATGAAGCGATCCGGGCTGCCTGTAGTGTAACGGGTAAAATAAACAGAACGTGACTGATCACGACAGGATTGAGCAATAATCAGGCAGGATCGAACCTATCGGCAGTGAGCGTCGTCTTTTAAGTTTGCGGCGCAAATGACGAAATCGGAAGGTCGAAACCGGTCGGGTTGGCGCGAAATTCCGCCCGTCGCAACGTAGGACGAACGCCATGGTGACTTTAACGATCAACGGCAAAGAACATAAAATCGAAGCCGAAGCGGATATGCCGCTGCTCTGGGCGATCCGCGATCTAGTCGGATTGACGGGAACGAAATTCGGCTGCGGGATGGCGCAATGTGGCGCCTGCACCGTTCTTCTGGACGGCGCGCCGGTGCGTTCCTGTCAGACATTCGTCAGTGATATCGACAACGCAAAGGTGACGACCATCGAGGGGCTTGCGGGCAAAGTGGCGGAAACCGTGCAGATCGTCTGGGCCGATCTCGACGTACCCCAGTGCGGTTACTGTCAGTCTGGCCAAATCATCTCGGCCACCGATTTACTTACCAACAATCCAAAGCCGACCGATGATGATATCGACGCTGCGATGGCGGGCAATCTCTGTCGTTGCGCCACCTATCACCGAATCCGTGCCGGGATTCACGAAGCTGCCAAGCGCTTGGAGGCCTGAACCATGATCCCGAAACTGATGCAATCGCTTGCCCTTCCCGTCGCAAAGACACCGGCGTCTCGCCGGCAGTTCATGCTCGGCGCGCTCGCAGCTGGTGGCGGTCTCGCCATCGGCTACCAGGTTCTGGCTTCGTCGCCTGCGGCCGCGAGCGAAACTGCCGCTGATGCTAATAAAGCAGCTGCCGCCTTTACACCCTACCTCACCATCGACGGTGACGGTAAAGTCGTGGTGCTTTCCTCCCAGTTCGAAATGGGGCAGGGCTCGTATAACGGCCTTGCAACCCTTGTTGCAGAAGAACTCGACGCAGATTGGCATTCCATCGATGTCCGCGGCGTCGCCGGCAACGTCAAGGCTTATGGCAACGTCGCCTTCGGCGGTACCATTCAAGGAACGGGCGGGTCCACCTCCATGGTCACTTCCTGGGAGCGCTATCGAAAGGCAGGCGCGGCGGCGCGCGCCATGCTGGTGGCTGCCGCCGCATCCGAATGGGGTGTCCAACCGGCAGAGATTACCGTCGAAAACGGGGTCCTGGCGCATCCATCGGGCAAGAGCGGCGGGTTCGGAGCGTTTGCCGCCAAGGCAGCGGCGATGCCTGTGCCGAGCGATGTAACACTCAAGCAGCCCGGCGATTGGAAGCTTATCGGCAACGCCAAACTGAAGCGGTTCGATAGCGCGCGCAAGACGAACGGAACCGAGCAATATACGATCGACATCAAGCTGCCGGGAATGCTGACGGCCGTGATGATCCATCCGCCCATGTTCGGCGCCAAGGTAAAATCCTTCGACGCTGCGGCCGCACGTTCCGTCAAAGGTGTTGTCGATGTCGTCGAGACGCCGCGCGGTATTGCCGTCGTCGGCGAGCATATGTGGGCCGCGATCAAGGGCCGCGAAGTGGTCACTGTCGTTTGGGACGAGACAGGCGCCGAAAAGCGCAGCACAGCTGAACTTATGACGATGTATAACGAACTCGCAGACAAGGCCCCAGTAGCCGTTGCGCGCAAGGACGGCGATACCGATGCCGGCTTTGCGGCAGCAGCCAAGGTCATCGAGGCGAGTTTCGAGTTCCCCTATCTGGCGCATTCCGCGATGGAGCCGCTCAACGCGGTGGCGCGCAAAAACGATGACGGCACGCTAGAGATCTGGGGCGGACATCAGTTCCCCGATGTTTATCAGATGCTTGCCAGCCAGATCGTCGGTATTGCGCCCGACAAGGTGCAGTTGCATGTCATGAAAACAGGCGGCAGCTTTGGTCGGCGCGCGGTGTTCGACGGCGACGTGGTCGTCGAGTCCGTCTATGTCGCCAAGGCAATCGGCTTCCGGGCGCCTGTAAAGGTGCAATGGACCCGCGAGGACGACATGCGCGCCGGTCGCTATCGGCCATCCTATGTGCATAAGCTCAAAGCCGGGATCGATGGTGACGGGAAGCTCGTGGCCTGGAGCGACCACATTGTGGGTCAGTCGATCATGGCCAAGACGGCCTTTGACGGCATGGTACAGAACGGCGTCGACCCGACGTCTGTGGAAGGGGCAAACAACCTGCCTTATGCCATTCCCAACCAGATGGTCGGCCTGACGACCACCGAGGTCGGGGTTCCGGTTCTGTGGTGGCGTTCGGTGGGTTCGACGCATACCGCTTTTGCCGCCGAAGCCTTTATTGACGAAGTGGCCGAAGCGGCAGGGCGTGATCCGATCGAATACCGCCTGTCGATGCTTGAGCCGGAATCGCGTCACGCGGTGGTCCTCAAGCTCGCAGCAGAAAAGGCCGAATGGACAAAGCCCTTGCCGGAAGGCCGTTTCCGCGGAGTTGCCGTGGCGGAGAGCTTCGGGTCGGTCGTTGCACAGATTGCCGAAGTTTCTCTCGATGGCAGCGGGGGCATCAAGGTCGAACGTGTCGTTGCCGCCGTCGATTGCGGCCTTGCAGTCAATCCGGATCAGGTGCGTGCCCAAGTTGAGGGAGGCATAGGTTTCGGTTTGGGCGCCATTTTGGGCGAAGAGATCACTTTGACCGCAGGCAAGGTCGATCAAGGTAACTTCGACGCGTACACGCCTTTACGGATCGATGCGATGCCGGCGGTGGAGGTTCACATTCTTGCCTCCACAAATCCGCCATCAGGTATCGGCGAGCCGGGTGTTCCGCCGATCGGACCTGCAGTTGCCAATGCCATCTACAAAGCGTTGGGCAAACGGATCCGCGTCATGCCCTTCACCAAGACATTAAATGCATGATTTGATCTCCGGCCGCCTCACGCGGCCGGAGATGTTACCGCGTGATAGAGCTCGGCTTCGGCGCGCCTGAGTGCCTCGGCTGAGGCAAATCTCCGGCTTTCATTCCTATGCTGGCCGAACTCTACGCCTGAGAGCCGCTTCCCCTTCGGCCAAGCTGATGAAGTTCTGTGACTTTGGCCAGATCAACCAGGCGATCCACGATCCCGAAAGCGGCAAGACCATCATACCAATCGTGCGCATGCAATTGCCGCGCGGAGATGGATTTTAAGTAGACGCCGATAGAAAAATTACACGCCCAGCCTTCGATAGCGCGACCGCAGAACACCCGGCGGTAAGAGCTGGTCGGGCGCAGCTAACGGCATCGGACCTCACCTGCCGCGCTGTAACCGGTGTCGCATCCGCACCTTGACCGCCGCGTCCTATGTTTTGTGGCTGGTTCAGACCGAGACGTAATTGCAAAACTGGACTGCGTGAGCTACTTAGCGTCATCCACAAGGACCCGGTGAAACTCCGGGTGGCTCTTCTGGCCGCCGATCCGCCAGACAACACAGCAACGCAACCTATTCCATTTTCGAGGACCGAGTTTTGCTCGGCCCGTTGCCTCAACTGTGAAAAATCATCAATGCGAACTCTTTCAAACTACCGTCAGGAGTGGTTCTCCAACATCCGTGGCGACGTGCTTTCGGGTATCGTCGTCGCTCTCGCGCTTATCCCGGAAGCGATAGGCTTTTCGGTGATTGCGGGTGTCGATCCCAAGGTTGGCCTGTACGCCTCCTTCGCAATCGCCTGCGTGGCGGCCTTTGTGGGCGGCCGGCCCGGCATGATCTCTGCTGCAACGGCCGCGACCGCTGTCGTCATGATCTCCCTGGTCAAGGAGCACGGCCTTCAGTATCTGTTCGCCGCGACCATCCTGATGGGCACCATCCAGATCGTCGCGGGATGGCTGAGGCTCGGCCGCGTGATGCGCTTCGTCTCCCGGTCGGTCATCACGGGCTTCGTTAACGCACTTGCGATCCTGATCTTCATGGCCCAGTTGCCTGAACTTATTGGGGTCCCGACGCTCACCTACGTGATGATCGCGGGCGGCCTCGCCATCATCTACCTCTTTCCATACGTGACCAAGGCTATTCCATCGCCGCTCGTGGCCATCGCGGTCCTCACGGCCATGGCGTGGTGGTTCGGCATGGACCTGCGCACCGTCGGCGACCTCGGCGAACTTCCGTCTTCGATCCCATTCCTGATGCTTCCGCAGGTTCCGTTGACCTGGGAAACGCTGCAGATCATCTTCCCATACTCAGTGACGCTCGCCGCCGTAGGACTGCTGGAATCGCTGCTTACCGCGCAGATCGTCGACGACATGACGGATACGCCCAGCAACAAGAGTCAGGAATGCGTTGGACAGGGCGCGGGGAATATCGCCTCGGCACTGATCGGCGGCATGGGCGGATGCGCCATGATCGGACAGTCGGTCATCAACGTAACATCTGGCGGTCGAGGACGGCTTTCAACGTTCGTCGCGGGTGCTTTCCTGTTATTCCTGATCGTCGTCCTTAACGACCTCGTCCAGATCATCCCCATGGCCGCGCTTGTTGCGGTTATGATTATGGTTTCCATTGGCACTTTCTCCTGGCGGTCGATCCTCGACCTGAGACGCCATCCGCTTCCGTCATCCGTCGTCATGCTGGCGACGGTCATCACCGTCGTCGCAACGCATGATCTGGCAAAAGGCGTGATCGTTGGCGTCCTGCTGTCCGGCATCTTTTTTGCTGGCAAGGTAGCCCGTCTGTTCAGGATCACGCGCCGGGAGAATCCCGAACAGAACAGTGTCACCTATGCAGTGGTGGGGCAGGTCTTCTTTGCCTCGGCAGAAGCCTTTATCCACGCGTTCGACTTCACGGATAAGGGTAAGCGGATTATCATCGATCTCACAGGGGCCCACCTCTGGGACATCACCGCAATTGGCGCGTTGGATAAGATCGTGCTGAAGTTCCGTGAGGCGGGCGACGAGGTCGAGGTTCTCGGCTTTAACGAAGCGAGTGCTGATATGATTGACCGCTTCGCGCTGCACGACAAGGATGAGCGGCTTGCGGCAAGCGCTTCACTACACTGAACAACATGGCTGCCGCCATCGAGAGATGGAGCTCGTTGCACAGGCGGAGGCAGCCTACGCGGCCATGGTCGAAGCCTGGAGAAATAGGCCACAAAACCACAAAAGGGCTGAGAAAGGGGCTGTTCACCAACATCCGTATCGATCTCGATACGCCCGTCGGTCAGAAAGAGCTTCAAACCATCTCAGTATTTGGCGAGGTAGGCCAAAGCTTCGCCGAGTGGGGACTTCCTGGCGACACGGGCACGGTGATGGACAAGCCAAGTCTGCATCTCGGCGACCAGTGGCGCTGACCAGTAAGACGAGCCTGCGGATCAAGGCCGCAGTACGGCCTCGATCCGATATAGCTCGCCGATCCGTTTAACGCCGTCCTCAGCAATCGGCGCTGTTGCGTTTCGGGTGATCTCCACCAGCCTGTGACGGGCATGCGCCCAACAATAGGCAAGCCGAATGTCCGGGCCGACGCGCTCTGGTGCGATCAGCCTGTTGTATCCGGCATAGCCATCGACCTGCAGGACGCCCGAGAAGCCCTGCAATATCCGTTCGGCATGAATGCCCCCGCGACCGGGCGCATAGGTGAACGCGACACCTGGCGGAGCATCGCCGCCCCATGAACGATCATCCCTCGCCAGCGCCCAGAAGTATCCAGTCTTGGTCTTCCGCGAGCCGGGATCGAGAACCGGAGCACGGGTCTCGTCCATGAAGAGCTTGGTCGAGAGCTTGAGGTCGGCGATCAGCGCATCGAAGACGGGGGCAGTTCGAATGCTGCCCGGCCGACCCAGTCGGCAAGCGTGGAGCGGTCGAGATTGATGCCCTGGCGGCCCATGATCTGAGCCTGCCGATAGAGCGGAAGGTGATCGGCATACTTGGAGACCAGCACATGGGCGACGGTCGCTTCGGTCGGTAGTCCTGCCGGGATCAGCCTTGGTAGAGCCGGGGCCTGAACGATGCCGTCGGTGCAGGCGCGGCATGCATAGTTGGGACGACGCGTGACGATAACCCGGAACTGCGCCGGGACCACGTCCAAGCGCTCGGACACATCCTCGCCGATGCAATGCAGGCAACCGCCGCAGATCAGGCTTTCCGGCTCGATCACCTCTTCCATGGACAGCCGATCACAGATCAGACGGCGGAGGACAATGTGAAGGGAGAACACCGGTTACGCCGCGCTAGGGCAGCTGACCGGATTTTCAATTGCTAGATCTACCGTGGCCCAGGCGCCTTTGCAGGGGTGACAAGTTGAAGTTTCCCACTACACTACTTCAAGGGGTGTCGGGACCGACAGGCAGACGCATGCGTTGCCTGTTGAAAATTGGCCGCCGCAGAACGGGTTAGCCGTTACTGCGCACAATCGTCGGAGAGGAGCCTCACGATGCCGAACCCAAGCCAGACCAGCGACGAATGGTGGGAAAACGATCAGACACCGGACAACCCTTATGGGAAAAGCGAGGATTATGAATCCTTTCTCGATTATCTTGGGGCATTGCCGCGCAGCCTGACGCCCGAGATCGCCGCGGGTACGCTGAGGATCAACGTTTACGAGCTCAATGACCATCCAGAGTACAAGGCCGCCGCGATCGGCGCCTTACAGATGTGGGCGTCCGTCACGCCCTTGAAATTCGAGATCGTCGACGACGTGCCGTTCGACAGCACAACGGACTGGATGGAGGTTGTCAGCCCCGAACTCGGCGAGGAGGACGATGGCAGCGCTTATTCGAGCAATCGCTATGTCAGCATCGGTCAGCGTTTTCACGATACGGAGCCAAACAAGACCGATATCGGCGGATATGTCTTCGATTCCTTCATCCACGAATTCGGCCATGAATTCGGCCTGAACCATCCCGGGCTCTACAACTACAGCGGCCCCGGTGGCGTGCAGATCAACTATCTGAACAATGCGACCTGGACCTATGACCGCCAGCAATACAGCGTCATGTCCTATTTCGATGGGATCGATGTCGGCGAAACCACCCGCTGGTCTGCAGCGACGCCGCTTATGGCTGACATCGAAGCCGTCATTCGTCGCTTCTTTTCAACCGTCGACGAGAACGGCGTGCGCACCTATCAGCACATCGACCTCAACACCGGGGACAATGTTTACGGCTTCGGGAGCACGCAGTATGGCTATCAGTTGACCGCATCAGGCATGCAACATGACATCGGTTTTGCGATCCATGATACCGGCGGCACCGACACGATCGACTTCTCGGGCTCGACGGCTGGCACGATCCTTGACCTGCGTGCGGGACAGTTCTCCAGCGTCAACGGTCATAGCAACAATGTATCGATCTTTGCCGGACACAATGCGGATGGGACCGACTACTACATCGAAAACGGTATCGGCAGCGGTTACAATGACATTCTGATCGGCAATGACGGCGCCAACGTTCTCGACGGCCGATACGGCGCCGATCGCATGGCCGGCAACGGCGGCGACGATATCTATTTCGTCGACTCGTTGGATGACATCGTTCGCGAAGAGGCCAACGGCGGCAACGACACGGTCATTCTGCTGTCCCGAGATCTGAGGATTCGGAGAATCGCCAACGTCGAAAATATCATCTATGCCGACGAATCGACGCTTCAGCCGCCCGCGGGCGACAACGCACCCGCGCCCGTTTTTGGCGACAATACACTGACGAGCATCATCTTCGGCGACAATGGAAACAACACGCTTGATGGCGGCGCCGGCGACGACACGATCTTCGGCCAGGGCGGTGACGACCTGATCATCGGCGGCCGCGACTCGCTCGCCAGCCGTGACATCAACAACACGATCGATGTCGAGGATCTTGAAGACCAGACCGAAAGCGATGACGGTAACGACACGCTCTACGGCGGCGGCGGCAATGACACCATTCTTGGCGGCCGGGGCAACGATATTCTGGATGGCGGCGCCGGCGACGATACGCTGAGCGGCCAGGACGGCGTTGACATATTCAGGGGCGGCTCTGGCGTCGACACGGTCGATTACAGCAAGGAGAGCCCTTTCCAGCTGCTCGTCAACCTTGCCACCAATGTCGCCAGCGGAGGCACCGCCTCGGGAGATACTTTCTACAGTATCGAAAACTTGATCGGTTCCGACGACCGCATCGACCGCTTTATCGGCACGGCCGACGCAAACCATTTCTGGGGGCAGGGCGGCGGTGATTATTTCAACGGCGGCGGCGGCAATGACATCCTGGATGGCGGCAATGACGGCGATATCCTCTATGGCGAGGAGGGCGACGATACGATCATCGGTGGCGCCGGCCAGGACTATCTGGATGGTGGTTCCGGTATCGACACGGTCGTCTATGCCGGCAGTTCCGACGGTGTGACGATCGATCTTATGAACGGCACGGCCAATGGTGGCGATGGTGATGGCCCGGTGCAAATCGTTGGCCGAGGTGCAGTAATCCGTCATGATATACTCGTCGGCTTCGAAAATGCCGTCGGGTCATCTTTCGACGACCACCTCATCGGCAATACGCTCGCCAACGAGCTCTCCGGCGGCACCGGCGACGACACGCTGACCGGCGGCGGCGGGGCCGATATATTGAATGGCGGCGCCGGAAGCGACACGGCAGACTATGCTGACGCGACAAGTGGACTAAGGCTTAGTCTTGCCGGGGGCAGGTCCGGCGGAGATAGATATATCTCCATCGAAAACCTTGCAGGCTCTGGATTCAATGACCGTCTGACCGGCAACGGCGCAGCCAATGTCCTGACCGGCCAGGGCGGGAACGATGTGCTCGATGGCGGCCGCGGCGACGACATCCTGCTCGGCGATTTCGCCTATCAGGGCGACGCGCCGCCACGTCCGGGCATGGGAACCGGTTATGCTACGCTGGGGCCGGACGCGACCAACAACTCGGTCGCAGCCGCGTTCGACATTTCTAATAATTTTTCGCTCGCCAGCGATCCCGATATCTTCGATTCGACGACCGTTCTTCATACGACCGTCAACGCCACGGGCAACGGCCAGGGCGGATATTACAAGGTCGATCTGGCCGCCGGTACGGTCATTACGATCGATATTGACGGGATTGCCGATCCCAATGTCCACGACAGCTGGGTCAGGCTGCTCGACAGCGCCGGCAACATAGTCGCTCAGAATGACGATGGCGGCGGCGATCCGGGCTCAGCGAGCAACCGGGATTCAAGCCTGGTATTCGTCGTTCAGGAGACCGGATCCTATTACATACTGGAGGGCAGTTGGTCCCCCGATGTGCCGGGTGACGGCTGGGCGGAAGCTGTACCGGACGGCTCGACATACGAGTTGAACGTATCGGTCGAGTTTCCCCCGGCACCGGCTCAGCCAGGAGAGGCGGGATCCGATAAGCTCACCGGCGGTGCCGGCAGCGATCTGCTGGATGGCGGTCTGGCGGCCGACACGCTCATCGGCGGCGCAGGAGAGGATACATTCCGCTTCTCGACCGAGATTGGGAACGGCAATATCGACTGGATCAGAGACTTCAACGTCATCGACGACACGATCCTCCTGGACAATCTCATCTTTGAGACTGTGGGTGTCGACGGAGTCCTAGGTCTGGGGGCGTTTTACGGGAATGCGGCAGGCGCCGCTCACGACGCCGATGATCGCATCGTCTATGACACCGACAGCGGCGCCCTGTTTTATGACATCGATGGCAGTGGAGAAGGCGAAGCCATTCAGTTTGCGCAGTTGAACGCAAATCTGAGGTTGTCGGCGTCCGATTTCATTATCATCTAGCGTAACTCCGGGAGGGCGCCGTTGAGACGCCCTCCCGCGACCATCTTTTCAGATGCCCAAAAAGTGCGGCATCCTCCGGCGCCAGCGTTTCATCCTTGAAACGGCCTATGTTTGCCGGAAACATGCAACCGTACGATTTTCGAACCACAAGATGAGCGGCAGTGCCGCTAAGCGCCTTGCGGGGCGATAGTGGAGAATGTGGAATGAAGCGCCCGACCGACCGCCGCACAGTATTGATGACCGTCGGAGTTGCGGCTGTCGCCGCGGTCGCAGGCCCAGCCGCTGGGCAATCGGCGGATATTCGCGGCGCAGTCACGTTCGAGGGCAGCGCTGTTATCCCGGAAGGTCATATCGAGATATATCTGGAGGACCCCGCCGTTCAGGATAGTAAGCGACGTCGCGTCACGGAGACGCGCGTCAAAAGCAATGGCGGGTCGAAGACGATAGCCTTTTCCTTGACGCCGCCGGTCAGCTCGAGTGCGTCGCCGACGTTGCAGATCATTGCGCGCCTGGAGCGCGCGGATGGCTGGCTGCTGGCGCGGGGCAGCACACAATTCAAGGCGGGCGAACCTGTTCATGTGACGCTCAACACCGTTATGTATTAGGAGGTAGAAATCAACCTTCAACGCCAGTCGAGATCGCCGATAGCATCATCGAGGGGAAGGCCTGCGCAGTCTCAATCAAGCTCGACATGTCTGCTTTCAGGCCAATGGCAACGGTCGTCAAACGTGTGAATTGCACGTTCTTAAGCTGTGGATAACATGTGGATGACCGCGTCCAGCTCACCTTGCAAGTTCCTATAATGTTCTAGCAGTGAGAACTATCAATCTAGATTGTTTTTGAGCTGCCCGCCGTGGCTGGTGGAAGATCATAAGAGCGGTTACCGCTCCGGCTACGACATCCTCCTTGGCTCGAACCTGCATGGCATCGGAGAAGAAAACGAATTTTGACACGACGTAACCGATCACAATGACTACACTTCGCGCACGGAGCACCGCTTCGATGGTATTGCGCAAGGTTGATGCCAACTTCCCGCGTCAAAATGATGCGAATCAAGGAAGCAGTGCTTCGATAGCGGACGCATTTGGCAGAGGGACATTATGAGCGAAATTTCGAAGGGCAACGGCAAGGTTGCATTGATCACCGGCGTCACCGGCCAGGACGGTGCCTATCTTGCCGAACTGCTTCTCCGGAAGGGCTATACCGTTCACGGCATCAAGCGGCGCTCTTCAAGTTTCAATACCAATCGCATCGAACACCTCTACGAGGATCCGCATATCGAGAATCCGCGCTTCATCCTGCATTTCGGCGATATGACGGATTCGACCAATCTCATTCGCGTCGTGCAGGAAACGCAGCCGGATGAAATCTATAACCTCGCGGCGCAGAGCCACGTCCAGGTTTCCTTCGAAACGCCTGAATATACTGCCAATGCAGACGGTACTGGAACGCTACGTCTATTGGAAGCGATCCGCCTTTTGGGGCTGACGAAGAAGACGCGCTTCTACCAGGCCTCCACCTCCGAGCTTTACGGCAAGGTACAGGAAGTGCCTCAGAGTGAGACGACACCCTTTTATCCGCGTTCTCCTTACGCCGTAGCAAAGCTCTACGCCTACTGGATCGTCGTGAATTATCGCGAAGCCTACGGCATGCATGCATCCAATGGCATCCTGTTCAACCATGAGAGCCCGATCCGCGGCGAAACCTTCGTCACCCGCAAGATCACCCGTGCAGCGGCTGCCATTCATTTGGGCCTTCAGGAGCGGCTGTTCCTCGGCAACCTGGATGCCAAGCGCGACTGGGGCCATGCGCGCGAATATGTGCGCGGCATGTGGCTGATGCTGCAGCAAGACGAGCCCGACGATTATGTGCTCGCAACCGGCGAAACACACACCGTCCGTTCCTTCGTTGAAAAGTCCTTTGCCAAGGTCGGCATGCCGATCGAATGGCGGGGGCAGGGCGTCGACGAAAAAGGATATGACGTGACATCCGGCCAGTGTGTTGTCGAAATCGATCCCCGCTACTTCCGGCCGACGGAAGTGGACCTGCTGATAGGCAATCCCGCGAAAGCCCATCAGAAGCTTGGCTGGAGGCATGAGACCAATCTTGACCAGCTCGTTGCTGAAATGGTCCGCGAAGATTTGAAGGTCATGGCGCGCAATGTGCCGACCGCCGGCGGCAACAAGGGTCTTTCCCATGCCTGAAGTGATCTACAGCCTTGCCGGCAAAAGGGTCTATGTCGCCGGCCACCGCGGCATGGTCGGCTCGGCGCTCGTTCGTCGCCTGGTCGCTGAAGATTGCGAACTTCTAACGGCAACACGTTCCGAAGTGGACTTGACCCGCCAGAGCGAGGTCGAGGCCTGGATGGAGAAGAATCAACCGGATGCTGTCTTCCTGGCGGCTGCCAGGGTTGGCGGCATCCTCGCCAACGATACCTATCCCGCCGATTTCCTTTACGACAACCTGATCCTCGAGGCGAACATCATACACGCTGCCCACAAGGTGGGCGTAGAAAAGCTCCTGTTTCTCGGCTCATCCTGCATTTATCCGAAATTTGCTGACCAGCCGATCGTCGAAGAAGCATTGCTGACTGGGCCGCTAGAGCCGACCAACGAATGGTATGCGATTGCTAAGATCGCCGGCATCAAGTTGTGCCAGGCCTATCGTAAGCAACATGGGAGCGACTTTATCTCCGCGATGCCGACCAATCTCTTTGGTCCCGGTGATAATTTCGACCTGAATTCCAGCCACGTTATGCCGGCTCTGATCCGCAAGGCGCATGAGGCCAAGCTAAACAATCTGCCTGAAATTACCATCTGGGGCACGGGAACGCCACGGCGCGAGTTTCTACATGTGGATGACTGCGCTGACGCCTGCGTCCACCTGATGAAGGTTTACTCTGGTGACACTCATGTCAATGTGGGATCTGGTGAAGACTTGACGATCCTCGAATTGGCGCGGCTAGTCTGCAAGATCGTCGGATTTCAGGGCGCCATAGTCAAGGATCTTTCAAAGCCAGACGGTACGCCTCGCAAGATGATGAGCTCCGAAAAGCTTCTTAGTCTAGGGTGGTTTCCGAAGTTTGAGCTGAGACAGGCAATTGAGAGCGTCTATCGGTCGTTTCTCGAGGAGAGCCATGTCGGCGTGATTAGCACGAACACGCGAACAGGCGCGGACTGTTGATGGAATGGCCTCCGAGCAACGGTTTGACGCATGTGTTGATTTGCGCCGTAGGCCACCGCAAACACGGACCACAAGATTGAATGTACCTAGTCGCCTTGCCCTGGCCGGTACCGCGCGTGTTTAGCCGGGTGTCGTGCCAATCATAGGCACGCCAATGGGCGCCCACACACATGCTGCGGCCGGTGGGCTACTGGCAAAATTCAGGAGGCTGTTACGACGAATAACGATGGTGACCCGGCGCGCTGGTCAGCAAGTCCGGGAAGTCGACCTACGGATGTATCCGATGGCAGGTAACTTGTTTGCTGCCGATGAGATGGCTTTCGCCAATAAAGAAGAGCCGTGTATCTGCGGCAGTCTCTCCCCAATGCAGAGCTATGCCCTTCGTTTCGTTTGGTATTCCGATAATCGGCTAGTCACCACCTCACCTTGAGGGGACAAACGCAAAGGTCAGCCGAACGGCGAGCGCGTGTTTGAACCTCGACATGCTTTCCAGAATGGGACAATATCACGCTGGGAAGGCAAGAGGAGGAGCGATATGAGAGTTCAGGCGTATATAATTGCGTTGCTGATCAGTCTCCTGTTATGGTCAACGAGCTTCTTTGTACTTCGCGAGAGCTACCGATTTGCACATTCGAACGG
Organism: Neorhizobium sp. R1-B; assembly: GCF_004368875.1. Lineage (NCBI taxonomy): Bacteria > Pseudomonadati > Pseudomonadota > Alphaproteobacteria > Hyphomicrobiales > Rhizobiaceae > Neorhizobium > Neorhizobium sp. R1-B. The sequence goes on from NZ_SOEM01000002.1 coordinate 284,495, forward strand.
CATCATATCGAACCTGCACATTCATAACAGGCTGAACAACTTGCTTGAGGGGTAAGCAGGGGTCAGATCTACAATGGGCTGAGCAGCATCTCACGCTGCTTTCGGTCTTCGTTGGCTTACGGGCGTGCTATCTGCCATGATGTTACTGCCCGGGGCAAAATCGGCTTTGTATATTTTTACGCAGAAGGTTCCGGCTGATGTTGCCTTTGCAGCATTGCGGCATTGAACGAGATATGTGTATTGGGATTAAGGTGGTCTTTTTTGAAAGCGAAGCGCCGGTCTTACCGGAAACTTCCGACTAACTGTTCAGATCGAGATCATCCCCTGGATTGCTCCGGTCTCAGTGGGTATTTCTCTTGCAACATCATGGGGCAAGAGGCGGCTCGAATAACGAATCCCCCTGACTTGCGTATTGCGCGGTCGTCGCCGGAACCGGTCTTGGCGAGAAGTATTCAACCTGCGGCACATCTGGAATGTTTGCCTGCGAATAGGCTTCTGCTGATTTGAAGGGACGCGTCTGGAAGAACCGAAGCTTTTCTCCGAAGATCGGGATCTGCCCTTCGACGAGGAGCACCATCCTATCCTCCCGCATTTGCCGGACCTCCTGCGGCATCATCAGATCCCGTTCACGGATCTGCTCCATCTTGGTCCGCCGCGACAGGCCGAGCAATTCCACCGTTCGCGATTCCGATTGATAGCGGATCGTACGCTTGCCGAGCGCCTTGGACACATAGTCCGCCGTCACCAGGTCATTGGCCCCGAGAATCAGCTGATAACCGCAATTGCCAAGCAACGAATGGCGCGCGGTTTCGCCGTAAACTTCATCGAGGGCCTTTAGGTCCTGGATGATGAAAGCGAGCTTGATATTGTAGCCCGCGACATAGGGAAGCTTCGTCACGATCTCGTCCATCCGCTTCAACTGAACGAACTCGTCGAGGAGGAAATAGACCGGCACAGACCTTGGGTCGTGGTTTAGCGTCAGCATGGTCATCACCTGCTGCACGAACAGGGTTAGTAGGGGACGCAATAGCGTCAGATCGGTGATATTGGGCGCCAGATAGATCGAGATCGCCCGGTGCTTCAAGGCACGGATATTCATGTCGGTGACGGTGGTCGCGGCAATAACCCGTTCATTCTTGAAGGGACGCAAGGCCTTCTGGATATCGAGAAGAGCGGAAGCTGCAGCGCGATCGGAAAGCGCGATATAGGAATTGAAGCTCTCCACAGTGAACTTCGAAAGAAAAGGCTCTTTCTCCTTGATGAGCTTCATCAAGGACTGGAGATCCTGTCCCGTGTTGAAGAAGGAATTGACCTCGCCGAGATTGCGGCGATCCTTATAAAGCGGGCTTTCCAGAATGTAGCTGATGACGCCGGCCAGAACCTGTTGCGCAGTCGCCTGCCAGACTGAATTTTCAGAGTCTATGTTTTCAGGGACAAGGATGCTGACGATGTTTTGAATATCTGTGGTGCGGTCGCCGCGTTCCGCCCGCACGAAGTCAAGCGGATTATAGCGGTTTGTCCTCTCTGACGCCGGCGCAAATAAAAAGACCTGGGAGCCTTGTCGGCGGCGGTATCCGGCTGTTGCTTTAAATATCTCACCTTTGAGATCGGTGACGATCATCGATCCCTCGTGCATCAGGGCATTGGGGACGACGTAACCGGCGCCCTTGCCCGAGCGCGTCGGGCCAATAATCACATGATGGCGGTCATCCTTGACGCGCAGAAGGCGCCGTCCCACTCGGCCGAAGACGTGACCCTGCTTTTGGAACCACTTGCCGCGCCGAAGCGAAGCCATGTTCTGAAACGCCGCGTTACCCAAAGGATTGCTCGCGGACTTCAGACCAGCATAGGCGACAAGACCGGCTAGAAACAGCGCCGGCATCACCGATCCGAGCGCTACTTTCTGCAGGGTGGGGTTCGTTTTGTAAAACCACAATTGCTCAATCGGCGCCAGCGGATTGCTGCTGATCGTGGCTTCTAGTATCCGCCCGTCTTTGTAAAAAAACTGAAGCCCAAGACCATAACCGAGCATCCAGCCGACAAATGCTATCCCGGCACAGAAGATGAGATAAATGGTTCGCAGGCCTTTGGTCATGATGCATCCCGAGCAAAGAAGACTTCGCAGACACTGCGTTTTCCCCCCTCGCGGCGAAGTTGGATGACGATCGGGATGACCATCTGGATATAGGACATAAGATCCAGCTTTGAGACGCTCGCAGACATGCCAGCCTGTTGCATCATCATGATGATCTGTTCGTAGGCGCCAACCGGCGTATCGGCGTGGATCGTCGACATGCTGCCGGGATGACCGGTATTGATGGCGCGCAGAAAGGAAAAAGCTTCTGTGCCTCGGATTTCTCCCACAAACAAACGATCTGGCCGCATGCGTAGCGAGGCTTCAAGCAGGTTCTGGATCGTCACGTCCGCCGTCCCCTGATCGCCTTTTGAGGCTATCAGGTGGACTATATTGGTTTGCGGCGGAAACAGTTCACGTGTGTCTTCGAGCGTAATGATCCGCTCAGATGCCGGCACGCATTTCAGGCAGGCATTCAGGAATGTCGTCTTGCCTGAAGACGTGCCGCCGCTGATCAGGATCGAAACCCGCCTGGTAACGGCAGTATGGATAAAGTCGTAGATCCTGTTTTCATGCAGATGCTCGATCAGTTCTCGATCGACCTCGCTGAGGCCGCCGACCGCAACCGACACCTGGTCCAGAAAGCCTCTGTCGCGATAGTCCTCGAGCGCGAAATTACTGACGACCTGTTTTCTGACCGAAATAGAGCCGCCCTGCGGCGCTGCAGGCGGCAAGACGACCTGGATGCGTTCGCCGGTCGGAAGCGAGGCGCTGAGAATCGGTTTTGCGCGGCTGATAAACTGGTTGGTGGCAGCGGCAACCCGCTCGCCGATGTTCTGGATCTCGTCGGCCGTCAGAGCAACGATCGGATGATGCTCCATATGGTCGCTTCCAAAACGTTCGACATAAACGTCGCCGGGCTTGTTTACCGCGATTTCAACCACGTTTGGATCGTCGAGAAATTGCCTGATCGGTTCAAGAGCGCGATTGAGGAAATAATGGGGATCGTGCCTGATCCTGGTTGGATTACCTGCCGCGACGTTCACGTCTGATCTCCTTCATCGCTTCGGTTACGGGATCGTCGTAAAGGCCGCTGAAATCGAGGTCCTGGCGCACATAGACGAAGATGCGCTCCCCTTGATCAACACTGATTGTCGGTGGGATGCGTAGGTTTTCGGCAAGGACCGTATTTGCCATATCGCTGAAAGTTTCGGCGATGGTTTCGCGTGCAAGCTCTGCGCCGCGCTCGGCGTCATCGCGGTTACCGGACGATTGTCTGCTTCCGTAGCCGGTCAGATAGCTGGCACCGGCACCAACGATCGACAGCATCATTGACGCGCCGAACCGTTCACGGAACTTGTTGTCCACATGGCCGGTCAGCCCTGAACGCCCCAGGCTATCGGCGCCGATCGAATTGAGCCGGATGGACACGCCATCATCGCGAATTAGGCGGCTCCAGATGACAAAAATCCGCTTTTGGCCCCGCGTCAATTCCGACTGATATTCGCCAATGAGGCGTGTGCCAGCCGGGACGAGGATACGCCGTCCATCAAACGAATAGACGTCCTCAGATGTAAGTGCCCTGATCTGGCCGGGCAGGTCGCTGTTGATCGCGGTTTCCAAAATACCGGGAATCAAGGTCCCCTCCGGGACCATGGCATCAATCCGCTCGATCCGGCCTGCCCTTGCACTGCGGTCGGAAAGACCGGCAGCAGCGTTAAGATATTTGCTGTTGCGGTCTTCTCCGGCAACCACCAGTCCTGACGGATCTTCCTCGCTTTCGCTTCCTGTTCCACCCGGCTTGCCCTGACTAAGCGTGACCAGCTTTGACTTGTATCGCTCCGGGAAGGCCTGCTCGACAGGTGGCGAGGCCTGTGGCGGCGAAATTACATCGGGCGGTGGAGGAACGTCGAATGTCGTCGTTTGAGGTGACGGTTCGACCGACGGTGGGGGAGGCGGCAGATGGATGACCGGTTGTGGAGGCTCAGGGTTCGGTTTTTCGGTCTCTCTTAAAAATGACGGCGGCTGAAAAGTCGTTGTTTGAAACTCCTCGTCGCTCTGGACATTGTTTTCGGGCTTTTGCGTCGAGGTTGTAAGGGCAAAATAGGCAGCGATGACGCCACCCAGTAACAGGGTCGCCATTCCCAGCGTCTGATTGCGTGCGGCGTTCCTGTCGCTGACTGCCGCGTCGTCCGCCGCAACCATTGCCTGCAATTCGGGGCTTAGCTTCATCGATTGCCGCTCCTCCAACGCGTGGTTGCTTGCGTGTCGAAAACCGGCCCCAGGGTGTCTGGGTCCGAAACAGCGAAGTCAGATCTTTTGAGGTTAAAAATGCAGGTCCATTGGTCGCCATCGCGCAGTGTATATTGTGTGGCAACGCCATCGACGACGATGTAGTCGCCCTCTTTGCGAAAGTTGCGCAGCGATTCGGAAAAATCGGATTGGACGGCGAAAATGGCCGGTACCCGCCTTTGGAACCTGAAGAAAGTCTTCTTGCCGTCATCAAAGATCATCTGCGGCTTCAGCGCCGGATCGCCCGAAAACGAATAGTCGATGTTGAGGTTTGCCGTGTCGATATTCCAGACATTGGGAAAAACCGCCCTATGTTCGGCTTCTTTACGCAATCGCGCATTCAGATCCTTCTCGGGATAAATAAAGCGGATACCGAATACCTGCTTGTCGTCGCTCGGTGCGTGGTCATTGAGTTCGAGGAAATAGATCCGCTTCGAGGTCACCACATTCATGTTGGTGGCGACATCTTTTGCGACCGGTTTTACAAATAGGATATTGCCCTTTTCCGATGGAGCGACCTGCCAGCTATCAGTGTCACCAAGTGAGATGGTTTCGAACTTTTCGTCCTCGTCGAAAATGATCATTGTCGAGATGCCGTAGGTGGCGGAAACCTTCACCACATTGTTGCCCTGGTAGACGACGCTGGTAACCCGTTGATCAAGCGAGCCCGCTCGCGGCACTTGGGCGGCAAGAGCCTCGCTGGCCATGGCGACAATAAAGGTCGCTGGGAGGGTAAGTCGCCTCATCATCCGGCCTCTCCCGGCGTCACCGTCTCCTGGTCGCGACGGTAGTTATAGACCTGGAAGCCGAGCGGATTTTCAAACCGCCACTCATTGGTGGCAGGGGTTTCGGTGTAACGATACCGAACCACCGAAATAAAATGGCGCATGATCTGATCGGTGTCTGACTTTTCGGTGGTCGAAAACCGGACCAAGGCGGTGCTAGAATTTGGGAAGGAGACGGACTTGATCTCGACTGTCACTTGCCGGTTTTTGCCATAGACCTTTGCTGGATTATCCGGATTGGCCGCGCTATAAAGCTCCTGCAGCTCCCGGGCCGCGTGCTCCGCAGAAAGAAGTGCGGCAATGCCGAAATTTTCCGTGATCGCAAAAGGATCGTAGCTCTCGCGCGCACGAATGTAGCGCACGACATTGGCCTGGGTGACGGCTTGCTGGTCGGTCAGCTTCCCAGATCGGGTGAGACCGGATTTAACCTCGAGGTAGCCCGTGTTTTTATCGACTTCGATGATATAGGGCTCAAACGTCTTGAGTGGCACGAGCATGATGAGTGCCGTCAACGACAACAATGTGATCGTGCCGAAGATGGTGGTAAGGAACCAGGCGATCGTTCGCGATCGCTCCGCCTGCTTCAAGATTTCCTGTTCCCAGCGCTGGCCATCTTGAAAATAGCTATAAAGAGCAGCCTCATGCGATTGGGTCATCCGTGGTACTCCAAGACAATGACGAATAACGGGTTCAACGGGGAAGGCTGTTGCTGCTGATGCGGTTCTGCATCGCTTCGGCAGTTGCATTTCGAATATTTGTTCTCATGCCTTCCATCGTTCTGGCTTTCGCTTTCATCCCGAGATCACCAGCAATCCCTAATAATGTACGCCCCACCCCGACCGCCGCCTTCGGCAGCGTCCAGGACACGAACCGTCCCGTGTCGCGGGCAACTCTTCCGATTCCAGCGGCAACCCCGCCGGTAATGCCCTGCGCAAGCACCTGGATGTTGAAAAGCACAAACGCACCGGCGCAGCAGAGCAGAAGAAGGGCGGAGATGTCGCTCAGCCGAAGCTCTTTCTGACCAGCGGCGTTCGTCACCTTGGTCAGCTCTGGATCCAGCGCTGCAATCAAGAAAGCGGCAACGACATAGACGAACAAAGGAATGAGCGCATACATCAGTACCTGCTGAAACCAGGCAACGCCGAGGCCTCGGGACCGTTCGAAAAGCATGCAGGCGATGAAGATCGGAGCAGTGCCGATCAGCACCCACATCATTACCTTTGCAAGCAAAAGGATAGCCAGCGCCACCGCGATGAAGACCGCAACACACAGCAGGATTAAAAATCCGACCATGGAAGGAAGGACGGAAAGAAAACCAGACTGCTCGGCAAAAGCAGAGGCGGCTTCATTTGCCGTTTTCCAGATCAGCGAAAGCCCGTTGGTGGGCTCGGTGATGCCGGTGCCAGTGGCGGTTAGAATCGCCCGTCCGACATCTTCGGGCGTATCCGTCAGCCAGGCGTAAAAAAGGCTGTTGAAATTTCTCCACTCGCTGACAAGCGTTAGGATGACCAGCATCCGCACGACCCGGCTGATGATCTCGCTGATGCTGACCCGCGCCGTTCCCATCACCAGCTGGACGCCGTAATAACTGACATAGGCAATGAAGAGGATGGTGAGGAATGGCACGACTTCGTCGCCGACGATTCCGAAGGCCTCTTCAGTGAAGTTTGCTCCCGTCTTTTCAACTCTTGCCAGAAGATCACCAAGGAAATCGTGCATGCCGACAGCTCCTATCTTACCACCATCGCATCGATCGCCGCCAAAACGCTCGATGCGTTGCTATTTATCCTCGCCGTCGGACCGCAATCCGGCCGAGGATGAGGTGCATAGGAGATCAGATTGGCGGGTCTTCTGCAGGGCGCGGTCTTTTCCTTGTAAGCGCTACCGCACCCGGCAAGGGCGCCAGCAGCAAGTAGGAAAGCAAACATCCTGGCGGTCATGATGAGCTCACTCCTCGGTATAGCTGAGTGCTTTTTTGGAGTTAGACATGTCCGTCAGCCGACGCTGATTGTCGGCCTGCAGCGAAGACACAGCGCCATTCATGACGCCGATCAATTCGTTGATGGTGAGGCCGGCTTGGACCTGGAGCTGCGTATTCTGGTCGATCGAGCCTTTGATATCCTTGGCTTGACCAATTTTTGAACCCGCCTGTTCAAGCGACGTGCGGCGGGTCTGAACGGCTTGCTGCGAGCCGGCGACAAGGGCGGCCACGCCAACTACCGTCTTCACCATCTCTTCGTAGGACTTGTCTCCCGAAAACGAGCTGTCCTCGCGGCCCGAAAGGTTTTTGACGAGCTTGAGGCCATTGATGAGCGTCGTTGCGACCTCCGCGACATCTGGGCTCACGCTCCCGAGATTTGCGGCCCCACCTGACATCAGGCGGTCAAAAGACGGTAGCTGCGAGACACTGAAACCCCGGCCCACCGCAAGGTTTTGCAGAGGGCTGGCGTCGTTGCCGCGATCGCCAGTTACGGCCTTTAAGGTTTCCTCGGCCGTCTTGAGAACTTGCCTGTTGGTTTCGAGGATCTTGTCTGTTGTCTCAGAGGTTTTTCTAGCAACGCGCAAATTTGCATTGTCGATGACAGGCACCTGCGCGAATGCGGCGGATGCAATGGGCAGCAGGAATGCAACGAACATCATTCTCTTCATGGCATGTCTCCTCATCGAGCGTTCAACATCAGTGCTATATCGGCCAACCGTTCGCGCACCTGCACGCAAGCCTTTTCCTTCGGGTTCCATGCAACCCCCCGACGGCCATCGCAAAAACCAGCCCCGGGATCGCCATCGCCGCCGTTTTGGCTATAGCTTCCCGTGTGCGATGAGCCGGACAAGCCGCTGATCTGAAGAGCATTCCGGGAGTTGGCGAGATCTGCGATCGTTATCCCAAGACGAATGACCTGGTTCAGCATTTCAAGATTTGCGTTCCGGGCGCCCGAATTATGATCCCAACTATCCTGCACGGCGCCGCTCGGCATCTGGCCCAACTGCTGAAACCACGAGGTAACGTTGCCGCTCCCATCGGAGATAGCTTGTCCTGTCGCCATCGACCTAATGGCGGAATTTCGCATCTGATTAAAAGCGGTCGCATCGCCACCATACTGAGCCGGTATGCCGGCAACGTTCGCCCCGCCGAAGGCGGGCAGCCATTTTTGGGTTATAGCCGCAACATAACCTTGTGTTTCTTTGAAAGGCGGAATGCCGCCATATGTGACAACACGGCCAGGACCGGCGTTATAGGCCGCCAATGCAAGTTTTGGATTACCGCCAAACCGTTGCAGCTGTTGTTTTAAGTATCGGGCTCCGCCCGACAGGTTGTCTTCCATGTCATAGGGATCGACCCCAAGCTCTCTTGCCGTCTCCGGCATGAGCTGCGCTAGTCCGATTGCTCCGGCCGGCGATCTGGCACAGGGATTAAAACGGCTCTCCTGATAAACCAAAGCTAAAAACAGGCTCTCGTTGACATCCTCCTCCCGAGCGATACGCCTCACGAGCTCCGTGATCTCTGGATTGGCCGCCGCGGTCGAGGCGGCATCTCCGGTGCGACCGGGCTGATAAATCGAGCAGGTCACGCTCTTGCCAACGGAAAAACGGTTATAATCCGTTTCCTCAATATTTGAGGAAATCCGGTCCCGGTGGGTATCGATTGTCAGGACCGCCCGATCGATGACCGGAACTTGAGAAGAGGCCGGATCTACAATCGAGAGCGCCAGTGCGCTGCTCAACAGCCATAGGACAGACCGCCCCTTCATTCGCCCGTCTCCCATCCACAGAACCGAGCAAGCCAACGCTCCGGTTCCTCGCCATGAAGTTCGCGCAGGCGTGCACATTCCTCGATCGTCTCTTTACGCCCAGACAGAACCTTGACGAGATCGGGCATGGCCGACAGATCGAGTCTGGCGATGACGGAGTCATTGCCGTGCTTGATCAGGAAGGTCCTTTTTTCCGGAGGCGTGGCCTTGATGAAGTTGAATTCCTTCATCGTGAGGTCAAAGCGTTTGATATAGCTTTCTTCGTCGGCTCGGGGGTTGGGAAAGTGAATATGGGTGGCCGTCTGCTCAATCAACGTATTGGAGGCTTTCGCCTTAGCGATGTCGGCCGCAGATTGTGTGCCGAAGCCGACAATGCCGTTCAGCTTTCGGATCGTCTTCATCTTGTCGATGATGAAGTTGCTAAACGTCTCGTCCATTAAAAGCTGCCAACCTTCGTCCATGAAGAACATCGCGGGATTTCCATCGAGCAGCTCGTCAAGGCGGTGGTAAAGGTACATCAGCGCTGGCGTGCGGACGTCCTCGTTTGCGAGAATGTGGGTCATGTCGAAACCGAAGACGCGACGGGACGACAGCGACAGGACGTCGTCTGCGGCATTAAACAGCCAGGCCTTCTCGCCATCGATCCAAGCGCGAAGGCGAGAATGAAGGTCATTGGCATCCGCCCGTGAGCGGCCGATCAGAAGGCCTGCGAGGTTTATAAGGTTTCGCTCGGCCCGCGGCTCTTGCATCAGGCGCAGGATTGCCCTTTCCAGTGTGTCCTCGTCTTCCTGGGTGAGTTCGCTGCGATCGCCAGATCGCAGCATCGCCTTGGTGAGCCGGAGGAGGAAATCACGGTTCGGACCTGTATTGTCGAGTTGCAGCGGGTTAAAGCCGGTCGGCGTTCCCGGCACCAAGATCTCGTACGAGCCCCCGATCGCTCTTATGAAGATCTCTGCGCCCCGATCCTTGTCGAAGAATACAGCCTTTGGCTTCGGTGAAACACGCATGGCCTGCGAAAGTAGGAAGGTTAATACAACAGTCTTCCCCGATCCCGTCGGGCCGGTGACCAAGAAGTGGCCGATGTCACGGCGATGAAAATTGAACCAGTAGGGGGTCTGCGACGTCGTCTCGAGGATGGTGATCGGCAGGCCCCAATGTGCGCGATCCGCCTGTCCGGTGGCAAAATTATGCATAGAGGACAGGCCCGAAAAATTTGCACTCGATAACATCGCCTTGCGCGCAATGTAGGAATGATTGCCTGGAAGCTGCGCCCAAAATGCCGCTTCAAGGTTGAGGTCCTCGCGCAGCCAATTGATGTTCATATCGGTGAGGCAGGCGCCAAGCTCAGAAACACTGCGGCTGATGCCGTCCAGATCGCGCGACAGGCAAAGTAACGACAGGTGATGGAAGCCAAATACGGCCTCCTGGTTCATCAGGCTATTTAGCGCATAGTCGATCTCAAGTTCGACCGAGCTGCCGGCTTCATCCGAGGCCCTAATTTGTCTTTGCAGTCGGGAAATCCGCTCCTGCGCAATCGGCTTGTCGGCGATGGTGAATGACTGGGTAAGTATAAACTCGTGGTTGACCTGTAAAAGACCATCCAGCATGCCGGGGCCTGTAAAAGGGGGATATTCCTTGATCGACAATATAGCGCCATAGCGACTGTCTTCATCGACAGCCGCTTGCGCCTGCATGGTCCGCTTGCCGAAATGCAGTCGTGAGCTGCCGACAAAGTTGCGGATCCCCATGCGCGGCAAGCGCATTTTTTTTGGCGCGCCGCAGGTCAGGATCGTATTGAAGAATTCACAGGGTTCAGAAAAAGGTTCTGCCCGCGTCCCGTCCGTCTGCTCTTCTGCAGGTATGGGGTCGTCGTGACGCGTCCGATGGGTGATGCCAAGCGCATGCGCACCATATTTGCTGAGATCCTGCACGATGGTGGCAACAAGCTCCTCAAGCTCGGTGATGTCGTCAGGGCTCTGCTGTCGTTTGCCACGCCTGTCCGAACGCCTGAAAATCTTGTTGAAACGATCACCAATGCCGAGAACACCACGCATCCCCGAGCGTATGATGGTAAGGTAGATTTCGTTTTTGAACATGCGCTTGTCGCGCAATTGGTCCATATAGCGTCTGTTCAAAAGATCGCAGAACCCATCATCGAAGGTGGCATCAAGGTCGGTTTCGACCTCTCTCCGCACGACCGTCGACCAAAGTGAATAGCGGCTGGAGCCGAGAGCCCGGATCATTGTATTTTGTACGACTGAACGCATATTGAGTTCAGCCTGGTCTTCCGTTTGGAAGAATAACCCCTGCAACTTGATGACGCTCAGGAGCGATCCGTCTTCAAGTCCAATGATGGTATCCGACACATGCCGCAGATACGGGATATGTCGCGACATCGGCCGCTCCCTTCGGGCGATGGGGCCGAAACCAAGCTCTTGCCTGACCACCTTCAGCATGGTTACGGCCCGTAAGAGTTCGAGCCCCAGAAATGCTTGTTAGGCGTCCGGGGGGTTGTGCGAGAGGCCACTTGCAGCACGTCGAGTATCTTGCTGTCGAAGGCGTAGAGCGAGAATAAGACAAGATAGGTGGCTGGTGCGATCAAGAGTGCCAAAAGATCGTTCGTCGCGAGCCAGCCGATAATGGTGATGCCCACGATGATGACGACCGCCATATAGGGAACGCCCCATAACGTCGGTGACCTAGTCAAGCCGACCGCAAGTGGCGTGAGAGTTGGCCTTTCATCTTCGACAAGTGCAGTCATCGGTCACTGTCCGACCGCTGATATCATCTGGTCGACGATCGCCGGTGCGCCAAATACCAAGCCGATACCGATGACGACGGCCCCAGCCGTGAACCAGGAAAGGCGACCAGCAAAGGCCAAAAATCCAAGCCCGATCACTGCAATGATCGCCAAAAGCCGGCCAAAGGGGCCGGTAATGAAATCAACGATCATCTGAACGGCCGTTTCAAGCGGTGCGAAAGCACCGCCACCGCTGGTTTGGGCCAGGACGGCATCGGCGGTGATGATCTGGAGGAGGGCGATGATGCCTATCAGGGCTACAACTTTCGGTGCCCGTCGCTCGATCTTCTGCAATGGGGTATGCATCGATTTTTCTCCTTCAAAAATGCATCACACCGCCGATAAACCGGCCATTCTTTTCAATCGGGACAATGCGTATATCTTTGCCGCGATCGGTCCCCGCAAACGTGCGAGCCCCGCTGATCCCAACGCGAGATTTCGGCGTGGGCATCCTCAGACCGAGTTGATAGTTGATTACCTTTGCGACATATCTGACGGTTTCGGGAAAGGGCGGAATCCCGGCATATTGGTAAATGCGCTGCTCGCCACTGTTGTAAGCGGCCGCAATCAAGAGAGGATTCTTAAATTCCTCCTGTAGTACCCGCAGGTATCTTACCCCGCCTTCGACGTTTTGTGTTGGGTCGCAAATGTCCTCAACGCCGAAGCGAGCAGCGGTTTCGGGCATCAGTTGCATCGGACCACGCGCGCCCTTCGGGGAATTTCGCTTCGTGTCGAAATCGCTCTCGGCCCAAGCAATTGCCACTGCCAAGTCTTCGTTGACCTCGTAGCGTCTCGCGGTTTCGGCGACGAGACGTTGGACGTCGGCTGGCATCAACGGCGAGGGACCGCATTCGAGAGCCCGTTGCCCACTTTTGATCCTTGGAGGTTTTAAGCTTGAGGGTCTGACGCCGGACCCTTCAGGATTGGCACCACTCGTCATGTTTGAAGACGAATTTAGTATTCTTTTTCTTTGAAGTGGAATATCACTGAAATAGTTATCAATGATCGAGCGTCCGCAGCTTACGCCGGCAGCGCTGACGATCTTTTTAGATGAAGGGCAGGGGGGCTGGTTCGTGTCACCCGAAGGCGCAGAGATGAGAGATTGGGAAATCTTCCCCGATGAAAGAGGTGAGATCGCGTAAATACCAGAAAGTAAAGGAGTTTTTTGGAAAATTTCCTCCGCATTAGTTTCACCTGTCGCAGCTGCGAAGCCTGCCGTGAGGGCTAGGAACGCCCTGCATACGCATCGGGAAAGGCGACGGTCGTGGCGCATTTTTCTCTGGCTCGCTTTTGACTTGAGCTCCGATGTTGGGTAGGCTACAGTCCGAGGTGCTATACTGTATGAGTATAGTTTTGCAGAGAGAGAATAGAATTTCAAGACCCTTTCTCGGGAAAATTGTATACGGAGTTGATATGGTACGTCTCGTAAGGCTTGTGATGGTTGTTGCGATTGGCAGCGGCCTTCTCGCCCGTCCCACGTGGGCCGTTCAGCCGATCGACGAAAACTATGTTCGGTCGCTGGCGGCACCAGGAAAGGTTGTGTTGGTGATCGAATATTACGAAGGCCAGGGCGAGGTGTTGGAGCGGAAGGGATATGCAACTTCAGGCTCTTTTGAAGTGCTGTCGGGGACCGACTTCCGCGTCCACGATACGATGGTCATCCATCTCTATGGTGTCGAGCCTTGCGAAGGCGAGATGGTCAATCGGCGGGACGGCTTTGCCGGACGCTGCATTGATTTTGCCCGTCAACAGCTCGCAATCATGCTGAAAAATCCCAAGGTGGTCTTCTGTCGGGCGTTCTTCACTGAAACGAACGCGCCGATTCAAAACGCCACCTGTTATGCGTATCACTATTTTCCGGGCAGTCTCGACAGCATCGACATGTTCGAGGAGCAGCTTGTATCGCTTGGCGCGCTCCGTCTTATAAAAAAGCCCGATGGAACCTTAGCCCGTCCAGATCTTAAACCGGCGGAGGAAATCGGCAAGAATGGCTCCTTTGGGATGTGGGCCGATCCGGGAGCAGGTCAGCGTTGATTTAAGGGCGGGGGGTGGCTAGCGCGTTTGTTTCTCGCCGGCGATAGAGACGCCTTCATCGGATACGGGCAGGCCATGTGTCAGCTGATGGTCGCTGACGCACTGTCTGTATGAAGGCTCGTAGTACCTGAGGACTTACACTTTTTTCCAGGAGGCGTCGGTACGTTATTTCTAATTAAGTTATCTATGTTTTCATCACTATCGTCCGATCTGTGGCGCCCCTCGAATGCCGAGCCGGAAGATTTTTCTACGAAAGTCCAGCCATGTTCTTGGATGAAGATCACGAAGCACTCGAAGCAGCAGAGCTTACCAAGCAGACACTTGTCGACACACAGGAGAGGATGGGCATGATGCTCGATCTCATGCCGATGGGGCTGCTCATTCATACCAGGCAGGGAATCATTTTCGGAAACCAGGAGGCGGCACGCCTATTGCAAGTGCCGCAAAGTGAAGTCGTCGGCAAACACTTCCTCGATTTTTTGACCACACATGCTGAAGACGCCGCCCGACAGATGGAGCAGGCCTTTGACGGGCGGATCAGTGTTGAGCCGACCGAGGCTGAGGTCAAAACCGCCGCGGGTGAAACACGGACGATTAAATTGATCGCAGGCGCCTTGCCTTGGGAAGGCAACCCAGTCGTTCAGCTTCTCCTACAGGATATTACCGATCTAAAGATGATCCAGGACAGACTACACCTCTTGGCCGTGACCGATGAACTGACCGGTGCGTTCAACCGCCGCCATGCTTTCGCAGTTGGCCACGGTTTGTTCAACGAAGCGAAAGCCGGTCACCGCAAACTCGCCGTGGCTGTCCTCGACGTCGACCATTTCAAGCGCGTAAACGACACCTTCGGCCACGCAGCAGGCGACACCGCTCTGAAATCCTTGACGGGGTCGATCCAGGAGATCATCGCCGCCGATCCGTCCAGCGAGATGACCTTTGCCCGTGTCGGTGGTGAGGAATTCATGATCGTGTTTCCGGCTGTCGAACCGGCCAAAGTACTTAAGATATGCGAACAGGTGAGGCGTGAGATCGAGGAGCGGCCCGTCTTATCGGCGGCGGGGACATGCCGGATGACAGTCTCCATTGGTCTGGCTTGGCAAAGGGCAGCCGACAGTTCCTTCGACGCCCTATACTCGAATGCCGACAAGGCGCTATACGAGGCGAAGTCCGCCGGCCGAAACCGTGTTCGCCAGGACGAGCGAGAACCAGAGTTGCGCCAAAGTTTGACCGGGCAATAAGGCTAAAAGCTCGCCAAAACGGTAATGTGCTGAAGCAGCTAAATGGCTTCGAAAAAGAGATGACCAAGGGCGTAATGGTAGCGTGGTTCTGACCCCGAGGATCCCGCATTCATAGCGTCTGGAAGTCTGCCGGCAACTCGATCCGTCTTCAATCAAAGCGATGTTTCTAAGAGTAAGCTCAGAAGAATCTTGCCACTGATCGGCAAATGGCTTTGATCTCCACCGCATCAAGATGAGTCCCGGTCGCCAATATGTAGCTCGCCAAGTGCTCAAGTTTCAGGTGGGCTTCGTGTTCATCCAAGGGTTGCCATGACACGATCCTGCTGCGAACGTCACGTTCGGCGTTCCGAAGCTGCGCGGCAAATGGGTTGTCTCGAGCAGGATTGCGCTGCCCCTTCAGTGCAAGGAGGAGCCTCCGATGGAGCGCGATGAGGGTCGTAAGATTGTCCAGAACGTTACTATCATCCATCGTCCAACCTGATTTGATCGCTTGGTTGTCACTCTCGGTTGACGCCGGACCTTCGCGTCTGGCCATTGGAAGCGCCGTTGATGTATGAGGGTTAGAAAACAATGATAGGCGCCTTTCATGAGAAGCAGAGTTGAGAAATACATTGAGGACAAAGGTCTCCTTCAGACGAGAGATCCCGAGGTCGACAAGCCGATTTTTCGGGGGCCGGGGTTTGAAGGGGTGCCTGAGTTTTCCGAACTCGACAGCCGAATTTCGGATGCGCTGAGGCAGGCGCGGGAGCGGACCGGACTTACCCATGCTGATGTTGCGCCTTTGCTTGGACTTCACCCTCAAGTCTACGGTCGATATGAGCGCAACGAGACGAAGATGAATGTCACGCGGCTCATTCATCTGAGTGAGCTTTTGGATTTTTCGCCGATTGATGTCGTCATGGCCGCCGCCCCATATCGATTTGGGAAAACTGAACGCGAAGCAGAAAGGCGCCGGGAACTGATCAAGATTGTCGAAACCCTTCCGGCCGACGCCGTGGATTCATTGTTATCGCTGGTCGATGCAATGACCAGATTGCCGCCGAAAACAGAAAACTAATGGCGCAGCGACTGTGACATTGCAGCCCTTGTCTGCATTCGTCAAAAAAGTCACGAAGTTCCTCACAGACCGTGTCCGTTTTCGACGCATCCCGTGCTCACGACGCCGTCTGAGAAGTTGAGCGCCACATCACTGTCTGCGTCTCTTCTGAACGGAACGTCGTTCTTCGGTTGCTCGGCAGATGGCATGGATAACAGGGATTGCCGTATCCCATGCGTTTTCCGGTGCAGTTCGAGCAGTTGGGGCGAGGGTTTGGCGGCAATCGCCATGAGCATTTCGCCGCAGGAAAACATCGGTTCACAAAGAACCTGCAGAGGGTAGCCTCTCTTCCGGATCATCTCTACGAGCATCGGATTTGTCTGGATGATGACCGTTTCCACTCTCAGACGGACAAGGAATTCAAGAACTCCGGTCATCAAGATGTCCGCGGTTGCGACATCCCCGATACAAGGAACACGAGCGTCGGTTGCACAACGTCCCCATTCGAAGACATGCCGTCCTTTTGGATAACTCTTTCCACCAAGTAATTCCGGATAAATATGGGAGAGAAGGTGCGGTTTTGTCGTCGGAAGCAGGCGAGAATATCCAACGACCTCGCTCATTTCCATTAGTACCAGGTGAATGGTGGACCGCGTATCGAACTGATCCTGTTCGCGCTTATCGGACCGTCGGAGTGCTTCCCAGCCAAGCTCTTCGACAAAGCGCTGATGGCGAAAACGCCAGACCTTCTCCATGGTTGTCCGTTTTTGTCCGATTTGGCTGCCTGTTATGATTTCAAGCATCGAATTTCCTCCGATCGAGCGTGGTCATTGTGCAACCGGAGGTGACTGAATTCTATCCGTAAAAGTTCGTAGATTTCATCGTTGCAGTCCGCGTCGAAACGCCTCTGCAATTAGCTGAGCCCGATTTCCTGCATCGAGCTTGCGCTGCAGGTTGGCGAGATGCGTCTCCACGGTTCGCTCCGAGCGTCGCATTAAGCTTCCTATTTCCTTGGCCGTCTTGCCAGCAACACACCAGGCGAGACATTCACTCTCGCTGGGCGTAATCATGACATCGGTCATCTTTTTGTCGTTTGTTCCCCTGAGATCTTGAAGGCGGGTGTGGGCGCATATTGCAATAATTCGCAGGAGGTCTCGGTGGGCGACAGACAATGAGACTTGGCGGCCGGCCAGAGAAAAGAGACCTACAAGACCGCACCGCGAGAAAATAGGGACCGTCACGCCGTCCACTAGCCCGAAATCGGCAGCTTCGCGCATGATCTTACGGCCTTTGGACGACAGGGCCTGCCCCCTGATGGCCTCCGACCAGACGATTGTGCGGTCGGCGCGACGGACAAGGTTTACGATCGGGTCGCTAAAAAAGTAGTTCTTCTCAACGTAAACCTTAAACCATCCAGGGGACCAGCCGTTCAAGAGAAAGTAGGCCTCCAGACTCTCATGAGGGAGGGGATATCCTGCCATGGCAAATCGCTCGAAACCTAACGATGCGGTGACGCGCTCGACCAAAGCCGAAACTTCCGCTGGGCTCCGCGCTGCGGTACAAGCTTCGCAAAACTGAAGCAGCAAACTCGCCGATAACATCTCAAACTCCGCGCTCCATTGCTGGTGATCTTGGCAGAGCCGCTGACGATATGTCCCATAGGGCGGGGGAGCCGCTGGAGATTTAGATATAATTGTGGCGGCCCACCTGAACCCATCCATGGCAGCGGGACGCCTCTCAGACCAGAGCTCGATGAGCCGGCCGAGAGGTGCGACGCTGAGTTATCGAGGTCAGCTCCGACTACCTCCAGTCTTTCGCAGGACCGGTCGATCAAGACGACACCACTCCCGCTGCCAGTAAAGCCCCTATCTTATTAAAGCGCCGCTGCCACTGTAAATTGCGAGATTTCGCATGTTCGCGCCAGGCCATCTTCTATCCGCAAGAATGGTGGCTTCGCGGGCCACGATGCTGGGCTCGCTACCGTTCAAACCCATCCGTTTCGTCCCGTCGGTTGAGTCCGCGCCAGATGGCCGTCCAAACAATCGAGCGGAGCTTTCGTTAGGGAACCCGCGTGCCTCAAAATCGGTTCTAACATAGTTGCAGATTAGGACCGGTACATCGGCCAACCATGCGAGGACGGCCCCATGACGAAGAATGGGATGATAGGCCTGCTCCTGATCGTGGTTATAGTTCTGGTGGCGGCGGTTTTGATGCGTGGACCAAGCCAGCCAAGCCGATCAGGTGTGGTAGCGCCGGCTGATACGCCTCCGCCCGTAACCACGCCTTCCCCGCCAGCCATCACTCCAAGCCGATGATTGGCGCCAGCGTCTTGCTACTACCGGAAGATTTTCCCCGGAGGCGTCGTCTGATTCTCGCGCGGTCTGAGTGCGGGTGTTCTTCCGGTGCCCCAGAAGAGCGGCGGCACGTCATTACCAATTCTCTTTCCGATAGTCTGAAGCGGAAGTCGGAGATCCGATCTGAAGGGCGACAACGATGGTTCTGGAAATTTTATTGGCGTCGGTGTCCGCGATCGCCGAGCAGATTGGCGTCGAAAGCACGACGGTGCGCAGTTAACTCGAGCGCATATCGCGAACGAGAGTTTCCGGTTCGAATAAGCCGGGGCGACGGTGGATTTCGTAGATCGTTTACGTCAGCCGACCGAGTTGGCTACTTTGCCGGTCGTCGAGGTGGGAAATGATTTAATTTGCGTGCTTCGGTGCAGAACGTCAGAACACGCGCTTTCGCCGACGCGCCGGACAGCCCTTGCGATGGCGGTACGCCCCGACGCCCGGAATTCTGTCACATCCCGCAAATCTCTGAAATTGAGCAGGACTTCGTTGGGGTACTGGTTCAACCACGATCCGCTCGGGTAGCAGGCGCTTTTCAAAGGGCTGCCGCTGATGGTCTTTGCAGACATAAAGAGCCCGCGCAGACCCCCGGCGCGGGCTCTTCCTAAGCCTGAGACTCTTCTATGCTCGGCCTAGTGATGCAATGATGGTAGCTTAGCCGGCTGCAGCCGCAAACTAACTAGAAAGAATTAGAGCAAACGATCAGCTACCGAAAAGACGGCCAGCGCCGCAGGCGCTGACCGCTGAGATTGCTGGTCGGGGGTAGACCGCAAGTTCTCAGGAAAATCACTCCATCCAAACACCGATGCACGATCAAACTGGCCGTTTGGATGGGCTGACAAAATAAGGACCCCGGCCTCAGGCAAGCCTGTCAGACCCAACGGTACCGACGAGTTTCACCACCCGGCCGCCGTTCATTTATCCCCCGTAAACTCCGCTGAAATTCGGTCAGAGACCTCCAATCAACCGCTTGGTGAGGCGAGAGCTGAGGATCTATAAACCATATCGCGAGCCATCAACGTCAACGCGACGTTGGTAACCTTGTGGCGAACGCGGTTGGGCTGACTAACAAATGGGTGCTGATAAAGCAGTGCTGCGAGGGATGGAGCACGAAGCAACAATTAGGCGATGATTCTCGCTTCGATTGCGGCGGCAATGAAGGCCTCTCTCGCCAGCTCACCCGGTCTCCTTCTTATGGTCGCCAGCTGGCAGGTCTGGTGAGCCCGATCGTAGTGGGGCCCGCGTTCGGCCGGCCATCGATCCTCGAGATAGGTTAGTGCCTCGTTCGGACCGTGAACGCTTTCGGAGGCACCGTAGCCAATCCTGACATAGACTGGGACTTGCCAAAGGCCGACTTCATAATTTTGTTGAACAGTCATTTTTCCTCCTCCATCGTATTTCACACAAGGAGCGCGACGGAAACGAACAGTTCTGCCGGCTTGCGCAAAAAATTAGATCGTCGTAGTATTTTACATGAACTCGCCATAGGACAATGCGGCCTGCGCAGGTCAAAACAGAGACGAAACGGCGTCTGATCTGTGTTTATCCCTAGGTCTATTTTCGAAGTCGCCCACCAGACCGTAAGTATACTGCTATCAGATCGCAGAGGCAATTAACCATCCGAATGATAAACTGAGATCGGCATCAATCAAATGATAGGCATATCGACGAATGAGGGCTATGTTTGGATAGGTACCAAATAATTAGACCCGCAAAGTCTGCCAGTCGGTGGCAATACTAGGATTGCTATGGCGTCAGGGGCGTCCCGATCTAACCTATATTGTCAGGTCAATTCCACAGTTCCAAGCGGTTTGCGCCGCCGCGCGAAAGCGACGGCTTGGAAGTGGTGGAGCGCAGGGTCGCGGCGGGGGGGACACCGCGCTTTCGCAAGCAGGTATGACCCTGCACTCCGCATCGTCTCTGTCGATCGCCACGGAGACGGACACAGAAAATGATGGAGGGAAGGGGGCGTCCGCCGCCGTGACCTAACAGAACTGACCATTTCCCGACTTGTTTCAGACTTCATCCGAAAGGCGTAGGTTATGCCCTTCGAGAAATTTCGCTGTCGCTTCGGACGATACGGACGTAGGCGGTCCTGACTGTCAGAGCGAAAAAACGGTAACAGCCGTTTCCTTGCCCCAGCTCACCTTTCTTTCTCGGCTAGCCAGATGCGGTAAGCGCGGCTCTTCTTCGTTGCGATCGCGCCCCCATATCGCCACGGCCCAGCACGAAAGACGGACGCTAAAATGATGATCATCTGCTTTGACTGCATTCCGACTGGGTTCTATGGGCGACGAGGCGTTCGTATAGCTTACTAATCCCATCGATATGCGCTTTATCCCCGTATTTGATCAGCGCCTGAGTTCGCGCCGTGCTGCTAATATGGTGCCATTGCTGCCGATCGGTGAGAAGCCATGTCAGTGGCGCGACGAATGCGTCCGGCTTTCCTGGCTCTACTAGGTAACCCGTGATTCCATCTTCAATGGCCTCCGGATTTCCTCCATGATTAGTCGCAATAACAGGCGTCCCGAGCAGCATGGCTTCGATCAGCGTGCGCCCAAATGGTTCGTTCAAAGCGGGAACCAGGAGAGCTTCCAGGGCACCCATACAAGGAGCCACCGGCGTTCGAAAGCCCATCAGATGAATCCGATCCGATATCCCGAGCGCCTTTGCGCGCCGTTTAACATCTTCGCCAAGATCCGGCCTGTTGGGAGGAGACGTGCCAAAGATCAGGCCGGCAAGAGCGAAGTCGGGATAGCTTTGAAGGAACGCGTGTACCGCCTCAACGAATGCCACCGGTTGCTTGCGTGCGACCAATCCGCCGACATACCCGACGAAACGTGTATTGAGGGGGAGGCGCAATTCGTCGACAAATGCTCTACGGCAGGCCTCGCGGTCGGGCAATGAGCTGGGATGGTCGAACGGACTATGGAGCACCGTGAACTTGTGGCCAATCGGCAAAAGGGGTCTCGCCGGTTGAACAAACCTTGACACCCCCACGATGTGATTTGCCAAGAGGGGCGCTAGAGTGTTGACGCCTTGCGCTAGCGGATCTGCCCGGTGGTGCCACAGGAGCTTGCCGCCAGACAGACGTGCCGCCAGAGCCCAGGTCGCGTGCATCTCGCTGTCGTTCGTGTGTACGATGTCGACTGCGTTGGCCCGCAGAAATGGAACTAGACGAGCGGTGTTCCGCATGAGCGAACGAGCCCTCGCAATGCCGCCTTTTAGTCCTCGATCTTTCGTCGGAGATAAGATATCGACCTCCGGGGCCAGGGTGACCGGAAGTCCACGCTCGTGCATGTATCTCTCAAGGACCAAGCCGCTTCTGTGGATAACGATTAGCGGGTCAAACCTTGTCCTGTCGAGGCCCGCAATGAGGCCGGCCGCGGAAATATGGCTTCCCCCTAACTTGTCGCCCACGAACGGAAAAGCGATAGTAATTTTGCGCGGGAGCGGACCGTGTTGTTCCATGGTTTTTTCGGCGAGGAGCACGGAAATTTATCCCCAATCTACCTGACAGGATATTTTGATTTCGTAGTTAGACTGGTTCTCATGCAGATAAGCGCGGGTACCATTGTCCAGGCGGAGCTGCTTTCACCGAAACGAAACGCTGACGTTGATCCTATCATCACTGTGCCTTTTTTATCGGGGTCTGGGGGACCGATAAGGGAGACGTCATCAAGTTGGGTGCAAAAACTCGTCGTATTTCTGCGCAACTGCTGCCAGCGTGTATTCAACTTCAATCCGTCTGCGTGCACGGCGAGCCAAGCGTGCATATTCGTCGGGAGACAAGTCAATCATCGCACGAATAGCCGATGCCAGAGCCTCTGGACGTCGAGAGGGAACTGCTACCCCGGCTCTTCCAACTAAAGCCGCTGCGTCTCCCACATTGGTGGTAACAACGGGCTTTGAGTGACTCATGGCCTCCGCGATGACGTTTGGAAACCCTTCTGTCCTTGACGAAAGTACGAAGAGGTCAATGCTATCATAGAACCTCGACATGTCCGAGACTTCACCCCAAAATTCGATGGAGTTTAGCGGGAGCTCTGCCTCAGCGATGAGGCTTCTAACGGCTGGGTTGTCGAGAGTTAGACCGTGGCCGGCGGCATAAAATTTGACGTTGGGGTGCGTTCTCAGGACGGATGCAGCTGCGTGAAAAAACGTGGCATGGTCCTTTTGCGGATGAAATCGGCCGGCGATGCCGATGCGCAGCAACTCTCTAGGCTTCGACTGAACCAAGGGGGGTAAGTCAACCCCGTTCGGGATGACCACCGCGTTGCGCCTGCTATAGCCGTAAACCTCGTGCAATTCGCGAGCGCGATAGCTGTTGTAGATAACGCCAGAGGCAGTCCCCGATAGCCACTTTCCCATCGTGATAGCCGCGCGTGAACTTCGCGAGAGCGACGCGGGGTCGTCCAATGATTGGCGGACATTCCAGAAAATAGGAGTACGCTTGCGCGCAACGCGAACTCCGATAGTTCCAGCGACCATCGCGTGGTACATCCAGCATAGGATTAGATCAGGCTGATGCTCGCGAATGAGCTGGGCCAAGCGCAGTATCGCCATCGGAAAAGTTGCAGCGCCACCCGCCTTGAGCGGAAAGTAGAATACGTTGGGGTTATCGGCGAGATTTCGGTTCCGCTCCGAAATATCCAGCAAAGAGACAACGATAATGCGCTCGGTGCGCGATTCTCTGAGAAGGCGAGCCAACATTGTCTCGGCCCCGGCGCTCGCGGTAAAGTTGGTGATGATATGCATAATCGTCCTAAGTGGAGCATGGCGGCTTGACGGTTTGGCTTTGCCGGCCAGATTGCTCTGGGAGGGGCTCAATTTCATATCAACGGCCATCGGTTCTATCCTCAGACGGAAGGCTTAACCGGATATCGAGCAACGTCCCATTGGAGGTGACGATCGCAGAGCATGGACGGGTGCATATTCTGTGGCCGCCAACGTAAAGCGGAGGAGCCGTAGGGAGGCCAGTCATTCAAGCTGCATCCAAGCAAATAGGACCCGATTGATCTCGTGCACATCGAACCTTGCTTCTGCTAACTCACGCGAACGCTGTCCCATCGTCACAGCCAATTCTGGTTGGCGAGCAAAAGCGGCCATTGCATCGGCAAGGCTCTCAGCATCGCGAGGCTCGACCAGGAATCCATTCACTCCAGGCTGCACGGTTTCACGGCAACCCGGCAGGTCGGTTGTGATGATGGGCCGCCCGGTCGCCAGCGCCTCTAGGATGCTTCGGGGGATGCCCTCGCGATAGTAGGAGGGCAAGACAAAGACAGTGCACGCTGCAAGATAGGGGCGGACATCGTCAGTGTGTCCTAGGTATTCGAGGACGCCTTCGTTCACCCAGCTGTTGATCTGATCGTGCGAAATGGACGTCGGATTGCAATCGAAATGTCCCAGGAGCTGAAACCGTGCCTGAGGAAATTCACGCTGCAACCGCCGCGCAGCGTCTACGAACTCTGCTACTCCTTTGTCACGCAAAAGACGCGCAATCATAAGGAAAACTGGGCCTCGCTGAGGTGGCCTTGAAAGCTCGAAGTGCTCAAGGTCAACGCCGGAACCAGAGACTAATACGATCTTGGAATTGTCCTCCAGCATCCGGTACCGTCGCAGGTCATCGGCATCAGCTTCGTTATAGGCGAAGACGACCTTGGCACCTCGAAACGCAATCCGATAGAGGACAACACAGAGTTGGCGAATGACCTTGGATCTCATTACCGGTGTAGTTTGGTCGGAAAACACGTGTCCAAGTCCAGTGACAAGGAAACAGCGTTCCTTGACCGCTAATGTCCTGGCTGCGATCCCGGCATAGATGATCGGTTTCATGGTGTAAGGCAGCACCATGTCTGGCTTCAGTTGCCGTAGATGCCGTCGCAGCGCCCACAAAGTGGCCAAATCTTGAAACGGATTGAGGCCGGTGCGCGCCATCGGTATGCGAACGAAATCGACACCGATCGCAGCCAGTTGGCGTTCAACCCGCACATCGTTGTCGGGAGCGAAGGCGAAAACCTTATGGCCAGCCCGTACCATTCGTTTGAGCAATTCTAGTCGGAAAATTGTCAATGAGACGGTCAGGCTTGCTATGACTGCAATCACTCGCTTGCGTTGCTCTGATTGTATTTCGTAATCCGGTTCTTCCCCTAGTCGCGCAGGGGGTAGGAGGACAAGGTGGTCAGCGGTGACGAGCTTCAAAGAGAGCTTTGGACTCAAGACAAAATCTCCCGCCAAAACTTGGCGCCGTCTGCGCCGAACGGAAAGGGACCGACACGCGATGCTAAACGGCCAGCGGATGAACTGGATCTGCTGGGGATTGCAAAAAACTTTTCCTGAGAGCGACCTGCAAGCGGCACCTCGCATTTAGTTTGCTTGCCTCGCTCTCGCTTATCGTTACCCATAGACATCCTTAATAGGCAGTTTTCTGCGCATTTGACTGCTGGATATTCCCGGAACCAGGGACTTTTGGCCTGCTCTTCCGTGAGGGGCCCACTAGTTTGCTTTCGTTCGATGGCCTGTACTTTGTCGTGGCCTCATGCTCGTAACGCGGGAGCAGTTCGCGCATGACAGAAACCACTGCCGGTTCGTTACCTCTCTCCGCGTAATGCTGCAGCCGCATGAAAGCATTCTTCAGCGTCGGCAACGGTACAGGCGCCGGTACCGCTCCCAGAACGCCTGGAACGGGCGAGTCTATGCGTTTGTCAGTCTCGTCGAAAAGCTCCTCAAAGAGCTTTTCCCCAGGACGGCAGCCGACGATCTTGATCTTGATGTCCTTGTCTGGGGAAAAACCCGCCAGCCGGATCATACGCTTTGCTATATCGATGACCTTGATCGGCTCTCCCATGTCGAGAACGAAGATCTCACCTTGGCCGAGCTGCTTTTCGAAGCCGTAGGCGGAAGCCTGCAACGTCAGTTCGACCGCCTCGCGGATCGTCATGAAAAACCGTGTCATGCCGGGGTCCGTTACGGTGAGCGGGCCACCTTTCGTCAGTTGACGTTTGAAGAGCGGAATGAGCGAACCACTCGAGCCAAGCACGTTTCCAAACCGTACGGTCATGAATCGGGTCCCCCCTTCAGCCTTGAGGCCGTCGAGGTCCAGAGCTTGGCAGTAAAGCTCGGCCAGGCGTTTGGTTGCGCCCATAACGCTTGTCGAGTTCACGACCTTGTCGGTTGATATCTGAACCATGGCGAGTGCGCCATATTTCTTCGACGCATTGGCGACATTCATCGTGCCGATGACGTTGGTGAGAATTCCCTCACACGAATTCATTTGCACCATGGGGACGTGTTTGAGAGCCGCGGCGTGAAAGACCAGTTCGGGTCGATGCCGCTTGAAAACTTGCTCAACCCTCTGGCTACGCCGAATGCTGCAGAGATAGCTCCGCCGGGGCACTTCCGGTGCCTGCTCCGAAAGTGTCATATCGATCTCGTAGAGGTTGTATTCGGTATTGTCGACGAGCACGAGTTCTGCCGGGCGGCACCGAGCCACCTGTAACGTTAGCTCACTGCCAATGGAGCCGCCGGCGCCTGTAATAAGGACTCGCCGTCCGCGCACGAGCCGTTCAATCGCCTCGCGATCGAGCGTTGCCTGTGGTCGTTCCAAGAGATCAGTGAGTTCGATGGAGTGCAACTCGTACGGGTTGTGTCCTTCGGCGCGCTGGAACTCCGTTATCTGCGACAAGCGCGAGACGGCAATCCCGAGCCGTTCGGCCGAACGCAGAAGGTTATCCGAGGCGGCTTCGCCAAAGGCTGCTGGCGCCTCCGTGAAAACAACATGACGCGGCTGCTTGTTTGCTCGCTGCAGCTCCGCCACCACCCGCTCGAAATCTTCGATGCGACCTGCGACCGGCACGCCACGCAAGCTCGTACCGATCTGATCCTCGTTCTTGTCGATACAGGCAACTGGCAAATAAGTGGAATTGGGATCGCGGCAGAGCGCGCGCAGATAGAGGTCGGCAGCGTCACCGGCTCCAACCAGCAGCAGCGGTATATGGTGATCCCCGATCACCGCATTACTGCGTCGAGTCTTGAAACCAGGGCGGGCCAGCGAAAACTCACCCGCGCGAAAACTCAGTCGGGCAGCGGACAAGAACGCGATCAGCAGGAGGGACTGCATTGGAACGACTGTGCGCGGCATGTCGCTCAAGCGAGTAGAGAAAAACAGTAGCGAAACCAGCAGCATGGATGTTAGCAGCACCGCACGCAAAATAGTGAAGAGGTCGGAAACAGAGCCATACCGCCAGTTGCGACTGTAAAGGCCACACAAGGGAAAAACGAGCGCGCAGACGAAGAGATATTGTGCTCCGGACCATAGGAGAATCGAGATCAGTTCTGGCCGAGCATTCAGTTCTGCTGGGCCGTAACGAAGCAGCAGGGCGGTGGCCAGTGCAAGGCTGGCAGACCCGAGGTCAGCGATATACAATGCGCAATATTTGCGCACCCGGCGAATGGCTGTCTGTAGACGACATATGCCGATATCGAGGGCGGCATCGCGCATTGCTACGAGAGCGTCGCCAGTTGCTCGCGTGCGTTTGCCTTCTGATATAATCGACTGTAGCCCTAGGAATTGATCACGAACTGCCTTCGCGGCGGCGTGGATGCGCGGCATTAGTGCCCCTCCTAACGTCGATAAGCCCGCCGCACCCACAAAAAACGGCAGCACACTCCCCGCAAAGCTCATGGGGGGAGAACTCAAAGTGCTTCCGACATTGTTATCGTGGATGCGACCCCGACACGCGCGACGTCATAACGTCAAGAAACATCGCGTTCACCATGGTTTAGATGGCGACGAACTCGGCTTAATCTTGGGGTCATAGTAAAAGCATCGAACGGGTTGGTTGTAAACCGCCCATCCGTCCGACAGCCATAGTCACATTAATCTAATTCAAAGTACGTAAGGGGGTTGCTATATTGCCCTAACCTACTCCTTAAGGTGTAGGTGCTTTATGGATGGTGCTTCGGGTCTACCGGCAATTTCGCGTCGACAAGATGAACTTATAGTAATTATCTGTAGAGTTGTCATGAATAATTTCGACCCAGATAGATATAGGTTCGGACTTAAATTGATTTTGTACGTAAATGTTCAAATTATTTATGCAAAGAATACAGATAATAATTGTTCGTATTTCGGAATAGTTCATAAATAGGTTCGAAAGAAGGAAAATTCATGTAGATTTTCACTTAGGTGTTCTGGATTAATCAAGGCGGGCGTTCGCCTAGGGATTGGGATGCGGGCTCTGCGCCGCGTTGCCGATCTCCAGGATGTACTTGAAATTCCTTTGACGAGATCGCACGGGGCGTAATACAATTTTCTAAGACATCCCTGTCGACTCTGATGGAGTGCTGCTGAGATGAATGTGTCACAGGCCTTCACCTGGATGACCTTCAGGATGCGCCAAGCCGTACGTCCGCTCCTTGTGGCCTGCCTTGGAATTGCGTATTCTGCTGGCGGCCCCGTGTCGCTTTCGATCGCGGCAGACTACCGGCTAAGCGCGGGCGATGCGCTTACCTTCGACTTCCTCGATGACACTGAACTGCCTGTGACTGCAACGGTCGCCCGCAACGGCGAGGCCTCATTTCCGCTTATCGGTGCGGTAACTGTCATGGGTCTTACAATTCCCGAGGCGCTGGCGAAACTCAAGGGCGAATACCGAACCCGCGATCTCCTCGTCGACCCGAAGGTGTCGCTGGAGGTTGCGACGTTTCGACCGGTTTTTGTTCTTGGCGAGGTGAAGAACCCGGGTTCGTTCGCATTCTTTTCCGACCTGACCGTTGATCAGGCGATTGGCCTTGCCGGTGGGACGCAGGTGGTTGCAGCAAACGCCTCAGACCGGATTATCCTGCGGGCCCGTTTGCGTGGAGACATCGAATCGGCGACCGCCGAGATCGTCCACGAGGCCATTTATGCCGCCAGACTGGTGGCGCAGTTAAAGTCCAGTGACAAAGTCGATCTAAGTGCCGTGCCGAAGATCGCG
Source organism: Neorhizobium sp. R1-B (assembly GCF_004368875.1). Taxonomy (NCBI): domain Bacteria; kingdom Pseudomonadati; phylum Pseudomonadota; class Alphaproteobacteria; order Hyphomicrobiales; family Rhizobiaceae; genus Neorhizobium; species Neorhizobium sp. R1-B. Next base: position 312,831 of record NZ_SOEM01000002.1, read on the forward strand.
CGCGCCTATGTGGACGGAGCACCACTGGAGGGCTTGGTGGAGGTGGAGGAGAAGATCCTTAAGGCGGATCTGACCGCAAGGACGTCTCAATCCCAGATTCTGGCCGAGGGGATCATGCATTCCGAAAATGGCATCAAGCTATTGGATGAACTTGTTCTGCAACAAAGGCAAGTGATCAAGAACAGCGAGGATGATTTGCGGCGCGTCGCCGATCTTCGCAAGCGCGGTCTAACAACGGAAAGCGACCTTTCTCGCGCAGAGAATACCGAATCAACTGAGAAGGCCCATCTTCTTGAAATCCTCGCCTCCCTAGAGCGGTCGCGCCAAGAGGTCAGTGCGTTGAAGCTGCAGTTGGCAAAGCTCGCGGCCGATCGGGAAAAGGACATCCTAACGCAGCTCCAAGCTCGTGAGATCGCCATTCAGAAGCTGATCTCGCAAAAGCGCGCAGCTGAAGAGCAAATCTTGTTGCTCGCTGCAGTAGAGGCTGACGAAGAAGCCAAGGAAAACGAAGTCTCCTATACCTACGAGGTCCGGCGAAAGATTTTAGACGGCTCCCATACCAGCATTAAGGCCTCGCCTCTGACGGAACTGCTGCCTGGCGATGTGCTTTTGGTGGCTATTGCCGGAACGTGATCATCGTCACGGGAAAATGGTTGTACTTACGCCGAGGGGCATTGCGTTGAAATCTCGTCGAGAGCATGCCGCCGCTTTTGATTTTCCTGCCGCCTCGGGACCTCACAGTTTCAAGCGGCGGCTTGAATGCCTGTTAGCCGGCATCCTTTTCGTCCTATGCCTGCCGCTAATGGCCGTAACGGCCCTCGTTGTTTGGACGAGTTTAGGGCTCCCCCTGTTTTTCCATCAGGCCCGAGTTGGTGCGGGAATGAGGGTTTTCACGGTTCGCAAGTTTCGCACGATGACCGATCAGCGCGGTCCAGATGGTCTATTGTTGCCCGACAATATGCGGCAGACCGGAGCAACGCGCCTTTTGCGCCGACTACGTTTGGATGAACTGCCGCAGTTGCTTTCGGTGCTTTCCGGCGACATGTCGCTGGTCGGACCACGCCCGCTTCCCTTCGCGACGGTCGCCGCGTTCGGTGACCTTGGCCGCATACGCAGTTTAGTCGCTCCTGGCCTAACCGGCTGGGCGCAGGTTAACGGCAATACGCGTTTGTCTGACCAAGACAAGGTGGCACTTGATCTCTGGTACGTCGCCAATGCCAGTCTCTGGCTTGATATCAAAATTCTCCTGCTGACGCTCAAAATGCTCTTAGCAGGAGAGCGGGTGCATGTCGGTCGTCTGAGACTTGCCAAGGAGTTTCTGTCAGATCGATGGATGTCATCGGCCGAATAGGGAACGATAGATCCATACTACTGCGGACACGACGTTCTGACGACGCTGATCGCGAGCGGCTTTAGAACCTGGTTCTTGGATGCATGCGATTGCAGAAATAGCTGAGGGTTTTGATGACTGGCTCGCAGATTAATTTCGGACGAACTCTCGTCGTAGCACCGCATCCCGATGACGAGGTGCTTGGCGCTGGCGGTACGATCGCAAGGCTAGCGCGCGAAGGCCAAGAAGTCTTTGTCGTCATCATGACAGAAGGCAAGCCACCGACATTCAGTTCTTCGGACGTCGTTCGCACGCAGGCCGAAGCGGTCGACGCGCACCGCGTGCTGGGCGTTAAGGATACCTATTGGCTGAGATTGCCGGCGGCGCAACTTGCCGAAACGCCACATGCAACCGTCAACGGAGCCTTGACCGAAATCGTTCGCCATTTGTGCCCACAAACGGTGCTTCTGCCCTTCATAGGCGATATGCATTTCGACCATCAACTGACCTTCAATTCAGCGCTGGTTGCCTGCCGGCCGCACCAATTGGAGTTTCCAAAACTCATCCTGGCCTACGAGACCTTGTCGGAGACAAATTGGAATGCGCCATACCTATCGCCCGCATTCGCTCCGAACGTCTTCGTCGATATCTCGAAGGACGTCGAAACCAAACTAAAGGCGATGGAGAGTTTCGCGTCGCAGCTGCGCGAGCCGCCGCACGAGCGGTCGCTCCACGCCTTGCGCGCGCTGGCGACACTTCGCGGAGCGACCGTAATGCTGGAGGCCGCGGAAGCATTTGTGTTGGTCAGGCATATCGCCTGACGCCGAGGAGTTGGCACTTGAGAAGATGCCAGCGCTTGACGCTGCCAATCTGCTCGGGGCACCAAAGGCAGGAGGCGAAAGTGGGACGGTGGCCAGTATATGACGAAGAGCAGATCGAAGACGTCGTTTCCGTACTTCGTTCGGGTGAGGTGAATGCTTGGACGGCGCCTCACGTGCGTAACTTTGAATCTGAATACGAGCGGTTTCTAGGCGTTAAGCATGCCGTTGCCGTTGCAAACGGCACTGTCGCACTTGACCTGGCATTGTTCGCCCTTGGGCTTCAGGCCGGTGACGAGGTGATCGTAACGCCTCGAAGTTTCATTGCTTCTGCCTCGAGTGTTCCAATGGCAGGCGGCGTGGCCGTCTTTGCAGACGTCGATCCTGAGAGCCAGAATATAACAGTGGAAACCATACGCGCAAAGCTAACCGCACGTACCCGAGGGATCATCGTCGTGCATCTTGCCGGTTGGCCATGCGATATGCCCGCCATCATGGCGCTAGCGCGGGAAAAGCGATTGTGGGTCATAGAAGACTGTGCACAGGCCCATGGCGCCGAGATCGACGGTCGGCCGGTGGGTAGTTTCGCCGATGTAGCTGCCTTCTCCTTTTGCCAGGACAAAATCATCACCACAGGAGGTGAGGGCGGATTGGTGGCAACGAATGACGACGAACTATGGAAGAGGGCCTGGAGTCGGAAGGACCACGGCAAGTCTTACGAAGCCGTCTATAACAAAGCGCACCCGCCGGGTTTCCGTTGGCTGCACGAGACGATCGGCACCAATTGGCGGATGACTTCGATCCAGGCGGTTTTAGGCGTTCGGCAGTTGCAACGTCTGACGCAGTACAGGAGGATGCGAGCGCATAACGCCGCGATCCTTGCCAGAGCGACGGAAGAAATCGAGGTGTTGCGCACCCCGCGGCCGCCAACGCGAATACGCCACGCCTGGTATCGATTTTACACCTTCGTTAGACCGGAACGTCTCAAGCCGAACTGGAGCAGAGATCGCATCATCGCCGAGATCAACGCGGCCGGCGTCCCTTGCTTCAGCGGTAGTTGCTCCGAAATCTATCTGGAGAAGGCTTTTACCGCCATTGGAATGGCGCCTGCGGAAAGACTGCCTGTTGCGCGCGAGCTTGGCGAGACCAGCCTTGCTTTTTTAGTCGACCCCTCGCAAGAATCCTCAGCGTTGGAGAAGGCAGCGCATGTCTTACAAGAGGTGTGTGCCAGCGCCAGCATCGGGAGGATGGTGGGTGCTTGACGAAACTCATTCGAACGGCACCTGCAAGCCTGGCCGTTGTGCCGCTCCTTAGCCCAAATCTCTAATTGGAGCCACTCGCCGGCGCCCGCTGACGTTGCCCCGAAGTTACTGCATACTCCCTAACTTGCAATGGACCGGGGGGCGCTTTCCCGAGGACGAAGCCCACTCCAACACTTCAACGCAGTCGTTGCCTCCACATAGGACGATGAAGGCGCGCTCGGTGTGAGCCTGGACTTGGCCGACAAGACCCACGAATCGATCGGAATTTTCAAGTCGTCTTGCATGGTAGATGTGGATCTTGTCATCCCTATACCAGGTGTAAGCACCAGGATAAGGGTCGCCGACCGCCCGGATCAGGCGCTGCACCGCCTCGGCTGACGCGTTCCAGTCAATGAGACCATCCTCCGGTGTTCGCTTGGCGCAATAGCTAGCCTGGCGATCGTCCTGCATTATCCGAGGCGCTCTCCCCGTTTCAAAGAGGGCAACGGCCTCGACGACCATCGCGGCAAGGTTTAGCGCATGCTTGTCGTAGAGGCTGCGGGCTGTCTCGTCAGCGGAGACCGGGAAAAGTCTCTGGATCAGGATTGGCCCGGAATCCACACCGTCATCGAGCCAGAATAATGTGGAGCCGGTGACGCGCTCGCTACGCAAGATTGTCCAAGGAATGACAGCCCGCCCACGGAAGCGGGGAAGCGCAGCGGGATGGAAGCCGACAGTACCATGGCGGGCAATATCTCGAAACGGTTTATGGCACACCTGCGACCAACCGAGCACCAGGGTTAAATCGGGACAGGTGAGTTTCAGAGCCTCTATGGTGTCGGGCGCATTGATATCAGTGGTGTAGTGAATGAGGCTTTCCGCTGCACGCGCTTGCTCGCCGACGTCAACGAAGTCGGAATGTCGCGCCGATGCATCCTCGGGCAGTGTCACAACCAGCGTAGGCGCGTGCCCCGCTTCGATTAGCGCTTTCAACGCAATATTGGAGGCTTCAACCGCACCAACAAGTGCAATACGCATGAGCGGGCACCAACGCAAACAGCAAGGGTCGCTTCCAAATCTCAGACTGCTTTATTGGAACCAGGAACGAGCGAGATCCTGATCGACAGCCAAAGCAGTTGCTTCATCAAACACCATAAGGGAAGCGGTGTCTATTGAGCAGCCGCCGTAATAGGCAAAGCGCAGCACGACAGTCTGCATGATGTCGATGTGTCTGTGAAAGAGCCGCTGCATCTTTTGCATGAATCCGGCAGACCTATCGTGGGGGAACCATTGTCAGCAACCACGAATATCTTAGCAACCTTAAATGGCTCGATCTGACGGTCGGGCACCTCAGCCTACCATTGAGAGTTTGCTGTGTCCCATTAGTCGGCTGGCAAAGGCTGAGCCTCCTTCATCCTTTCGGACGAGGGGGGCAGCAAAAATCGCTCTTTTTGTTAGGTTGCGGAAAGTCTCCCCCCTAAATACTCTCCTCATGGCGCCAAATGGTTGCGCGAGATGGCAGCATTGTCTGACCCCTAATTACTTGACCACGCTTGTAAGTCGTTTTGCAAAGCTTCGTTGCAGGCAAGAACTTCTCGTCCAAGATTAAAGGGATGATGACATGTCTCTTCCTCATTTGAGGCGGCTGGAAGCTGAAGCAATCCATGTCGTTCGCGAGGTTGCCGCAACTTTCTCAAAACCTGTGGTGCTCTATTCGATCGGCAAAGACTCCTCGGTTCTGCTGCACCTGGCCATGAAGGCGTTCTACCCCGGTAAACCACCTTTCCCGTTCCTCCACGTGGATACCACGTGGAAGTTCCGTGAAATGATCGAGTTCCGCGACCGCATGGCACGAGAGCTTGGCTTTAACCTCCTTGTTCACACCAACCAAGACGGTATCGATCAAGGCATCGGCCCCTTTTCCCACGGCTCAAACCTTCACACCCACATTATGAAGACAATCGCGCTCAAGCAGGCGCTGGAAAAATATGGTTTCGACGCGGCGATCGCTGGAGCTCGGCGGGACGAAGAAAAAGCGCGTGCGAAGGAACGCATCTTTTCCATTCGAAACGCACAGCATGGTTGGGATCCCAAACGCCAGCGCCCAGAAATGTGGAAGACCTATAATACTCGCATCGGCAAGGGCGAGACGATGCGGGTCTTTCCGCTCTCCAATTGGACCGAATACGACATCTGGCAGTACATTCTGGCTGAAAACATTCCGATTGTGCCGCTGTATTTCGCGGCCCGCCGGCCCGTCGTTCGCCGCGATGGCATGCTTATCATGGTCGATGATGAGCGGATGCCGCTTGAGCCGGACGAGGTCGTTTCGAAGAAGATGATCCGCTTCCGCACGCTCGGTTGCTACCCGCTAACTGGCGCAATCGAGTCCGAGGCGACCACGGTTCCAGACATCTTGCACGAAATGCTGAGCGTGCGCACCTCCGAGCGGCACAGTCGCCTCATCGACACCGATGAGACCGGTGCCATGGAGAAAAAGAAGCGTGAGGGATACTTCTGATGTCGTATGTTCAAACTGTACGCCAGCAGGAGATCAAGGCTCGGCTGGCCGAGCAAGACGACAAATCGATCCTTAGATTCATTACGTGCGGTTCCGTAGACGACGGGAAGTCGACGCTTATCGGACGGCTGCTCTACGATGCGAAGTTGATCTTTGAGGACCAGCTTGCAAACCTCGGTCGAGTAGGCACTGCCAACGGCAAAGAGCTAGATTTAGCCCTCCTACTGGACGGGCTTGAAGCGGAGCGAGAGCAGGGAATCACAATCGACGTCGCCTATCGCTACTTCGCTACAGCGAAGCGCAAGTTCGTCGTCGCCGACACCCCAGGCCACGAGGAATATACCCGAAACATGGTGACGGGTGCCTCGACTGCCGATCTAGCTGTCGTTCTCATCGATAGCCGCCGGGGTATCCTGCCGCAAACCAGGCGCCATTCCTATATCGCGTCATTGCTTGGCATTCGAAATATTGTCCTCGCGATCAACAAGATCGATTTGGTCGATTTCCGTCAGCAGGTCTTTGACGACATCGTCGCCGATTACAACGTATTCGCTGAGGATCTGGGGTTTACCTGCATTCAGCCGATCCCTATGTCGGCGAGCTTGGGCGACAATGTCATACGGCTGTCGGAATTCACGCCTTGGTACCGCGGGCCAGCCCTACTAGATTACTTAGAGACGGTAGAACTAGGTCCTTTAGAACTGGACAAGCCGCTCCGTTTCCCAGTGCAGTTGGTGATGCGGCCCAACGCGAATTTTCGCGGATACGCGGGGCAGGTTGCCTCGGGGCGGGTTTCTGTCGGCGACGCCGTTTTGGTCGCAAAATCCGGGCAATGTTCGTCGGTAAAATCGATCGTGACGCAGGACGGAAACCTCACCTCGGCAGAGGAAGGCGAGGCCGTCACGCTGGTTCTTTCCGATGAGGTCGATGCCTCGAGAGGCGATATGCTTGTTTCGCCGACGGCTAGGCCATTCGTGGCAGACCAATTTCAAGCAAACGTCGTTTGGTTCGACGGCAATTCCATGAAGCCTGGGCGAAGCTATATTCTGCGGACCGAAAACGACAGCGTTAGTGCGACGGTAACGGCGCTGAAGCACCGCGTGAACATAAATAGCTTCATCCGCGAAGCTGCAAAATCCCTGCGAATGAACGAGATCGGTGTCTGCAACATCTCAACCCAGTCGCCCATCGCCTTTGACGCCTACAGCGAGAACCGCGCGACCGGCAACTTCATCTTCGTCGATCGGTTGACAAACGCAACCGTCGGCGCCGGCATGATAGATTTCCCGCTACGGCGGGCGGACAATGTCCATTGGCAGGCAACCGATGTCAGCAAAAATGCCCGCAGTGCGATGAAGAACCAGCGGCCCGCGGTGCTCTGGTTTACAGGGCTCTCAGGTTCCGGCAAGTCAACCATTGCCAACGCACTTGAGCGGGTTTTGCATGTAAGGGGTAAACATACTTATCTTCTAGATGGCGATAACGTCCGCCATGGCCTCAACCGTGATCTCGGCTTCACTGAGGAGGATCGGGTTGAAAATATTCGGCGCGTGGCAGAAGTGGCGAAGCTTATGGCAGATGCCGGTCTGATCGTTCTCGTTTCCTTCATATCACCGTTTCGCGACGAGCGACGGATGGCGCGCGAACTGATGGACGAGGGCGAATTTTTCGAGATCTTCGTCGATACTCCAATCGAGGAATGCGCGCGCCGTGATCCGAAGGGATTGTATGAGAAAGCTTTCGCGGGGAAGATTGCCAACTTCACTGGTGTCTCCTCGCCGTATGAGGCCCCTAACAATCCGGAACTGCATCTTCACACAGTCGGCAACGAGCCGATCGCCCTCGCACTCAAGATCGACAAATTTCTTGACTTGAGATTGGGGGAGAAATGACACCTCTTTGTGAACTGCTTGAACGAATTGCACTTGAGGCAGGCGCAGCTATCCTCGAAGTCTACGATCACGGCCCCAATATCTCCTACAAGGATGACCATTCGCCCGTCACTGAGGCGGATGAAAGGGCTGAGGAAATCATTCTCGGCTGTCTTGCCTCCGCGTTTCCCACTATTCCAGCTGTTGCGGAAGAGGCTGTTTCATCCGGTCACGTTCCCGACATCCGCAACGGCTCCTTTTTCCTTGTCGATCCTCTGGATGGGACAAAGGAGTTCATCAACCGGCGCCACGATTTTACGGTGAATATCGCACTGATTGAGGGAGGTGTGCCAATCGCCGGTATCGTCTATGCGCCCGCGCAACGCTGCGCCTATGTGGCCGACGGGGGTAGATCGGAGAAGCTCTTCATCGGTCACGGTCATGATATTGAGCAAAGGCAGGCGATACGCGTGAGAGAGCCTGGCGCAGGGCTTACGGGGATCGTCAGCCGTTCGCACGATAATTCCGCGACTGAAGCGTTCCTGATCGAGCACCGGATTACTGAATATGCCTCCGTTGGCTCGTCGCTGAAATTTTGCATGCTTGCTGAGGGCAAAGCGGACGTTTATCCGCGCTTTGGCCGAACGATGGAGTGGGACACGGCGGCCGGGGATGCCGTCTTGAGCTGCGCCGGCGGCTCAGTCTTGCGGCTCGACGGCTCGCGACTGCTCTACGGTAAGACCGGGCAGACCGAAGACAGCGACTTTGCCAATCCACACTTCGTCGCTTGGGGCGGAATGGCAGCCGCTCCGGCTACACTAGTCTGATCGCTCGTTTTGCTGCTCGCTTGATTGCGGCGGGTTCAAACAGGCAAACCTCACCGCCCAAAAGACAAAAGGCAGACCGAGCAATGAACCTGCAAGCCAGAAGACAAACCCATAAACTTACCTTTTGCAGGTTTCGTGATCTCACTCGAGAGCAATTGAATGTCGAATTCCAGGTCCACACCAACTGGACCGATGGGCAGGCATCAGTACTGGAGATCTTACGAGCAGCGAAGGAACTCGATCTCGGCGCCCTGGCGTTCACGGAGCATGTTCGGGAAGAGACGTCGTGGTTTTCAGAGTTTAGAGACGAAGTTGTTTCGGCAGCGCCAGGTTTCGAAGGGATGAGAATTTATGTCGGCTGTGAGACCAAGGCGACGGACTATGACGGTCGATTGGACGTATCGGACACAGTGATCAACGCTTGCGACATAGTCTTGGGAGTTGTTCATCGCTTGCCCGACAGCCGGGGCGGCTACCTCGACTTCAAGCACCTTTCCGCCGATGAGACCTCTGAGATGGAGTACAGGCTGTCGATGGGGATGATTGCCAAGGCCCCAATTGACGTTTTAGGGCATCCAGGGGGCATGAGCCTAAGGCGGCATGGCCATTTTCCGGAGGCGTATTTTCGAGCCCTGATGAACACATCCCTCGACAGGCAGATCGCCATCGAGATCAATTCCTCCTATCTCGTGGATATGCCGGCTTTTTTAACTTTGTGCGAAGAGGTCAATCCATTCGTTTCGATTGGATCCGATGCCCATAAGGTGAGCGAACTCGCGCGTTGCAGGGACCAGCTAATGGCACTGGGGCTAGGCACGTCATGAAGGTGTTTATCACCGGCGCCGGCGCCCTCCTAGGGCAAGGGATCATCCGCGCATTAAAGCGTTCGAGCTTGAATGCGACGGTTGTCGTGGGCGACCCAAGCCCCCTTTCTGCCGGACTTTATTGGGGCGATATAGCCCATCTCTTGCCGATGGCCAGAGATCCCGACTATCTCAACCGCCTGCTCGAACTTTTGCAAGTAGAACGGCCTGACGTACTCATTCCCGGGACCGACGTGGAACTCCCCATCATTGCAGCCAATCGAGAGCTGATTGAGCAAACTTATGGCGCCAAGGTGATCATCAGTTCCCCACGTGTTGTATCGATCGCGAACGACAAATGGATGACCTCCGAGTTCCTTCGGGAGCAAGGGTTGGGTTATGTTCCGTCGTGCCTGCCCGGCGGCGAGGAAGCGCTACTCGAACAATTTGGATATCCTCTTGTCGTTAAGCCCCGCGTCGGCGCGAGATCAATCGGGGTTAACGTTGTACATAGCCGGGAACAATTGGAGCGCGCGATCGCAGCGCAATCTAATGTGGTCATCCAGAAATATGTCGGTTCAGACCAGACCGAATATACCGCAGGGACTCTCACCTTCGGTGGAAAATGTCATGCGACAATTGTCATGCGAAGAGACTTGCGGGACGGCAACACCTACAGGGCTTTTGCCGAACGTTTCCCCGAGCTGAACGCCGCCATGATACAGGCCGCCAATGCTCTGGGCGCACATGGCCCGGCAAATTTCCAGTTCCGCCTGGATGACGGCGTTCCACGTATTTTCGAGATCAATGCCCGTTTTTCCGGGACTACGGCCATTAGGCTCCATGCGGGTTTCAATGAGGTGGAGATGTGCATCCGGCATATCCTCTTTGACGAACCAATTGAGCAGCCAGAGATCAGACAGGTAACGATCTTGCGGCACTGGTCGGAGACAGTCGTGACGCCCGCCCAGTTGATCACCCCATCAAAGTCGCTGCAGGAAGAGGCATGACGTATGTTTGCCGGACCTGCGCATTTGTCTTTGGTTGAGGTGTTGAAAAACCACGGAGTCATCGGGGTGTCCCTGCGGCTTTATCGAACCGGCATGATTTTCTCGGGCTATCAGGCAATGTGGGACTGACGTCGATGCAGCTCGTTGTTACCGGCGCGACAGGTTTCATCTCCTCCAGATTGATCGACCACGCGCTTTTGAAAGGTCACCGCGTTACGGCCCTGGCGCGGGACCCGGAGCAGATGGCGCGGAGACAAAGCCCTCTACTAACTGTCGAAAAGTGGGCGAGTGGCGATCCCTTACCGGCGGTGGGTAAAGCCGATGCCATTCTTAATCTCGCTGCCTTTATTCCCACCGATTTCAACGACGCCAACCAGGCTGCAAAATGCTTCAGCGTCAATACCAATGGGGCATTACAGATCGCGATGGATGCCCTAGCACAGGGCGTAAGGCGGTTGATATTCTTCGGATCGGGTCAGGTCTACACGCCCTCTCTTACCCCCGTGTCTGAGACCAGCCCGACCTTTCCCATCCATCGTGGCAGTTATTATCTCGCGAGTAAGCTTTCAGCGGAGATATGCTTGTCTGCCTTTGGAGCCGCAAACGCACTGCCTGTTACGCTACTGCGTCTCGGCTCGGTCTATGGGCCGGCAATGCATGGTGCCGGCATGGTCCTCACGTTTATCCGTGCGCTCGGCAACGGGCGCTCCGTGATTCTTAAGGACGGCGGACATTACCGCGTCGACCTCGTCCACGTTGACGACGTGATCGCGTTGGCTTTGGCGGCCGTAGAGCAAGAGTGTGCCGGGGTGTTTAATGCGGGCAGCGGCCAAGCGTGCAGGTCGTTAGAGGCGGCTCGCATCATAGCCGGCGCGCTCGGCGCGGACCCGTGCCTTATCAGCGTCGAAGGAGAACGCAAGGACGGGACAATGATCGGATTTTCGGCGATGGACATTACCAAGGCAACCGAGCAACTGGGATATCGGCCGCGTTCTTTCCGTGAGGGGATCGAAGCTTGGAAAGTGGAGACTGGCTTTGCCGATTGTTTTGAAATCGGCCAGCATGTTGACATGCTCGGCTTATCGCCAAGGTTGGCGCGGGGTCTAGGCGATGCGAAATGATCCGGTCATGTGGTCTAACGCGATTGAGCTGACTAAGAAGGCAGCTTTCCAGGGATGGCGAGCCGGAAGGGACCGGCAATGACTTTTGCAAATAGCAGTCTGCACACTGCGTCAGCTCCTATCCCCGGCAAAGCGCCGAACGCCAGGGTGGCCATTGTAATCCCCGGCTTATCCGCAGGCGGCACAGAACATGTGGTTAGCCTTATTGCAAACCATTGGGCAAAATTGGGCTATGCCGTGACAATCATAACGTTCGAAGCGCAGGGCACTAAGCCCTACTACAGCTTCCGGAGCGATGTCCGCATAATCCGGCTCGGCCTGCCTCCTGGGCAGAGGAGCAGGCTCTCCTCCGCCACTTCGGTCTGGCAGCGGATTTGGCGCCTGCGACGCGCAATCCGCCAAGCTGACCCGGCTTTCGTAGTCAGTTTCCTCACGCGCACAAACGTCATTACGCTAATTGCGATGTTGGGTTCAGATGTTCCAACTGCCGTTTCAGAACGCAATAACCCCGCAGCTCAGCCCTTCGGAGCAATATGGCGGCGGCTGAGAAACTTGCTTTATCCCCGTGCTTTTTGCCTTGTAACGATGACGCATGGGGCGCTTGCCTATTTCCCCGACGCCGTCAAACGAAAGGCGCGCGTCATTCCAAACGCGGTCGATCTTCCGGCAAATTGGACTGATCGGCGGACCGGCAGCACGCTGACAGCGGTCGGCAGGCTGACCCATCAGAAGGGTTTTGATCTGCTCCTAAAAGCGTTCGCAAAAGTTTCCGAGCAGCACCGGGAGTGGAAGCTCGTCATCTGGGGCGAGGGCGAAGAGCGCGGCCGGCTGCAGGCTCTTTGCACTCAACTTGGACTGCAGCACCGGGTGGAGATGCCAGGTGTTACTTCATCGCCTGGGCAATGGGTCGAGACAGCAGATGTTTTCGTTCTCTCGTCGCGCTATGAAGGTTGGGGTATTGTCCTTCTTGAGGCGATGGCAGCGGGCATTCCGGTAGTCAGCTATAACTGCAAATGGGGCCCCGGCGAAATGGTTGTCCACGGACACGACGGGATCTTGGTCGAACCAGAAAGTGTCGATGATCTTGCCGATGCACTTGATTTGCTTCTGCGCGATAGCGGACTGAGGGAAAGCCTGGCGAGGAATGCGGTCTGCAGCGCCAAGGCCTATTCGCAGGAACATGTATTGCAGGCTTGGGACGCGTTGCTGGCTTCAGGGGGAGCGGCAGCACCTACCCGCAGCGTTGAAAATCGATGAATAGCTTGAAGTATCTGTGCCGGATCCCGATGAATTCCGGGATCCTTCCGAGGCAGAATCTCGGTGCGCAACACCCAGCGTCCTTCCTCCTCGATGTTAGGCAAATAGAAAATCAGCGCTCGAGAAGTTGGAAGCTGTCAACTGACCCGCAGGATCATCGATGAGCACCGACACGGACTGGCCAGTGGCATCAAAGCCCTTCAGCAGGACATCGCCATCTACCACGTCGTAAGCATACACCGTCCCCGCTGCATTGGAGCCCGAATACTGCTTGATTCCAAGACCCTCAAAGACGAGTAAATCCATCGTGTCTTGGAAGTCCATTACGACATCCTGACCCGCCAATGCGCTCGTTTTTTTAAATACAAATCGGTCGGTGTCGGACCCGCCCCAGAGAATGTCAGCTCCGGCATCACCAAGCAAAGTGTCTTCACCTGCAGAACCTAACAAGGTGTCGTTGCCGTCACCGCCGTAGAGGAGGTCGTTGCCGACGCCACCGTCGAGGATGTCCGCGCCAGCTTCGCCGGCGATAGAATCGTTGCCGGCGTCGCCATTTGCCCGGTCGTTGCCTCCGCCAACGCTGATCCTGTCGGATCCTTGGCCGCCCCGTGCGACGTCCACACCAGCCTCGGAATCGAGGATATCGTTGCCGTCACCGCCGTCGAGGTAGTTGTTTCCGTCACCGCCGTCGACGACATCGTTGCCGATACCGCCATAAACCTTGTCGTCACCTGACTGGCCCTTCAGCGCGTCATTGCCTTCTTCACCGTAGATCGTATCGTTGCCGGCCCCCCCGCCGACCGCCTGCTGGGTGAGTTTGCCGGTAGCGGGGTTTATCCGGTTGAGGAATCCGTCGTCTCCAGATCCCGCATAGATGACATCGTTGCCAATTCCGCCGTCGATGTATTCTTCACCAGCTCCGCCATAGATCGTGTCGTTGCCGGCTCCCCCGAGGATTTGGTCGTGACCGTCACCGCCGTCGATGGTATCGTCTCCGTCTTCGCCGTCGAAAGTGTCATTGCCCAGTCCACCTAGGAGAGTGTCTGCACCCGCGCCACCGTCAAAGCGGTCGTTACCATCCCCGCCTTCGGCATAGTCATCTCCGCTGCCGGCCTTGAAGAAGTCGTTTCCGATCCCTCCGTACAGCCGATCATTTCCAAAACCACCATCAAGGTAGTCATCGCCCGCGTAGCCCCAAATTTCGTCGTCGCCGTCGTAGCCACGGATTGTATCCGAGAGGCTCGTCCCATGAAGCTGGTTGGCCGCATTGTTCCCGTTAAGTTTCACCGTCTTCTCCTTTAGAACTTGCGAGGTCGCTGGTTAAAAGTCGAAAATGAGGCACTACAGAGGCCGGCTCCGCGCCTGCTTTGGCGAGGGATCTTCATGCGAAGGCCCAATGTCTATCACAATCGCGGCGAGTGAAAGCGAAGCTTCGTGACCCCTATTTCTCTAATATAAGAGTTGGCGAAGAGACGGGGATGAAGTACATTATACTCGATATATTCCCCATTTACTAACCTAAATGGAGATTTGAGACGGGCACCCAATCTTCGGCAGTAGGAGGGGGCGTTACCTCGCCTTGAGCAAAACCTCGACCCAAGTTGTGAGACTGGGGGCAGTAAACACGTCAGGTTCACAGACTATCGCGTAAGAATTTTCACTAACCTGGATGAGCCTGAAGGACGTTATTCCGCCTTTTCACTCGCGGGCCTTCCGCGTTGTGCGAGGATTGTCCAGATGTGAATAGTGAGTGGCATTACGGAACCCTGGGATGGGACACTTAAAGCGCGATTAAGTTTCCGCTGAGGAGGATTGGGTTGGAGTGGGGGCCATGACGGTCAGTGCCAGAAAGTTCTATTCAGCCAATTTCAACGCGGCTGATTTGGCGGCGGAGTCAGCTTTCTTCTCACGACTGAAGATGCGAAATGGCACCTTCAAGTTGACTCAGGTCTCGAGATTCCGCGAGTTAGAGGTCGCCTTTAGGTCGATCATTATGGATCGTGCTCATTCTCTGCATCAGGTTCTGGATGTCGGCGTCTCCACTGGGCTGACGACAGTTGAACTTGCGCACTTCCTGAAAGACTGCGGAGCCACAGTTCAAATCACGGCGACAGATCTTTTCGTGCAGGCTCATATCGTCGAACTCTTCCCGGAAGTCACGGTCTTCTGTGACCCCGAGGGCTGGCCCCTGCAATATGAGCTCTTCGGCGTTCCCATTCGTCCCTGGATCAGGAGGCTAGACTACGCAACTTTCGCCTTCATCCCACTGCTTCTGGCGCGCACCACGCTGCAACCACGACTGTGTTCGCGAATTCGCGCGGGTAGGAGCAACAAGGTGCAAATGATTACGCGGTCGCTGCCACAGCACTGTGAGATAGACTTCATCGAGGATGATATAATGAGCCCCTCGGAGCATCTCCGCGGCCGTTTTGACTTGGTAAGAGCCGCCAATATCCTCAATACCAACTATTTTTCCGTCGATCAGCTCAAGACAGCTATTGCCAACGTCTATTCTTATCTCCGAGGCCCTGGAGCTATGGTCATGGTCACAAGGACTAGTCGCACGCAGGAAAACAATGGGACGCTGTTTGAACTGAAGGATGACGGCTCGTTTGCCGTCTTGGGGCGTGTGCGAGGCGGCTCAGAGATTGAAAGGCTTCTTCTGGACTTTCGGAAGACATAACCGGCGCCCGTGTCATGTCGTCGAAGATAACACAAACCTAAAGGTTGGGGACGGTCGCGGATCACCTGAAGCGCAGAGGAATAGTTCAGGAGGGGTGGCTCCTTAAACCACACCGAACATGTCGCTCAATGGAAGGCTTCCAAATGCCGTCGCAGTCAGTTCGCATTGCTTATATTGCCGGTTATGGACGTAGCGGTTCGACGATCCTTGATATCGCCTTGGGACAACATGCTGCGGTAGTCGGAGCAGGTGAGATTGCAGCGCTTACACGACACGTTTTGGCCCAAAATGAATATTGTGCCTGCGGAAGTGCAATAACCGATTGCGGTTTTTGGAGCACCGTTAGCCGACACTGGTCCAACGGTCGCGAAGCAGAGTTCATTCGGGACTATTGCGTTCTTCAAAAGAAGTTCGAAGGGCTCTCAATGTTGTTGAAATCGATCTCTGGAATAGGGCTCGGCCCGCAGTTTGAAGAATACTCACTGCATACGACAAGGCTGTTTACCACCATGCTCTCCTATTCCAACAAGGAGATGATCGTCGACTCCTCAAAATTACCGGGAAGGGCAATTGCCCTTTCCCGGATGCCGGGGATCGACATGCGTATCATCCATCTGGTGCGCGACGGGCGCGGAGTGGCTTGGTCGCTGCTCAAAGGTTATGAGCGAGACGCGAAATCGGGACTACAGAAAGAAATCAAGCCTAAATCTGTATTTCGAACAGCGTTGCGATGGAGCATTGTCAATTTGGCGGTCGAATATCTCTCGCGAACATTAGGCCCGGAAAGGATCATCCGCGTGAGATACGAGGATTTCACCTCCAACCCGGCGGCGACGCTACAGCAAATAGGCTCATTTCTCAAGCTCGACCTCAGTCAGATCGGCTCATCTCTGCAAAGAGGCGAGCCGATGGGGCCGGGCCACCAAGTCGCCGGCAACCGATTGCGGATGACGTCGTCCATCGAACTTAAAAAGGACGAGTCCTGGCAAACGCGGATGCCGGTCAGTCAGCAGCTATCGTTCCAGCGGTTGGGCGGTTGGATGCTAAGGCGCTATGGCTATCTCTGAGTACGTTTAACTGACCTCTGTCTACCGACCTCGGTCGGGGCAATGTCGAACGCTTCTTTCGCTTTGCGCTTCTACGGGGGCACAGCTTCGAGAGATGCTGCCGGATATGAGTTTTCTAAGAGGCGGGACATGTGCATGAAAATCAAAAGCCAAGTGCGCGCTGCCAGCATCTGTCGCTCGGAGAGCATGCGTCGTCGAACTTTTGGAGCACTGATCATTATCGGTCTTGCCTCAGGGCCTTGGCAGGCAAAAGCTCAGGAGCCGCTTTCGCCGAAGCTTCCGGATGGTCGACAGCGCGCCTTTCCAACGGCTGAAGGGTTTGGCGCCGCCGCTGTTGGAGGCAGGGCGGGAAGGGTGATCCAGGTGGTTAATACAAACGAGGCAGGTCCCGGTTCATTGCGCGACTGTATAGAAGCATCCGGACCTCGAGTGTGCGTCTTCCGCACCGGCGGCACTATTGTTCTTCGTGAGCAGTCTTTGGTTGTCAGCAACCCGTTCTTGACTATCGCCGGAGAGACCGCGCCCGGTGGCGGGATCGCGATCCGCAACGGTGAAAAACAAATCCGTCCATCGATCGAGATCGTAACGAATGATGTTATCGTCAGATACCTCCGCCTGCGCCCGGGTCCCCATGCCATAGCGGCTTGCTGTTCGGGAGGGCTCGGGATGTACACTCCGGCGGCAAGAAATATCATGCTGGATCATATCTCTGCGAGTTGGGGATCCGACGAGACGATCGATGCAGAAGACGCCACCAACGTCACTTGGCAATGGGGTATTACGAGCGAGCCACTGTTACGAGGCGGGCCAAAAAAAAGGAACCGGGCGCGAAACATGTTGTTCACAAAAGGGGGCAACATCTCTGTACATCACTCCCTCTTTGCCCTCGGAAAGTTTCGAAATCCACAAATCAAAATGAAAATACCTGGGGCAGTGGCGGATGTTGTAAACAACGTGTTCTTCTCACCAGTGTGGCAATATGTTGTAAGTTTTGGCGATGAATGGGCTCGGACCCAGGCCAACGTTGTTGGCAATTACAAGATTGCAGGCAGAAAAAACAATGACGCCCATACCGTGCATGTTTTTGACGAAAGCGGGCTCGGACACTCGATTTATCTCAAAGACAACTACGACGAACCTTATCGCACCAAAGCCCAGCAACCTGATGCTTTGGTGATCGCCGCGGAGCAGCGAAAAATTATCACATCAACTCGATTTGATGCCCCCGCCGTCCGCACATCCGACCCGAGGCATGCTTACGAGGATGTCCTGAAAAGCGCTGGAGCAACGAAGCCCAAACGTGATGCGGTCGATCGACGAATTGTTGAACTGGTCAAAAGCCGTAGCGGCCAGTTGCTCAAAACGGATCCGACTGAGGTCGGTGGATGGCCAGAACTTGCTGCCGGAGCACCCTACAGTGATCGGGATAACGATGGCATTGCAGATGATTGGGAGTTTGAAAATTCGCTGGATCCTGAAAATTCCGACGATGGACGCCAGGATCTGGACGGCGACGGATGGACAAATCTCGAAGAGTTTCTCCATTTCATGGCGGGCGACGTCAGTGCAAGAACGCCTCAAGAACCAACAAAATAGAGATTGGGGTTCGAGCTCAAGAAACCTTGCGCCTTCCTGAAGCCTTGATCAGGTGAATTTTCGCGACATCGCCTGAGGCCTAGGTGCGTTCAACCATCGAGCGAACTTCGTGTCGTTGGAGCAGGCGAGGGATCGATGGTTGCCTCCCACCGCGTCGAGCTACCATTCCGGCCGCGTAGGCGTCCTTGTTTCCATAACGGAGTGGGCGCGCGTTTGGCCGTCAAAACAAACCCGCCGTAGTGATGCCGTGCATGAATTTTCGCGTTCACTTGATTGATGACGGTGCCGATCAGGTTCGCGTGGTTCAGCCTCAGCTGCGACACCGCATCTAACAGTTCCTCTTCCGTCGTTTTGCCCCAATTGGCAATGACGACGACTCCATCAACGAAGGGTGACAGCCAGCTCGCGTCCCCCGTTGCAAGGATTGGCGGAGCGTGAAGCACGATCAGATCGTAACCGCTCTGCTTCAGGTCTGCTACCAATTCGCTTAGTCTATCTGCGTCCATCGTTATGAATGGCTCGATCATTATTGGTGCCATATCGATGAAGCCAAATCCGGGCAACGTAGGAATGGTTTGTATAATCTCCTGCAATGGAGCTTCTTTCCTAAGATAGCTTTCTATCCGTTCCGCACGTGGGATAGAGCCCGGATAAGACGCTGGCGCATTGGGTTGGTGAACATCTAGGTTCACGAATACAGTGGTCCGGCCGTCAGATGCTGCGGCCGTCGCGATCCCCCACGCCGTTGACGCGTTCGCAGTGTCGGGACGACACGACGTTATCATCAGGGTGCGATGAGCCTGTTTTGCATCTGAATAGCGGCAGGCCATGTAGACGGCCCGCTCTGCTTCTGCAAACGTGACACTGTTCCAGCCGGGACTAGAGTGAAATCGCTTCATCCTCTGCTTTGGAATTCTAGGAACATAGCCAAGGTGAGGGACGCGTAGGAGTTGTGCGGTGCGTTGACCACTGCGAACGTGAGTGTCAGTGCTCTCCAACAAGAGGGCGAGCAATAGGCCAAGAAGTGTGGAACTGGCAAACGCCGCCGGAATAATGATCTCCGGCTTGGGAAACGAGGGAGAGGTGGGAAGAGCTGCGGTTGAAACAATTCGCGCGCTGGGCTTCAGTGACTCGGCCTCCAGGTCAGACAAGATGCGTTGAACTTCATCTCCGATCATTCCACGGACGCCTGCCAATTGGGAATCCGCCTCAATCATTTGCGGGTGGTTCTTGCCGAACTTGGCTCCGAGCTCGGCCTTGTTCTGCAGCAGCCGAGCCTCTTCGTTGCGCAAGGTGATCAATAGGGGCTGGGTGGTGCTTTGGCGAAGAAATGCCACGGCTCCGCCGGTATTGAGCGCGCGCTGCGTGTCGGCGATCCGCTCGTCTTGTTTAAATTCAAGCGAGGATTCCACGTAGAGCTTTGCCATGGTGTTTGCAATTTCCGCTGCAAGCCTAGGCTCGGGGTTTGACACCGTGATCCGAACGGCAAGGCTTTCTCCGGTGCGGCTGACATCGATTTGAGAAAGCAGCACAGAGATCGCGCGATCTCGCTGTTCTTGTTCATCCGGAACGATTCTGGCAGCTTTGGTCGAGGGAGCAACCCCCATGGCTTTTTTCGGATATTCGAGAAGCTGCTGGTTAAGAGACTTCGGTTCTGGCCCATTGGTAGCGTATGGATTGAAGCTCGGATTCCTGATCAAATTCAATTGGTCCACGATACGACCCGCGAACTGCCGCGACTGAAGCACGTCCATTTCGGTCTCCGCAGCCGAGCGATCACGCTCAAGGGAGGTTAACGCCGCATCAGTGGCGAACGGTCGAATGTCTTTCCGCTCCAGTACTACGACGGAACTCGCCGTGTATGTCGTCGGAAGGACGTAGCAGGCAGCCACAGCCAACAAAGTACACCCGACGACTACCGAAAAAATAAGCCAACGACGGCGCTTTATTGATGCCCAGACGTCAGACAGGCCCACCGTCTGGCCATTCTGATCCATGGCAAATTCCACGCCTTCGCGATATCGGGCGCGAGCGGTTAGGCTGTCATTCGAAACGAATGTTGTCATCGACCCTCTCCGTTCCGAAAGTCTATTTGAATGTTAGATGTGGCGCAATTACTCCATTGGTGGCATCGGCTCGATGGCGTTAGCCTCAGCTGCGAAGTGCAGCGCGCTTCAATCCTACAAGCGCTAGCGCGAAGGACAAGAAGACCGGTATCGTCCAGTATCTTGCGTACATGTGCGGATTAGACATCGCGATGGTCAAGAGCGCCACGACGGTCGTCGAAACTGCGGCCATTGCATACCTGTCGCCGCCAGCCCTTTTGACCGCAAGCCAAAGCAGAAAGCCAACTCCCGAAAACATCAACCAGCCGATCAAGGCGAGCAATCCACCTTCTACCCAAAGAAGAAGATAGAGATTGTGAACGGGAGCATCCTGTACACTCTTCTCTCGGAATTGATCAGCCCCAACCCCAACAAACCAGATACCTTGATCAGAAATCATCTGAATTGCCTCGCGCATAAGGTCAGTTCGCGATGCAAAGGTTCCTGCTTCAGAAATGTCACCCGACGAAAGCGCGCTCAGAACGCGGGTTTGAAATGTCTTTGGCAGCATTTCTTTATTGCCAAACAGAGCAAATGCTCCAATCAAGATGGCCGCTCCGAACGTGAGCCGCAGAAGAAGCCGTGGCGTAGAGAT
Organism: Neorhizobium sp. R1-B; assembly: GCF_004368875.1. Lineage (NCBI taxonomy): Bacteria > Pseudomonadati > Pseudomonadota > Alphaproteobacteria > Hyphomicrobiales > Rhizobiaceae > Neorhizobium > Neorhizobium sp. R1-B. Next base: position 333,676 of record NZ_SOEM01000002.1, read on the forward strand.
GCCGGCGGTAAACACTGCCATGGTAAGAATAGTCACGAAAAGGCCACTGTTGGAACTTGTCAGAACAACGGTGACAAGGATGAGGCCGGCTGCCGGCAAAGCAATAAAGAATTTAAGCCTGCCGGAAGACCAGAAGTATAGAAGAATTGGCAACGTCAATGCGTTGATCGAGGCCGCTAGATTTGGATTTCGAAGCGCCGTGGCAAGGCGTTTTCCTCCGGTTACGACCCCTTTACCCTCCCCTGCGACGTATCCAACAGTATAAAAAGTGATAATTCCATGCGCATCTACTATGAGAACGCTGACGAGGAATATTGCGGCTAGTTTGTAGATCTCTCTATGATCGTGACGCATTAAAATGAGCATCAAGATGAGGTACGCAAAGACATACTGCGCCATCACAATCAGCCCACGCTCGGGACTGCCGCGAGCCAAGCTGCTCACCATTATTCCAACGAAGAGGAACATGAATGCCAAAAGCCAGAGCCCAGTCAAATTATCGAGCGGCTTGCTATTGGTTCGCCCGCTGACGAGCAGAAGGATAAGGCTAACGCAGAAGAAAAAATCGCTAACCGTAAAGAATAAGTCCGAAAACCGAAAAGTCGCGTAGGGCGCTAAAAAAACGGCGGCATAAACAACAGGACGTTCAATTTTTGCTAAGTAGGGATCAGAGGTGGTTGAGCGTTCTCCAAGATATCGCTGGGGAGCGGCCGCCTTGTTGGAATCTAACATCACCAATCCCCACGAGTTCCTGTTTGATCGCAGATCGTCACCGTCGCCGGCTTGATCTTAGCTCAAGCGGTGTCACTTCCCCTGCATTAACCAACCAGTCAGATCTCTGCCGACCAGGGCTCCAAGCTTTTCCGTCTCAGAGGCATAATATTCAACCATTCGTTCGCGCAGATCTCCGCTGAGCGGCTCATATTGAAGCTCTTTGGTCATCATTGAGTGCAGCCGTCTAAAGCCTGCAGTCTGTCTAAAGGGAGCCAGAGCTGGTTTCACTGGGCGCAGGAGGAGGCGCAGTCTTGGGCCGATAATCGGTTGCGACTTGTCCTTCACCTTTTTCGCGAGTGGCTGGGGCGGGAAGTCGTCGTTGAGGTTCAAGAAGCGGCGCACACGAGAAAGTTGCGCGCCGGCATCGACCTTTAGGTCCTCGAAGAATAGTACAAGAAGCTGCTCCATCGGAAATCGGTCGATGTAGCGTTGCAACTGCTGGTAATACAGGCCGCGATCCAAGAATCGGCCACCCGCGGCCTGGCGCGGATCCAGGTACTGCGCGATGTCACGACTGACCTCAGCCCGGCGATAAAGCATGCAGTAGTCGGAATAGGCCCGGTCTACAGGGTTGCGAAGTTGCGCGACAAGGAGGGCCTGAGGCAGCTTTTGACGTATCCTTTCTGCCGACTGGGACATACCGAGATAGGAGTTGGATTTTTCGCCTCGCAGCCGCCGGTGCTCTTGCCCAACAAAATTCGATAAATACCAATCGTCTCCTCGGTCGTAATAGCGGCTGAAGTAGTGCAACTCGGGGTCTGGCATGAATATGTTGGCATCCTGCTGCAAGGACTGCTGGAGCCAAGTTGTCGCGCTCTTCGTCGCGCCGATAATGAGGAAGTCGATGTCGCGAAATTGCACGTCCATTCCCCACCGTGTGCTAGCCACTAATGAGCTGGCTTGCGTCCTGTCTTGAACGCGTTTCTCCAATACACTGGCCGATCTCGTCGTACGTTTTGCTGGCACACCACCAGTGGAGGTCGCCGGACGACGCCTGTCGGTGAAGTGCGAGCCACAAGACCACAGTTTATCCGCCAAGCCTGAAAGTATTGAGCGGAAATTCCTTGAGGTATTTCACACCCGTCGGAGGCAGGATGCAATAGAGTTTTTTACGGAACCCGACACCAGGCCACAATGCCGTTCCTTACCACATTGGTCTCTTGCGGCCGCACCAGCTGGATCGTGGATAGTGCGCTAGATGACTGATGAAAAGGGGCTATGGCCGCCAGGGGAAAGAGAAAACCTAACCTCAGCGCGGTTTTGTCTACCATCATTCACGACGGCTCTGCCAGGTCATCATGCTCACCCAGATAAATGCGAGAACGACGTGAGCGATATTTGCGCCGATGGCACCCATCTGCGGCACTAAAATGAACGCGGTCGAGAAAAAGGCAGCAGTGGCTATCAATACCGTCCAAAGTATTTGAGTTTCACGCCCCATGGCAAGAAGTGCGGAGCGTGTAACCGCGCCGCACAAGGTTAGCGTAACGGCGATGGACTGAACGATCACCAGCGGGGCCGCTCCAACAAATCCAGGGCCTGCCGCCCAACGAAGCACCGGAGCAATCGTGAAATACAGGCCCACGACTAGCGCTAGGCCGAAGATCAAGAGCAGACCCTGCATTTGTGATATCGCGCGCCGGAATTCGTCGATCGCCTGAGATGCCCAGGCGCGAGCCAGCTCTGGATAAAGCACGGCCTGAACTTGATTGCCAGTTTGTCGCGCAATGCGTCCAATACGCTTTGCAATATGATACAACCCGGCGGATGCCGGGTCTGCGAGATATCCGACCAAAAGGATATCAATTTGATTGGCGCTCGAGCCAATGGTGAGAGAAAGATTCGCAGATATAGCAAAACGCCAAATCCCGGGGAAACGGGATGTAATGCCTCGCAGCGGCGCTCTAAAAAGGCCCGCTAGTATTCTTTGCCGGCGTAACTCTAAGAGGGCAAATGTGACCATAATGAGTGAATTTATTGTCTGAGATGCCATCCAGATTAGAGCAAATTCGAAAAGGCCGCCCCCCGAGATTATCCCTAGGGCACAGAGAATTAAACGAAGAATGCTTGAGATCACCTGACCGTAGGCGACGGATCTGAAGCGCCCAAACAGCCGCAGCACCGCCAGCGGCACTCCCGAGATCCGCAGGGGAAGGATAGAACAGAACATGATTGCCAGATTTGAGTACTGTCCGGAAATTCCAAAAAACGCGCCGGCGCTCAGGATTAGAATAACCGCGATCAGCCAACCGACGACCGCAGCAGAGATGTCGAGCAACCAGCCGAACTTCAGGAGAGACTGCAACTCCTCAATGTTTCCGACGCGATCTGCTTCAGCGCCGTACTTTATGAGCGGCTGCCACGACTGAAAGCTGACCAATCCTTCAATTGCGCTGGTATAGGTAAGACAAAGGGCGAGTATTCCGTAATCTTGCGGGCCGAGAGCTCTAGCTGTTAGAGCGAAACCGACAAGTCCGATAATCGAAGATAAGAAACTACCGGTTAGAAGATGTCCAATGTGTGTTAGCCGATCTCGAAGCCGCCGCTCCTTGTGAAGCGATCGCCACAACTTCGCGAACTTCCCCTTCATCTTGTTGAAAATCACCTAGGCAGGCCTTTCCGCATGAAGAAAGCGTAAGCTAGACCGGTTTCGAAATTATAGCTCAGCTGAATATTCAAATTCTTTTATCAAGCGTTTTGCCGCAAGATATAGCGAATATACATCCGTCGCCGGAAGTAATAGAAACATTCACCGAACCAGTTGGGGCGGCTCGAGGCGATCTAGCCACCACAGGCAGCTTGGCTTGAGCGGCTTTAAAGGCGCTGGTCGTGACCGGCGCCACGACTGCTGATCAGAGGTAGCAGCGACGAGTTTTCGTCCTTATAATACTCCTTGATTTCCTGCTTAAGGGAGGGGTTGATCGATGACGACCGGTATCCAGCACCGCGGTTCAATTCGCGTAGCCACGATAAAAGGCCAAGCTGTCGGCCTGCCGCTTGTGTCAGACGTGTTGAAATCCCCCGCACCCATGGCGCTGGGTTCTGCGTCAGCGTAGCCACCAGCTTGCTTTTGTGGTGCTTAGCTTCATTGACGGGCGGGAACTCTGTCCGTCCATCGTCCTCCAAATTCAAAAATTGCAAGATTTCAAGATATGTCTCACGCGGATTGGCGATCCAATCGCGAAACGCAAATATCCGTATTTGTTCGACGGGGAAAACAGCAAGATACCGTTCCACCTGCTCGCGGAACCGGCCCATTGCCTTGTAATCTAGAAAGGTAATCTCCCGGCAACATGCCGGTATGGTGTCTACGGGGCGCTTGCCGGAAAGCCGCCAGACCTCTTCAAAATTTTCAATCGACTCGTCGCGATTGTAAAGCTGCTGGTTATGGAGACTTGGCAGAAAATCTTCCTGACTTCGCAAGAATATGAGGATTTTGGCATTGGGATTGAACTTACCAATCTCCCGCGCGGCCACTCGCGAATAAAGGTAGCGAACCGAGCCCTCGCCAACCACAGGCGCGTCCCCGCTCTCGTGGAACAAAGCGAGATAATCCTCCCGCGTTCGGGCCCAGCACCATTTCGGAAAGTCGTGCGAGAAGTGGTGCGGCTCTTTCGCCTTCGAAAAGAAGATGCGCGGATGGGACCCAAGGTATTTCACCCAAGCAGTTGTGCCGCATTTGGGTGCCCCAACGATGAAAAGGTTAGGTTTCACGTGCCTCTCCCCGGTCCTGAGCGGAGATCTCCTGGATAGCATGCCGTCGCCGGTGATGCATGGCTAGCGTTAAAGCTACTTTCAAAAGCTTCGACCGGCAATTGACACTACAGGCTATACTGGAACCAAGGGGTTTTGGCGCTCAGCAAAAAGAAGGAAGCCAGAGGGCGCTCATCTACTTCGAAAGGCTTGGGAAGAGAACGCCGGCGCAGTATCATAAGCATTCCAGCTCCCGAGGACTCCACTGGGGCCGACGTCAGATCAATTGAATGCACTTGCTATGACCAGAGTTGGAGCGCGACGCGGAGACGTTGTGGCGTCGGACGCTTACGATCACAGGATCCAAATCGTGGCCGCCCTGGCCGATCCGTCAATAGGGAGAGGCATACCCAGACGGGCCAATCACTTTCATGAATACAGGGTGAGGGGCGTATGTGCGTACGGCGCAATGAAAATCGACAGAGTTGTCGCAATTGCGGGCGGACACTTCGAAGCCGAGGCGCGGATAAAATCCCGCTACCATTTGATTGCGGCTGGTTGGAATGTATCGGGCTATCACCCGCTCAACCTTTGCCTTGGATGCTTCCTCGAAAAGCGTGTTCATCAGGCATTGTTCGACGCCGCGTTCCAGCACGCGGCACGACTGGAGCCACGTGTCGATCTCCCAATCTGACCCTCGTAATCGGATGATGACGATACCGATTATCCCATGATTCGCGAACTTGTCGTCGAGACGGACGTGCCAACCGACAACGCTCGCATCGCCCTCCATCCGCCTGATGTCTTCATCGCTGTATCGACGTGTCGTCAGATTGAATTGATTAGACTTGTTTATGAGCTGCACGATGCGAGGCCGGTTGATGTCATCGAAAGGTGAAATGGCCATTCGCATTTCCAACGAAGTCAGGTATTCGTCATAGTTGCCTATCTGTGCACGCAGCTCCGCCACTTTGGCGCGACCCTTATAGCTGTCGGCTCGTGCCAAGTCGTCCGAATTCAAAGGTAAATGATCGAATAGTCCAGACTGCACAACCCGGTCTATGAAGAGGGAGGGATCCTCGCCGACTTCTATCGTTGCCACAAGTGGGAGTTCCTGCCGTACTCGCTCCCGCTCGGCGGGATTATCGTCGACATAGGCAAGAGACTCCAAGCCGAGGTTCAACTGCTGCGCAATTGAGCTGATGTTGGTCGCCTTGTCGTTCCAATTGGCTTGGAACACTGAAAGGTGCTGCTCCCTCAGAACCATTTCTGGGTGATCTGCAAAGGGCGCACGGGCCACCGGCTCGTCATTTTTTGAACAAACCGCCAAGACGACGCCGCGTTCTCTCAGATTTAGCACAAAGGACTGAAATGCGATGAAAGCTTCGCCTTCAACGGAATTTTGGCCAAGTCGGATTCCGGCTATTCCATCATCGCCAATCACTCCGCCCCAAAGCGTGTTGTCGAGGTCAAGTATAAGGGCACGCGCCGACTTGCCTTTCATCGCGGCGAGCAACGCCGTTATATTGTCCGCTGCTAACGGGCACATCTGAATACTGAAGGGAACTTTCGCCGAATAGAAGGAGATAGGATCGAGCCAACGCTCGAGTCCTACCCTTGCTGCAAGGGCTGCTTGGTCCCAAAGCAGCCAGCGCCCGTGCGCCGCCCCATCGGCAAGCATCAGATTGAACCGCAACCTGAAGCGAAGGTTTGAACCAGGTGTAGAAGTGTCCATCGAGGAAATAGGATACAGGAGCGGCAAGGTAGCAATGATTGCCGGACCGTCCGTTTTGGCCCGTGCGGCCGCTGCAATCGCGTCAATGAGCATCTCCGCCTGCCGAAGCGTCTCGTCTTCTGCTTCCCTGTTCAATAACGGACGCGGACTTGGAAAGGCGCTTTCGTCCAAAACAACGAGGAGTGCATCGAGTTGGCGGTTGAAGCAGTTATAGGCTGAATAGGCAAAGCTTGCGACCTGATCGTAAGGCGCTTCGTGAGGCCTTAGCAGGAGGCCCCGCGCCAGACCCGCAGCCCGAAGGGGGCTTATGAGGTAAGTCAACGTACGGCTGCCAAGGAGACCGATTTCCATCCGGGTGAAACCGTTGACGTCGGCGTTATCGATACGCTCGGCCACACGCTCTGTTTTGAGTTGCTCACGCAAACGTAGCTGTTGGTTAGCGAGGCCTTTGATGCGCTCATACGGAGGGATCTCTCCCTTGCGCAGGGCGTCTTCAATTGCCGCGGCCTGCGCATCCCAATCACGATCGAGCGGCTTTCGCCATGGAAAGAGCGTGTTCATGAGGCGTCCTGGCTATGTTTATTCATGGCATGCGCTCCCAGAAAAGCTGGCCGCGTAACCCAACCTAGCTAACCTTTACGGGTGACCAGTGCGTCAATCAGGCTTCCAAGGTTTTTAAATCCCTGAACTTCGGCAGTGCTGAAGCGGACCTCGAATTCCTGCTCGACAAGCACCATTAGCTTCACATGCGAAAGGCTGTCCCATTGCGGAACATCCCTCGCCGTCGTTTCCTCAGTAATTCGACCGTCAAATTCGTCGAACAGGTTGAGGATCAGTTCTGTAAGTTGAGTTAAGTAAGCCTCGCGTGTCGGCATTTTGTCCCCGTTTTACACAGTTACATTGATGCAGGGTGATCGTTTTAATAATCGTCCAAAGCTATTAGTGTATGCGCAAGTAGCTGTTCCAAACGTTGTAGTTCTTGACTTCCTGCCGGATCCTTCTCTCGTAGCTATCTATATTTGCCTTGGAAAGCATGCCCTTGCCGCTGTAGATAGATGCGAGGGTTTTCTTCAGCAGATCCGGATCGTAGACATGACCCGGATCCCGAAAATTACCTAGATCTCCTGCGATCTGCGGGTCGTCATCGAACGCAAAAACTCGGACGTTTCTCAGGCCATCTACAGCCTCGACGAGGCACCGTCGCGAAAGCAAAACTTCATCGAGCAGCGTCGGGCTTATTTCGCTCATACGTAGATAGTAGTTCGCGTAAGATAGAATGGGTATCAGTATATCAATCTCGACGCCCGTTTCTGCAAATCTGCGAATCCTTGGCACAAGCTGCTCGTTTATGGCAGTGAAGCTTGAGCAAGACCGCCCGCTAGGAGCGTCTATCATCGGACGGTATTGTCGGATGAGCGTTTGAAGCTTGGCCATCTGAGCCGGCGTTTGGAACCCTCTGTACTGGCGACTGACGAACCGGCTATATCGATCGTGATCGCCGGAATCGTATTGAACTTGGCCAGCCAAAATTTCCAGCGTCCGGGAGATGGCGGGAAGATCCACCATTCGGATATCGTCGGTGATCTCATGATCATAGAGGAACTGGGGAAAATCGGGACGCATAGTCTCCGACTCGAGGATGTACATCCAGTCAAACGTGATGATGATACGCTCACTACGGGCGTTTGCAGCGAGTTGGTCAAGAACGATGTCGCGATCCATCGGTCGAGGCCCGCCATAACTAAGGTTATATGCAACCGTCTTTCCGCCAAGCGCAGTTTCAATGTCATCGGGAGAATACATGGCAGTCGTCGAACCGCCGACAAGGAATGTTTTGATGTCGCGATTTTTCGCTAAGGCGTCAATCAAGCGAACGACATTGTCCCGCGGCACATCGTTCATAGCGAACTGAACCTTCGAGCCCCAACGGTAAATGTCGTAGGGATCTATCGCTAGAACCATTGCAACGACGGACAGGTATGTCAGCCAAATCGCTGCGAAGACGGCCAGCATGGGCTTTACGGCGTGCAATCGCCCCCGGCCTTGAGGATTTGGCGTTTTGCCTTTCGACACAGGATTTCGGCGAACCCCCACCAATCTGGTTATTCCCGATGGGGACGGCGCCTCTGCGGACATGACAAAGTTCCCCCTGTTGTTGCTCAAAAACCCTGATAGAGAAATGGCGGCTGCCGACTGACATAGAACATCGACGAAAGCGCAAGAACGCCTGCAAACGTCGCCCAAGTCCACGATGGCCTCCAAAGGATGCGCAGGAATTGGAAGCCGTAACTTTCGTTGTCATAGGTCATGATCGCCGGACGATAACGACGAAGCAATTCGACGCCGTTCGGCATCCCATAAATGATGGAAAATGCGCAGAGCAGCATGAAGACAGGCTCGCGCATTTCGAAGGTGGATGGCGCTCCCGGTGAGGCTCCAAACATCTGTGCATAGAGATGAAACGCCGCCCCGAGGCTATCTGCGCGGAACATCGAGAGACTGAGGCAGAGCAGCAAGAAGAATATTGCCCGCTCAACCAGCCGCCGGATGGCCGGGTTCGTTGTTTTGCTGAGGCTTTTATATTTTTTGCTGGACCGGATTTGCGCTTCGGCGGCATACCAGAAGCCGTGTATCAGACCGAACGCGACGAACGTCCATGTCGCGCCGTGCCAAAGGCTGATGATTTGAAAATTGATTATAATCGGGATCCACAGGCTCAGAATTTGCGTAGGCACCGGGGAAAGCCTGTGCTGTACGCTGTACCTTGTCCCAGCGATAGATAAGGGTGTGAAGAGAAATCGCGCGATCACCCGCGTCAATGTCATATGCCATCGCCGGTAGTAGTCGATGATGCCGACCGCCTTGAAGGGTGAGAAAAAATTAATGGGGTAGCGCAAGCCGAACATACGTGCCAGTCCGAGTGCCATATCGGAATAACCAGAGAAATCAAAGTAGAGTTGCGCCATGTACGAAAGTGCGCCGATCCACGCGTGAGCGGGGTCCATAACAGCGCCGGCCTGTGCCGCGCCGAACACGCGATCCACCGTTGGCGCAATGTTGTCAGCTATGACGATCTTTTTGAACATGCCGATTGAGATGAACGCTAACCCTACGGCGATGTTTACGGGATCGAAGCGCAGAAACTTTTTCGATCTGACCTGTGGGTGGAATTCGTGGAAATACGTAATCGGCCCGATTATCAGTTGCGGAAAAAAGCTGACGAAGGCGCCATAGCGGCAAAACGTCCAAAAACCTGCTCTCCAAGAGCGGGCTTCCCTAAAGAGCTCCACGACGCTTTTTTCGCGTCCATAGGCGTCTGCCAGGAACGCCGCTTGGTGAAAAGTGTAAAATGAGATGCCCGCTGGAATTGCCACAGCGGCCACATCGGTCATGAGCCAACCGCTGGTATTTAGGAGTACTGAAACAATTTTATATTTGAAGTATAAGAGGGAGAAAATGTTGTAGCATTGTCCCACGCCATACAGTTTCGCCCTCCATTGATTTTCGTCAGGCAACCGTAAAAGCGCAGCAGCGATGGCGAAATTGACGAGCAATGCCGTCAGCAATAAGATGGCCGAGAAGATTCCATACGGAATATAGAATATGAGGGAAGAAATAAACAAAACGATTAATGCGCAGCTTCTCCCCCAAATGGCGGCGGCAGTGTAGAATGTAAACAAAACAGCGGGAAGAAATAAAAAAAGAAATAGTGGATCGATAAATATCATACCAGAATCCTCACTACTCAATTGCCCAGCATCTGCTCCGATTGCTTGGAAATATTTTCGCTATCCATTCTGGCGTGGGGTTAAGCGGCTTCTCCTAGCCCACCAATTCGCGTGTTGCGCGTGCCAGCACGTTACCCATAGGAAGTGCCCGTAGCTCAAGCATCCTTTAGGTGGGAGTGCAATTTAGCGTTTGCTTACTAAGAAAACATCTTAAACAGCCATTGTAAACTCTTTTCTCACTCATGAATCCAAGCCAATAGAGTGATTCTTCGAGGTATAGCTCGATAGAATTATCTTCGCGGCCCGATCGGATAACCGCAGAGGATTGGGCTAAATCGTCCGATATATTTGCAAGCCAACGCTTCCGTGCAATCGTGATTACCCCGCAGCAACACCTGCGTGACAATGTTTATTGCGTTAAGCGAATGCGCAAAGCACTGGGCGGAGCAGGTGCTGGCCCCGTCTCCTTCTACCTCTTCAGCAGCTAGAATGCTTCCGTGAGCCTCTAGCGCGGTGAGAATGCCGTGTACGGTTCACTTTTGCCGCTCGGCATGCAGTGACAAATTGACTGCACGTGAAGGTCAGTGGCGCTGCAAGGGCTAACATGTGGCTGAGTAAAAGAACGTTCGAGCCGGCTGCAAAGAAAAGCGGCAGCCAGAAACATCGGGCGGGGTTTGCGACGCTCTCCGCCGGGGAGCACGGGTATATGGAGGACATTACCCATGGCAGTCATCAACGGCACATCCGGAAACAACGTCATCATTGGAACGGCTCTGGATGACACGATCAACGGCTTGGCCGGCGACGATCTTATTCAGGGGCTTGCAGGACCAGACATCATCAACGGCGGCTCCGGCGTCGATACGGTCGACTATCGTGAGAAGACAGCGGGAATCATCGTTACGCTCAACGGGACGAACGATGCCGTGGTATTGGTCAACGGCGCTGCCGAGGACATCCTGCGCGCGATCGAAAACGTCTACGGCGGCGCGGGTGACGACCAAATCACCGGGGATGCGCAAAACAACCTCATCAGGGGAGGTGGTGGAAGCGATGTGCTCGACGGCGGCGGCGGAAACGACACAGTTGATTACACAGATAAGACCACCTCGGTCGTGGTTACGCTTATGGGGTCGGTCCCTTCGACGGTCTTCGTGGATGGGGTCGCCGAGGATACAATCAGCAACTTTGAAAATGTATATGGGGGGGCGGGCAACGACGCCTTGACCGGTGACGACCGAAACAACATCCTTCGCGGCGAAAGTGGAGATGACATTCTTAACGGCGGAGCCGGCGACGATTCGATCTTCGGCGGCAGCGGCGACGACACCGCCGACGGCGGCGTTGGGGTGGACACCTTCGATCTGCGCGAGAAAACATCTTCAATTGTGGTGCAGCTGAACGGCGCAAATGCCTCCACAGTCTTCGTGGGCGGCGCCGCGGAGGACACCATCGCGAATTTTGAGAACATCGTCGGCGGGTTGGCTGGCGATACGCTCCTTGGTGATGGGGCTGGAAATAAGCTTTCTGGCGCCCGCGGCAATGACTTGCTCATGGGTGGAGACGGCGCCGATACTTTGGACGGTGGCGAAGACATCGATACGGCCAGTTATAGCGACAAAACGGCAGCAATCGCTGTGACCTTGAACGGGAGCAATGCCGTCACAGTGACTGTAGGCGGCATTGCGGAGGACTTGATCGCAAAGATCGAAAACATTGTCGGTGGCTCGGGCGCAGACACGATCACCGGCGATACATTTGCCAACACGTTTCGCGGAGGCTCCGGTGCCGACGTCCTCGACGGCGGAGGCAGCAGCGATACGGTCGACTTCAGCGATAAGACGGAGGCCGTGGTGCTCACCCTCAACGGTGCGGTTGACGCTCTTGTGACAATCGGTGGAACGGCGGAAGATACCGTCCGCAATATCGAGAACATCATGGGTGGATCGGGCAACGACGAACTGACCGGAGATGCTTTCGCCAACATGTTCAATGGCGGCTTGGGCGCCGACCTGCTGGATGGAGGTGCCGGCAGCGACATAGCGGACTACAGCGACAGGACGGGGCCTTTGGTCGTGGCACTCGCCGGCGCAAATTTGGCCACCGTCATGATCGACGGCGTGGCTGAGGATGGGCTACGCAACATCGAGAATATTATTGGCGGTTCAGCCAATGACCTATTTTCTGGTGATGGTTTCCAAAACCTGTTCGATGGCCGCGGCGGCAACGACACCGTCGACTATTCAACCTCAATCAAGGGAATCGCAGTGACGCTTAATGGCGCCATTGATGCAACGGTGAGTGTTGGCGGGGCTGCGGAGGACACGTTGCGCAACGTTGAAAACGTCATCGGGACGGACCTCTCGGACGTGGTAAACGGTGATGTACAGGCAAACTCCATCCTCGGAGGAAGCGGGGCAGATCTGCTAAGGGGCGGAGGCGGACAAGACGTCATCGACGGCGGCATCGGATCGGACACGATCGACTTCCGCGACAAGACTGCAGGGGTCGTTCTGGTGCTGGCGGGCGCAGCCAATGCAATCGCGACGATCGGCGGAGTAGCCGAGGACACCGTCCGCAATATAGAACACATTTTCGGCGGTTCCGCCGCCGACACGCTCACAGGCGATAATAACAGCAACACGATCCGCGGTGGTGCCGGCGCCGACAGTCTGGATGGTGGTGCCGGTATGGACACGGCCGATTATCGCGACCAGATCAAGTCCGTGGTCGTCACCCTAGATGGGGCCAACCCCGCAACGGTTAGGTTGGGCGGCTTAGTAGAGGATACGATCCGCAATATTGAAAACATCTCCGGCGGCTCCGCCGCCGATACGCTCACCGGCGACAGCCTTGCCAATGTTCTGTCCGGCAACGACGGCGCCGACACACTCAAAGGCGGCCTTGGCAACGACGTCTTGGATGGTGGCATCGGCGTGGATATCGCGGATTTTCTCGAGAAGACTGGCGCGATCTCCATCACCCTCAACGGAGCGGCCAACGCCACCGTCGTTGTCGGTGGCGTTGCCGAAGACACCATTCGCAGTGTGGAGGGTATCCTGTCAGGTTCTGGTAACGATACTCTAATCGGCGACGCCGCCAACAACATGTTCCGCGGGGCGCTCGGCGCCGACCTGATCGACGGTGGTGCAGGCGTGGACACTGCCGATTACCGGGAAAAAAGCACCTCCGTGAATGTGACCCTCTTTGGCGGCAATGACAGCTTCGTCTTCGTGGGCGGAATTGTTGAAGACACAGTCCGCAATATCGAGGTCGTGTTCGGCGGCAAGGGTAATGACACGCTGACGGGCGACGACTTCGCCAACACCTTCAACGGCAACGAGGGCAAGGATTTGCTTAGCGGTGGCGGCGGCGCAGACACTCTCGACGGCGGTGTGGCATCTGACACTGCCAACTATCGAGACAAGACGGCATCGATCTCCGTGACGCTTAATGGCGTCACCTTTTCAACCGTCACGGTCGGTGGCCTGGCTGAGGATACGATCCGCAATATCGAGAACATCTGGGGCGGAACCGGCGATGACAGCATGATCGGTGATTTGAACGCCAATCTCCTTTCTGGCGGCGGCGGGAGTGACACGCTCTTCGGCGGAGCGGGCGCGGATATCTTCCAATTCGATTTCGCTCTCGGAGCAACCAATGTTGACTCAATTTCGGACTTTACATCGGGAGACAGGCTCTTTTTATCGAAGAGTGTCTTTACCTCGTTGAGTGGCGGTTCGCTGTCTGCGACGCAGTTTTACGCCGCGGCCGGTGCTACCGGGGCGCAAAATGCGAACCAGAAAGTCATCTACGACACGACAACTGGGGCTCTCTACTATGACGCAGACGGAAGCCTTTCTGGGCATGCCGCGGTTCAGTTTGCCATGCTTGCGACGAATCCGGGCCTGACGGCGGGGGATTTTGTCCTGGTTTAGTTGCGCCAGTCACTACCAATAAGAGAGCCATGTCGGAGTATTCAGCAAGATGCACTCTGAAACGCTGCATGAGCATTGGTGGGGATTTTAGGGGAGGGAGCCAATCATTCGAACGGAGGGAAATGGTAGGGGAGGTTCCTGCCGAGAAGCCTCGCCAAACTGTCGCCCTTTGCAGGTTTCGTCTGCCACTGTGGGCGAGTTTTGGACATGAGGCTGATCTGCCTGCCGCTGCCTTTCCCGTTTGAACCTCGCTGGCGGGGAAGGTTCTCCTGGCCGTCAACAAGTGGACGGTGCTGTCATGGTCGTGACAGTTCTCAGATCACCGATGCAGCCAGTTTTTCGTTATGTAACCGGGTATCCGAAAAGCTGTCGATCGACTGAGGCTGCTGGTTGCCCTCAAGTTATAGGCAATCCTCGCAACGCCCTTGCTGCCCGTCTACGATCGAATAGGCGGGAGGAGGGGTGTGGTAGCTTCGGCTGTCGTGGATCAATCCGAAGACCATTGGTCGATCAAGGACCGGAGCCGCGTTCTATCGGTCCCCGTGGCCAACCGATCGACAATTTTCCGGCCGCGAGGGTCGCGCATAACATAGCGGCCGTTGGCGAGGCGCTCGCGGGCACCATTTCGGTGGCGGACTTCCAAAGGCGGGCCGTCAGCCGCATGGAGGTCGGGCGTTGCAGACGCAGGGCTGCTGCCGCCTGAATTGCCTTGCTGGCCACCTGAATTTCCGCTTGCATTACCGTTGGACGCCCCGTTCCCGTTTCCGTTGCCGCCCCCGTTCCCGTTGCCGCCCCCGTTCCCGTTGCCGCCCCCGTTCCCGTTGCCGCCCCCGTTCCCGTTGCCGCCCCCGTTCCCGTTGCCGCCCCCATTCCCGTTGCCGGCATTTCCGTTTCCACCGCCCTGCTGAGCTTGGGCGGGCATCTCGCTTGCAATAAGGGCCACACTGCCCAAGGCAGTGCGCGCAGTAGTCAACGCGACGACCGAGGACAATGAACGGATGAAAAGCTGTCTGCGAGAGAGCATTGAAGCCTCCTGTTGCCGCTGACGCCAAAAGGGGTCCGGGGCGATGATCGACGTGAACGCCATCCTGGGGATGTGGTCAACTTGATCGATCGATTGGCCTGCTGTGCCTCCGGTAGCCGTCAAGCCGGCCGAAGCCGCTATCTTACGTTTGGCTAATCGAAAAAAGAAAGCCCCAGTTCCCGCCATAGGACTAAAGACCCGAGCGGGTGGGACCTCAGTCTCACCCGATACCGCCGAAAGTCTCAGGTTCATTGGGCTCGGTTTGACTGAGACCTGAGGATCAGGCCTTGATGTGGCAGACAAATCAGCGTCAACCAAGTGATGGTCCACGTAGAAAAGTCGATCGATTGCGGGGGGGCAATGGTGGGCGATGAGAGACTCGAACTCCCGACATCCTCGGTGTAAACGAGGCGCTCTACCAACTGAGCTAATCGCCCGTCTGCGGCTTCGGGAGAAGATGTCCCGCCGCGTCGGTGGCCGTGATCTATGCGGATCGTGGGAAAACCGCAAGAGCCTTCGTGATGTTTTTTTGAAATTTTTGGGCAGACCTTTATAATCAACAGGTGGAGCAGGGCAAACAGGCGAGGCGTCATCCTTTTGTCTTGAAACCTGCTTGACACCCGATCACGAACCTCTTAGTTAGCCGCTCAACCGAGCGGTCGAGGCCGCAAGGGGAGGGCTCTTTGCCCTTGAGAGATGCGCGGGTGTAGCTCAGTCGGTTAGAGTGCCGGCCTGTCACGCCGGAGGTCGCGGGTTCGAGCCCCGTCACTCGCGCCATTCTCCTCCTCGAATATCCGCCAGTCGCGCGATCAGCGTGATGAAGCGGACGCCGAAAATCGGCAATATGCGCGGGTGTAGCTCAGTCGGTTAGAGTGCCGGCCTGTCACGCCGGAGGTCGCGGGTTCGAGCCCCGTCACTCGCGCCATTTTTCGGGACTCATCTCCATTTGTTGCTGTTGATCTTATGTAAATGAGCGTCCTCTAAAATATTTATCCCTCCGACTATTGCATCCGAAGCGCGATTTGCATATTTCCGCGGCGTCGCTTGCGGCTGAGCGATGTGTCTGTCGAGGCGAGCTTTAGGAAGCGTCGTCTGTCCAACTTCGTGATCCTTTTGGAGCTCGGCAGGTTTCTGCCGAGGGCACTCATGCCGGTCCTTCGGCCCAAGCCACGCGCTCATTGCAAATTGTGCTTTGGAACTGCTTCATTTTGGTGCAGGGGCTGCCGTTCAAAAGTCTTGCGCCGCGCCTTCGGCTGCGCTAGTCACGGCTTATTGCAATGCACGTTCGCTTGCCGCGTACGAATGATGAGCGCCGCCCCGGCGCTGTGGCAAGCAGGGATCGAATATCATGAGTGAACTCCTCACTTCCTATGTCCCGATCGCGATTTTTATCGGCATCTCCATGGTGATCGGATTGGCGCTTTTGATCGCGCCGTTTGCTGTTGCCTACAAGGCCCCCGACTCGGAAAAGCTGTCAGCCTACGAGTGCGGCTTCAACGCCTTTGATGATGCGCGCATGAAGTTCGATATTCGGTTCTACCTCGTCTCGATTCTCTTCATCATCTTTGACTTGGAAGTGGCCTTCCTGTTCCCCTGGGCAGTGTCCTTCGGTGCCATCGGCTGGTTCGGCTTCTGGTCCATGATGGTTTTTCTTGCCGTTCTGACGATCGGCTTCATTTATGAATGGAAGAAAGGAGCGCTGGAATGGGAGTAGTCGATAGCGGCAATACCCTGGTGGCGCCAAAGCCGAAGGGGATCATCGATCCCAATACCGGCAAGCCCATCGGCAGCGACGACGCCTTCTTTGGCGAGATCAACAACGAGCTCGCAGACAAGGGTTTTCTCGTCACCTCGACCGACGAGCTGATCAACTGGGCCCGTACCGGCTCGCTGATGTGGATGACCTTCGGCCTTGCGTGCTGCGCCGTGGAAATGATGCAGCTCTCGATGCCGCGTTATGATGTGGAGCGCTTCGGGTTTGCTCCCCGCGCGTCGCCGCGTCAGTCGGACGTGATGATTGTCGCGGGCACGTTGACCAACAAGATGGCGCCGGCGCTTCGCAAGGTCTATGACCAGATGCCGGAGCCACGCTACGTGATCTCGATGGGCTCCTGTGCCAATGGCGGCGGCTATTATCACTATTCCTATTCGGTGGTCCGCGGCTGTGATCGGGTCGTGCCGATCGACATTTATGTTCCGGGCTGTCCCCCCACGGCGGAGGCGCTCCTTTACGGCGTGCTTCTGCTGCAGAAGAAAATCCGGCGGACCGGCACGATCGAGCGTTGAGGCCAAAGGCTAAGGGTAATTGGACAAGATCATGAGTGAAGCCCTGAATGAGCTTTCGACCTATATCCGCGAAGCGCGTCCGTCGCTCGTGGAGGACGCGACGATTGCCTATGGCGAACTGACGCTGACGACGGCATCGCAAAACCTTCTGTCCCTGCTGACCTTTCTCAGGGACGACGTGCAGTGCGGTTTCGTGAGCTTCATCGACATCTGCGGTGTAGATTATCCCGCGCGTGAGAAGCGTTTCGACGTGATCTACCATCTGCTTTCGCCGCGCCAGAATCTGCGTATCCGTGTGAAGGTAGCAACCGCTGAGGATGAACCGGTCCCGTCTGCCTGCTCGGTTTATCCGGGAGCCGATTGGTTCGAGCGCGAAGCGTGGGATATGTACGGCATTCTGTTTACCGGCCATCCCGATCTGCGCCGCATCCTGACCGATTATGGTTTTGAAGGTCATCCGCTCCGCAAGGATTTCCCGACCACCGGATTTGTCGAAGTTCGTTATGACGACAGCGCCAAGCGGGTGGTCTACGAGCCGGTCGAGCTTCGCCAGGAATTCCGCAGCTTTGACTTTCTTTCTCCCTGGGAAGGCACCGACTACGTCCTTCCAGGTGATGAAAAAGCCAAGGTTTAAGAAAAACCGGCGCGGTGAGCGCCGGTCAAACGCATTCCTTCCCGCTCGGTCTTCGCCCGGCATGGAGCAAGCAGTATGACTGAACACAACGTCCGCAACTTCAACATCAATTTCGGACCGCAGCATCCGGCGGCGCACGGCGTGTTGCGGCTTGTGCTGGAGCTGGATGGCGAGATCGTAGAGCGTGTCGATCCGCATATCGGTCTTTTGCATCGCGGCACCGAAAAGCTGATCGAAACCAAGACCTATCTGCAGGCGATTCCCTATTTCGACCGGCTCGATTACGTCGCGCCGATGAACCAGGAGCACGCTTTTGCCTTGGCCGTCGAAAAATTGATCGGCCTTGAGATCCCGATCCGGGGGCAGCTGATCCGCGTGCTCTATTCCGAAATCGGCCGCATCCTCTCGCATCTGCTGAACGTCACCACTCAGGCCATGGACGTGGGCGCCTTGACGCCGCCGCTCTGGGGCTTCGAAGAGCGTGAAAAGCTGATGGTGTTCTACGAGCGTGCCTCAGGCGCGCGCATGCATGCCGCCTACTTCCGTCCAGGCGGGGTTCATCAGGATCTGCCGCCCGAACTGGTGGAAGACATCGGCAAGTGGTGCGATGAATTTCCGTCAAAATTGGACGACATCGACGACCTGCTCACCGGCAATCGTATCTTCAAACAGCGTAACGTCGATATCGGCGTCGTGAAGCTGGAAGACGCCTGGGCCTGGGGATTCTCAGGCGTCATGGTTCGCGGTTCGGGCGCTGCCTGGGACCTGCGCCGCGCGCAGCCCTACGAATGTTATTCGGAGCTGGATTTCGATATCCCGATCGGCAAGAACGGCGATTGCTACGACCGATACCTCATCCGCATGATCGAGATGCGCGAGTCCTGCAAGATCATGAAGCAGTGCGTCGACCGCCTGCTGGGCGATGCCAAGACCGGACCGTTCTCCTCCACAGACGGCAAGGTCGTGCCGCCGAAGCGTGGCGAGATGAAGCGCTCGATGGAAGCCTTGATCCACCACTTCAAGCTCTACACCGAAGGTTACCACGTGCCGGCCGGAGAGGTATATGCGGCAGTCGAAGCGCCGAAGGGCGAGTTCGGCGTCTTCCTCGTTGCTGATGGTACGAACAAGCCTTACCGCTGCAAGATTCGCGCGCCGGGTTATGCCCATCTGCAGGCGATGGATTTCATCTGTCGCGGGCATCAGCTGGCGGACGTTTCGGCGGTCCTCGGCTCTCTGGATATCGTGTTCGGTGAGGTCGACCGCTGATGATCCGCGCTATCGTCGCTGCCGGAATGGTCCTTGCGGCTCCTGTTGCTTTCGCGCAGCAGGATCAGGCGCAGGTGTCCGGTGGGTCGACGGTCAGCGGCGGGTCCAGATCAATGCCTGATCTTTTGTCGGAAGGGTACGAGATCAAGGCAAGCGTTCCGAATGGAACAAAGTTCATAGTGTTCATGCAGAAAGAGAAGTCTGCCTATGCCTGCGAATTCGTGACGCTCACGAAAACCAGGTGTGGATCCATAAACTGATAAGGCGTGGAAAAGAATGTCCGTTCGTCGATTAGCCGAAGATAGCGTCCAGCCGGTAGCGTTTGCCTTCAACGAGGAGAATGCGGCCTGGGCCGAGGCAACGATCAGGAAATATCCGGAAGGCCGGCAGCAATCTGCCGTGATTCCGCTTCTGATGCGCGCGCAGGAGCAGGACGGCTGGGTGACCCGGGCAGCAATCGAGCATGTCGCCAATCGATTGGACATGCCCTATATCCGCGTGCTGGAAGTTGCGACCTTTTATACGCAGTTCCAGCTGAAGCCGGTCGGCACCCGCGCCCATATCCAGGTCTGCGGCACCACCCCCTGCATGCTGCGCGGCGCCGAAGACCTGATGAAGGTCTGTCAGCACAAGATCCATCACGATCCCTTTGCGTTGAACGCCGAGGGTACGCTCTCCTGGGAAGAGGTCGAATGTCAGGGCGCCTGCGTCAACGCGCCGATGGTCATCATCTTCAAGGATGCCTATGAGGACCTGACGCCACAGCGGCTGGAGGAGATCATCGACGCTTTCGAGGCCGGCAAAGGCGACCAAATCAAGCCGGGCCCGCAGATCGACCGTCATTTCGCAGCACCTGAAGGAGGCCCGCTGACGCTTCTCGAAGACGTCAAGCCGGTTCGCACCAATCTGGAACCGCAGCGCGATCTGGCGGAGACTGCGGCTGCCACTACCGTGCCGCCGGCCGATGCCGCACGTCCCAAAGACACGGCGCCGGAAACCAATCCGACCCTGAAGACGCCGGCGACGGATAAGGAAGGCGCCAGGAAGCGCGCCAAGACTGCGGAGAAGCAGCCGCTCTCGGGAACGGCGAAAAGCAAGCCTGATCCCAAGGCGGCGGGCAGCGTCGCAGAGGGTGCTCCGCCGGAACCGGGTGCGGTATCTGGCGATTTGAAGCCGAAGCGCACCAGGCGTAAGACGACCACGGAAGGTGAGTCGTCGTGATCATCGAGAAATCTTGTGCGGCCTTCGAAAACGGCTGCATGATGCTAAACAATGACCGGTTCAATCTCGGCGGACTTGTGGAATAGATCATGTTGAAAGATCAGGATCGCATCTTTACCAATATCTACGGCCTCAAGGACAAGTCCCTGAAAGGCGCGATGAGCCGCGGCCACTGGGATGGCACCAAGACCATCATCGAGAAGGGCAGGGACTGGATCATCAACGAGATGAAGGCCTCCGGTCTTCGTGGACGCGGTGGTGCCGGGTTCCCGACTGGTCTCAAATGGTCATTCATGCCGAAGGAATCGGACGGTCGTCCGCATTACCTGGTGGTCAATGCCGACGAATCCGAGCCCGGTACCTGCAAGGACCGCGAAATCATGCGCCACGATCCGCACACGCTGATCGAAGGTTGCCTGATTGCCGGTTTTGCGATGGCCGCACATACCGCCTACATCTACGTCCGCGGCGAATATATGCGCGAACGTGAGGCGCTTCAGGCGGCGATCGACGAATGCTACGATGCCGGATTGTTGGGAAAAAACAACAAGAACGGCTGGGATTTTGACATTTACGTGCACCACGGTGCCGGCGCCTATATCTGCGGCGAGGAGACCGCCTTGCTCGAAAGCCTCGAAGGCAAGAAGGGGCAGCCGCGCCTTAAACCGCCGTTCCCGGCGAATATGGGCCTCTATGGTTGCCCGACGACCGTCAACAATGTCGAGTCGATCGCCGTTGCCCCGACAATCCTGCGTCGCGGCGCCGGCTGGTTTTCCTCGATCGGTCGGCCGAACAATGTCGGCACCAAGCTCTTCATGATCTCCGGCCATGTGAACAAGCCCTGCACGGTCGAAGAGGCCATGAGCATTCCGTTCCGTGAGTTGATCGATAAGCATGCCGGCGGCATCCGCGGTGGCTGGGACAACCTGCTTGCCGTCATTCCGGGCGGTGCATCCTGCCCGGTCATCAAGGGCGAAGACATGGGCGACGCGATCATGGACTTCGACGGGATGCGTGACAAGAAGTCGTCCTTCGGTACCGCTGCGATCATCGTCATGGATAAGTCGACCGACGTCATCAAGGCGATTGCCCGCCTCTCGGCGTTCTTCAAGCATGAAAGCTGCGGACAGTGCACGCCATGCCGCGAAGGTACGGGCTGGATGTGGCGCGTCATGGAGCGCATGGTGAAGGGCAATGCCCAGAAGCGCGAGATCGACATGCTCTTGCAGGTATCGAAACAGATCGAAGGGCACACCATCTGCGCGCTCGGTGATGCGGCTGCCTGGCCTGTCCAGGGCCTCATCCGCAATTTCCGACCGGAGATCGAGGCACGTATCGACCAGTATACCTATAACGCCATGGCGCATGGCGCTGTCATGGAAGCCGCGGAGTAAGCACTTGGCCAAGAAGAGTGACGAGCGGAAGATAGGAACGGCGGACGATCCTACGGTCGATCGCGCGCGCGCGCCTGATTTTTCCGAGGCATTGTCGCTCAACCCGCTGTTTGCGCACTCGGCTGCAGCCATGGCCGCGGCGACGGCGATAGGCTTTGGTTTCGCGAACCAGATGGCAAGCGCCTTCTTCGGAGCCTTGCAGGGGGCGCTGGAAACCGCCGGTCAGAAGAGTACCGAGAAGCAAGCCGAGGCATCGAGGACGGTGGAAGCGCCTGAGGCGCCCGCTTCGGCCGCCGGTCTTGCAGTCGACGCACCGTCCGTTGCCAAGACCTCTGGCGTGGCGCCTGAAAAGCCCAAGGCGAAGCCGGCTCGCAAACCTGCCGCCCAAAAGAAAACTGCTGCAAAGCCTGTGCAACCAGAGGCCCCTGTTGTCAAAGCCAAGAAGGCGGTTACAGGGAAGTCTGCCGCTGTGTCGGGCGCCGATGATTTGAAGCGAATTTCCGGGATCGGCCCAAAGCTGGAAGCTGTCTTGAAGGGGCTTGGCGTGACGAGCGTGTCTCAGATTGCCGCCTGGAAGGATGCGGACATCACCCGTTTTGACAAGGAACTGGGTTTCGAAGGACGCATCAAGCGGGACGACTGGGTAGGCCAGGCGAAAGCTCTGTTGAAATAAAAGGATTATGTCCCGGGCCTTCGGCTCAAGGGATGGAACTAGGGACGTAAGTGATACGATGGCAAAGCTGAGGGTAGACGGCAAGGAGATCGAGGTTCCGGATCATTTCACGCTGCTTCAGGCGTGCGAGGAAGCCGGCGCTGAGGTGCCGCGTTTTTGTTTCCACGAACGCCTGTCGGTCGCCGGCAATTGCCGCATGTGCCTGATCGAGGTGAAGGGCGGACCGCCGAAACCGGCGGCATCCTGCGCCATGGGCGTGCGCGACGTTCGCGGCGGACCGAATGGTGAACTGCCGGAAATCTTCACCAATACGCCAATGGTCAAGAAGGCCCGCGAAGGCGTGATGGAATTCCTGCTGATCAACCACCCGCTGGATTGCCCGATCTGCGACCAGGGCGGCGAATGCGATTTGCAGGACCAGGCGATGGCCTTTGGCATCGACTCGTCTCGCTACACGGAGAATAAGCGCGCCGTCGAAGACAAATATATTGGGCCGCTCGTCAAGACGGTGATGAACCGCTGTATTCACTGCACGCGCTGCGTTCGCTTCACGACTGAAGTCGGCGGCATTTCGGAGCTCGGCTTGATCGGCCGCGGCGAGGATGCCGAGATCACCACTTATCTCGAGCATGCCATGACGTCCGAGTTGCAGGGCAACGTCATCGACCTTTGCCCGGTTGGCGCGCTGACCTCGCGCCCCTTCGCCTTCACTGCGCGTCCGTGGGAGCTCGGCAAGACCGAATCGATCGACGTCATGGATGCGGTCGGATCCGCTATCCGCGTCGATACTCGCGGTCGGGAAGTGATGCGCATCATGCCGCGCGTCAACGAGCAGGTGAACGAAGAGTGGATCTCCGACAAGACCCGCTTCATATGGGACGGCTTGAAGACGCAACGCCTCGACCGTCCGTACGTTCGCAAGGACGGCCGCCTTCAGGCTGCATCCTGGGGTGAGGCTTTCGGCGCCATCAAGGCTGCGGTCTCGGCAACGTCGGCGCAGAAGATTGGGGCGATTGCCGGTGACCTGGCATCTGTCGAAGAAATGTATGCCTTGAAGGAACTGATCCGCTCGCTCGGATCGGAAAACCTCGACTGTCGGCAGGACGGGACGGCGCTTGATCCGTCGATCGGCCGCGCAAGCTACCTCTTCAACCCCACGATCGAAGGCATTGAACAGGCCGGAGCGCTGCTTCTGATCGGCGCTAATCCGCGCCTCGAGGCTGCTGTTCTCAACGCCCGCATCCGCAAGCGTTTCCGCCGCGGCAACTTCCCGATCGGCGTGATCGGCGAAGTCAGCGAACTGCGTTATGCCTACGATTATCTCGGCGCCGGCCCGGAAACGCTCTCCGAGCTTGCCTCCGGGGCGAACAGCTTTGCTGATAAGCTTCGCAATGCCAAGAACCCGATGATCATTATAGGGCAGGGGGCTCTCGCGCGTCCGGACGGCCCTGCGGTTCTTGCCGCGGCCGCCCAGCTTGCCGGCTCGGTCGGCGCATTGACGGAAGACTGGAACGGCTTTGCCGTGCTGCACACGGCTGCCGCCCGCGTCGGTGGCCTTGATCTCGGCTTCGTTCCGGGATCCAAGGGCGTGAATGCCGCGAAAATGCTCACCGGCATGGATGTCCTCTTCCTGCTCGGTGCCGACGAGCTCGATTTTTCGAAGAAGGGTGCCAGGTTTACCGTCTATATCGGCAGCCACGGTGATGCGGGTGCGCATAATGCGGACGTTATTCTGCCGGGTGCGGCCTATACGGAAAAGTCCGGGACCTGGGTCAACACCGAAGGACGTGTCCAGATGAGCACGCGAGCCGGGTTTGCCCCGGGCGAAGCACGCGAAGATTGGGCAATTCTGCGTGCGCTCTCGGACGTGCTTGGAAACAAGCTGCCGTTCGATTCGCTGAGCGCACTGCGCGCAAAGCTCTACGAAGCATATCCGCATTTTGCCGCTTTGGACGAGATCGCGGCTGGTTCGGTGAACGAAATTGCCATACTCGGCCAAAAAGCCGGTGAGATGTCGAAGTCCGGGTTTGCGTCGCCGGTCAAAGACTTCTATTTGACGAACCCAATTGCACGGGCTTCGGCAGTGATGGCCGAGTGCTCGGCATTGGCCCGCAACAATTTCCAGGCTGCGGCGGAGTAATTTTGAACATGGACTCGTTCTTTTCCATCTATGTCTGGCCGGGCCTGATCATGGTCGCGCAGTCGCTGCTGCTTCTGGTCTGCCTGCTCGTCTTCATCGCCTATATCCTGCTTGCCGACCGCAAGATCTGGGCAGCCGTGCAGTTGCGCCGCGGTCCGAACGTCGTCGGTCCGTTTGGCCTCTTTCAGTCTTTCGCCGACCTTTTGAAATTCGTCTTCAAAGAACCGATCATTCCGGCCGGTGCCAACAAGGGCGTCTTCCTTCTGGCTCCGCTCGTGTCCGTGACGCTGGCGCTGGCCACCTGGGCCGTCATCCCTCTCAACGAAAACTGGGTGATCGCCAACATCAATGTCGGCATTCTCTACGTCTTCGCGATCTCTTCCCTTGAAGTCTACGGCATCATCATGTCGGGCTGGGCGTCGAACTCGAAGTATCCGTTCCTCGGTGCTTTGCGTTCTGCGGCGCAGATGGTTTCTTACGAAGTGTCGATCGGCTTCGTGATCGTGACGGTTCTCCTCTGCGTGGGCTCCTTGAACCTCACCGACATCGTTTATGCACAGAAGGACGGTCTCGGCACGATGGTCGGCCTGCCGAACTCGTTCCTCGACTGGCACTGGCTGTCGCTGTTCCCGATGTTCGTGATCTTCTTCATCTCGGGACTGGCGGAAACCAATCGTCCGCCATTCGACCTTCCGGAAGCGGAATCGGAGCTGGTTGCGGGCTACATGGTGGAATATTCCTCCGCTCCGTACATGATGCTGATGCTTGGCGAATATGCCGCCATCCTGCTTATCTGCTCGCTGACGACGATCCTTTTCCTGGGAGGCTGGCTGCCGCCGCTCGATATTGCCGTTCTCAACTGGGTTCCCGGCATTATCTGGTTCGTGCTGAAGGGATCGTTCGTCTTCTTCCTCTTTGCAATGGTGAAGGCTTTCGTGCCTCGCTACCGCTACGACCAACTCATGCGGCTCGGCTGGAAGGTGTTCCTCCCGCTGTCGCTTGCCATGGTCATCATCACCGCATTCGTGCTGAAGCTGGCAGGGTGGGCATGACTATGACCATCTTGGCTTCTGGCATCATTGGAGAATAAGGATGGCAAGTCTCGGCCAAGCCATTAATTCGTTGTTCCTAAAGGAGTTTGTAGGCGCGTTCTTCCTGTCGATGCGCTACTTCTTCAAGCAGAAGGCAACGATCAACTACCCGTTCGAAAAGATGTATTATTCGCCGCGCTTCCGCGGCGAGCACGCCCTTCGCCGCTATCCGAACGGGGAGGAGCGCTGCATCGCTTGCAAACTCTGCGAGGCGATCTGTCCTGCCCAGGCCATCACCATCGAAGCAGGCCCGCGCCGCAACGACGGCACCCGCCGCACCGTGCGTTACGACATCGACATGGTGAAGTGCATCTATTGCGGTTTCTGCCAGGAGGCCTGCCCGGTCGACGCGATTGTCGAGGGACCGAACTTCGAGTTCTCGACCGAGACGCGCGAAGAGCTTTATTTCGACAAAGCGCGGCTTCTCGAGAACGGCGACCGCTGGGAGCGGGAAATCGCCCGCAATCTCGCTCTGGATGCGCCCTATCGCTAAGGGCGGGACGCATCTGTCGGTGCCGCCGCGTCTGCGGGCAGTGCGCCGATGATATCTGGATGAAATGCCCGGTGCGTAGAACGCGGCCGGGTTTCGACGGGAAGGGGCACTCGCTCCGATCCCGCTGAGGGACGAAAAGGCACCACGATGGGTCTGCAGGCTATCTTCTTCTATCTCTTCGCGTTCATCGCGGTGGCGTCGGCGTTTATGGTCATTTCGGCCAAGAACCCGGTCCACTCGGTGCTCTTCCTCATCCTCGTCTTCTTCAATTCGGCCGGGCTCTTTTTGCTGACGGGCGCCGAATTCCTGGCGATGATCTTGCTGGTCGTTTATATCGGCGCGGTTGCGGTTCTCTTCCTCTTCGTCGTCATGATGCTCGATATCGACTTCGCGGAACTGCGCTCGGGCGTGCTGCAATACGCGCCGGTCGGGATACTCATCGGATTGATCGTCGCGGCGGAACTGATCGTCGTCATTGGCGGCAGTGTCCTGACTCCCGATGCGGCGCGGTCGATCACCATGCCGATCCCGAACCCGACGGTGCGCACCAACACCGCCGCCCTCGGCGACGTGCTTTATACGAATTATGTGTATTTCTTCCAGATCGCCGGCCTTGTCCTTCTTGTGGCGATGATTGGCGCGATCGTGCTGACGCTGCGTCACCGCACCAACATCAAACGCCAGGATATTTCCAAGCAGGTGGCCCGTACGCCCGCGACCGCCGTCGAGGTGGTCAAGGTCAAGCCGGGTCAGGGCGTCTGAGGCGGAAAAAGGAAAAAAGAAATGGAAATCGGACTTTCCCATTATCTCACGGTCAGCGCCATCCTCTTCATTCTCGGCGTTTTCGGCATCTTCCTGAACCGCAAGAACGTCATCATCATCCTGATGTCGGTCGAACTGATCCTGCTTTCGGTCAACCTGAACATGGTGGCCTTCTCCTCCTTCCTGAACGATATCGTCGGCCAGGTCTTCGCGTTGTTCATTCTGACCGTTGCTGCTGCGGAAGCGGCCATCGGTCTTGCAATTCTCGTCGTCTTCTACCGCAACCGTGGTTCGATCGCCGTCGAAGACGTCAATATGATGAAGGGCTGATCAGGTCATGATCTACAAGGCAATCGTCTTCCTTCCCCTGATCGGCTTCCTGATCGCCGGCCTGTTCGGTCGCTCGATCGGCGCCAAGGCGTCCGAATACGTCACCAGCGGCTTCATGGTGATCGCGGCCATCCTCTCCTGGATCGTTTTCTTCAACGTGGCCCTTGCCCATGGTGAAGGCCATGAGGTCATCAAGGTCGAGGTCATGCGCTGGATCCAGTCCGGCGGCATCGATGTCGAATGGGCCTTCCGCGTCGATACCCTGACGGCGGTCATGTTCGTTGTCGTCAATACCGTCTCGACGTTGGTGCACATCTATTCGATCGGCTACATGCATCACGATCCGCATCGGCCGCGGTTCTTCGCCTATCTGTCGCTCTTCACCTTTGCCATGTTGATGCTGGTGACCTCCGACAACCTCGCCCAGATGTTCTTCGGCTGGGAAGGCGTCGGTCTCGCCTCCTATCTGCTGATCGGTTTCTGGTACAAGAAGCCGTCGGCTTCAGCCGCAGCCATGAAGGCCTTCATCGTCAACCGCGTCGGCGATTTCGGTTTCGTCCTTGGCATTGCCGGTGTGTTCGTCCTGTTCGGCTCGATCAGCTTCGAAACGATCTTTGCCGCTGCCGCCAGCTATCTGCCAGCCGAAGGCTCCCCGGAGGCTGGACAGGCGATCGTCAACATCTTCGGCATGACGCTCGACAAGGCCAATGCGATAACCGTCGTCTGCCTGTTGCTCTTCATGGGCGCCATGGGCAAGTCGGCCCAGTTTCTCCTGCACACCTGGCTGCCGGACGCGATGGAAGGCCCGACTCCGGTTTCGGCTCTCATCCATGCAGCAACCATGGTCACGGCCGGCGTCTTCCTTGTCGCCCGCATGTCCCCGATCTTCGAATTGTCGCACGATGCACTCGTTGTCGTGACGTTCATCGGTGCAATCACCGCCTTCTTCGCAGCGACGGTCGGCCTGGTGCAGAACGACATCAAACGCGTCATTGCCTATTCGACCTGCTCGCAGCTCGGTTACATGTTTGTGGCGCTCGGGGTCGGTGCCTATGGCGCGGCGATCTTCCACCTCTTCACGCACGCCTTCTTTAAGGCGCTGCTGTTCCTCGGCGCCGGCTCGGTCATCCACGCTGTGGATGGTGAGCAGGACATGCGCTACATGGGCGGCTTGCGGAAGCATATCCCGATCACCTTCTGGATGATGACGATCGGCACGCTTGCGCTGACTGGCGTCGGCATTCCAGGCACCATGTTCGGCTTCGCCGGGTTCTTCTCCAAGGACGTGATCATTGAGAGTGCCTATGCCTCCCATTCGGTGGTATCCGGCATTGCTTTCACGCTTCTGGTGATCGCCGCGCTTTTCACCAGCTTCTATTCCTGGCGCCTGGCCTTCCTGACCTTCTTCGGCAAGCCACGCGCCTCCGCCGACGTGATGCACCATGTGCATGAATCGCCGATGGTCATGCTGGCGCCACTCTACGTGCTGGCGGTCGGCGCCGTTTTGGCCGGTGTTCTCTTCGAAGGTTATTTCTTCGGTCACGAATATGCGGAGTTCTGGAAGGGCGCCCTGTTCACGCTGCCGGAAAATGAAATTCTTGAAGAATTCCACCATGTGCCGGCGCTTGTGAAGTGGAGCCCCTTCATCGCCATGGCGATCGGCTTCGTGACGGCCTGGTACATGTATATCAAGTCGCCTTCGACGCCGCATCGTCTGGCGCAGTCGCAAAAGGTCCTCTACGAGTTCCTGCTCAACAAATGGTACTTCGACGAACTCTACGACTTCCTCTTCGTCCGCTCCGCGAAGGCGCTCGGCCGGTTCCTGTGGAAGAAGGGTGACATCGGCGTCATCGATACCTACGGCCCGAACGGCGTTGCCGCCCGCGTGGTCGACGTCACCAACCGGGTCGTCAAGCTGCAGTCCGGTTACCTTTATCACTATGCGTTCGCGATGCTGATCGGCATCGCCGCCCTCGTCACCTGGATGATGCTCGGGAGCTCAATGTAATGACCGACTGGCCAATTCTCTCGACGGTCACCTTCCTGCCGCTGGTCGGCGTCCTGCTGCTGCTGCTCACGCGGGAGGAGGGTCCCTACGGTCGCCGCAATATCCTGAACGTCTCCCTGTTCACGACGGCCTTCACCTTCGTGGTATCCTTGTTCATCTGGATCGGTTTCGATAATTCCAATCCGGGCTTCCAGATGGTCGAGAAGCATGCCTGGCTCGGCACCGGCATCTCTTATCATTTGGGCGTCGACGGCATTTCCATGCTGTTCGTCATCCTCACCACCTTCCTGATGCCCTTCTGCGTACTTGCCAGTTGGGATTCCGTGGGCAAGCGCCTCAAAGAATACATGATCGCCTTCCTCCTCCTGGAAGTGGTCATGGTCGGCGTCTTCGTTTCGCTGGATATCGTACTCTTCTACGTCTTTTTCGAAGCGACCCTCATTCCGATGTTCGTCATCATCGGCGTTTGGGGCGGCAAGGACCGGGTCTACGCGTCGTATAAGTTCTTCCTCTACACCCTGACCGGTTCCGTGCTGATGATGCTTGCCGTCATGGCCATGTACTGGCAGACCGGCACGACCGATATCACCGAACTCCTGAAATACGGCTTCCCGGCCGGCATGCAGACCTGGCTGTGGCTCGCCTGCTTTGCGGCCTTTTCGGTCAAGATGCCGATGTGGCCTGTCCATACCTGGCTTCCGGACGCCCACGTCCAGGCTCCGACGGCCGGATCGGTCATCCTGGCCGGCGTCATGCTGAAGCTCGGCGGCTACGGTTTCGTCCGCTTCTCGCTTGCCATGTTCCCCCTGGCATCCGACTACTTCGCGCCTTTCGTGTTCACGCTGTCGGTGCTGGCGATCATCTATACCTCGCTGGTCGCGATGATGCAGGACGACATCAAGAAGCTGATCGCCTATTCTTCCGTTGCCCATATGGGTTACGTCACCATGGGCATCTTTGCGGCCAATGTGCAGGGCCTCCAGGGAGCGCTCTTCCAGATGCTGTCGCACGGCATCGTCTCCGGCGCGCTCTTCCTCTGCGTCGGCGTCGTTTACGATCGCCTCCACACCCGCGAAATCGCGGCCTATGGCGGGCTTGTCAACAATATGCCGAAATATGCCGTCGCCTTCATGATCTTCACGATGGCGAATGTCGGCTTGCCGGGCACCTCCGGTTTCGTCGGCGAATTCCTGACGATCATCGGCGTCTTTCGGGTCAATACCTGGGTCGCGCTTTTCGCTGCCACGGGCGTCATCCTTTCGGCCTCCTATGCGCTATGGCTCTACCGCCGGGTGATCTTCGGCGCGCTGGAAAAGGAAAGCCTTAAAGGTCTGCTCGACCTTTCGGCGCGTGAGAAGCTCATTCTCTATCCGCTGGTCGCACTTACCATCTTCTATGGCTTCTATCCGGCCCCGATCTTCGATGCGACGGCGGCCTCGGTAGACCAGCTGGTGAACAATTATTCCGCAGCCCTGCAGGCGGCGAAAGACCTTGCACTCAATGTGCACTGAGACGGGACACGACAGGACATGACCGCTGAAATACTCTCTCTAAGCCTGCAGCTCTCGATGCCGGAGATCATTCTGGCCGTGGGTTCGCTCGCTCTCCTGATGATCGGAGTTTTCTCCGGCGACAAGTCGACGTCGACGGTCACGGGTCTTGCGGTGGCGCTGCTTTTGGTCGCCGGACTGTGGCTGATCTTCATGCCGGGCGAGGGCGAAGCCTATGGCGGCGCATTCATGCTTGATCCCTTTGCCCGGTTCATGAAAGTCATCGCTCTGATCGGTTCGATCACCGCCATGGTGATGTCGGTTGGCCGTGCCCAGTCGGATCAGCTCGACCACTTCGAATTTCCGGTTCTGCTGGTGCTTTCGACGCTCGGGATGATGCTGCTGATCTCGGCAAACGATCTCATTGCGTTCTATCTCGGCCTCGAATTGATGTCGCTGGCGCTCTATGTCATCGCGGCCTTCAACCGCGACAGCATCCGCTCGACGGAAGCCGGCCTTAAATATTTTGTCCTCGGCGCCCTGTCTTCCGGCATGATGCTTTACGGCATGTCGCTGGTCTACGGCTTCACCGGTAATACCGGTTTCGACGAAATCGCCGGCATACTGAGCTCTGAGCCCCGGCATATGGGCCTCATCTTCGGCATGGTCTTCATACTCGCCGGCGCCTGCTTCAAGATTTCGGCTGTGCCGTTCCACATGTGGACGCCGGACGTTTATGAAGGCGCGCCAACCCCCGTCACGGCATTCTTTGCGGCTGGCCCGAAGGTTGCTGCGATGGCGATCCTGGTGCGCATCGTATCGGAAGCCTTCCTGCCGATCCTGGCCGACTGGCGCCAGATCATCGTCTTCGTGTCGATCGCCTCGATGCTGCTCGGTTCCTTCGCCGCGATCGGCCAGCGCAACATCAAGCGGCTGATGGCCTATTCCTCGATCGGCCATATGGGCTACGCACTGGTAGGTCTTGCTGCAGGGTCCGAAACCGGCGTATCCGGCGTCGTCCTCTACATGACGATCTACATGGTCATGACGCTTGGAACCTTCGCCTGCATCATGGCGATGCGCCGCAAGGAAGGCGGCAATGTCGAAAACGTGGACGATCTCGCCGGGCTTTCTTCCACCAAGCCTTTCATGGCGATCGTGCTGACGGCGCTGATGTTTTCCATGGCGGGTATCCCGCCGCTGGCAGGCTTCTTCGCCAAGTATTTCGTGTTCGTGGCAGCGATCGAAGCCAAGCTCTATGCATTGTCGGTCATCGGCGTACTTTCGTCCGTCGTGGGTGCCTATTATTACCTGCGCATCGTCAAGCTCATGTGGTTTGATGAAGCCCAAGGCGAATTTGCCCGCATTTCCGGTGAGTTGCGCCTTGTCTTTGGCCTTTCCGGGCTCTTCGTCACAGCCTACGTACTCTTTGGTGGCCCGATCGGCATCGCTGCAAATGCGGCAGCCAAGTCCTTCTTCTGAGGATGCCAAGTCGGGGCAGCCGCTTTTCGCTTGATGAGTTTCGCCACGAAGCTCTGAGCGAAGTTGGTTCGACAAATAGCGAATGTCTCGCCCGCGCTCGCGCGGGCGATTTCGGTTTGTCGTGGATCACCGCCAGCCGCCAGCTTGCCGGACGCGGAAGGCGAGGGCGCGCCTGGACGTCGGAGCCCGGCAACCTCTACGCCTCCTTGCTGTTGATCGACCCGGCTCCGCCTGAACGTTTGGCCTCGCTGCCCCTGGCCGTCGCTGTTGCCGTGCATGCGGCGATCCGAGCCGTGCTGCCGCCGGGTGGCGATCCGGTCGAAGTTAAATGGCCGAATGATATCTTGATCGGACGCAGGAAGACCTGCGGCATTCTACTGGAAGGCGAGGGGCTGCCGGACGGCCGCCGTGCACTCGTCATCGGTATCGGCATCAATATCCGCCACATGCCGCAGGATGTGCCCTATGGTGTCACCCGGCTCGCCGATCATGGCTTTGGCGCGTCTCCGGAAGAGGTTTTTGCTCATCTCTTCAGGGAGATGGCCGATGTTCTGAAAGTTTGGGACGAGGGGCGTGGCATGACAGAGATCAGCAGGCGCTGGCGTGCCGTCGCCTGTGGCATCGGCGAAAAAATCACCGTAAACCTGTCCGACCGCTCGCTTGTCGGAACATTCGCAGGTATCGATGACAAGGGGTTTCTGATGCTGGACACCGGGCACGGCGAGATTTTGCCGATTGCCGCCGGTGATGTATTTTTCGACAGAACGGAATAAGAGAGAAATGGCAAAACAGGAAGAACTGGTGTTTCTGCCGCTCGGCGGCGTGGGCGAGATCGGCATGAACCTCGCCCTCTACGGCTATGGTTCGCCGGAGAAGCGCCAGTGGATCATGGTCGATTGCGGGGTTACCTTTCCGGGGCCTGACCTGCCGGGTGTCGATCTGGTTCTCCCGGACATCCGCTATCTCGCAAGTCAGCGCAACAACCTCAAGGCCATGATCATCACACATGCCCACGAGGATCATTACGGTGCGATGAACGACCTGTGGCCGGGTCTCAACGTACCGGTCTATGCCTCGCCGTTTACGGCGGGCATGCTGGAAGCGAAGCGAAACTACGAAGGCTCCCGCGCCGATATTCCCGTCACGATCTTCAAGGCGGGTGACCGGATCAATATCGGCCCCTTTGAAATCGAGGCGGTGGGGGTCAATCATTCGATCCCCGAGCCGATGTCGCTCGTCATCCGCACGCCGCTCGGCAATGTCGTCCATACCGGCGACTGGAAGATCGATGCGGCGCCCACACTCGGGCCGCTGACCGACGAACATCGGTTCCGTCAGCTGGGAGACGAGGGCGTGCTGGCCCTCATGTGCGACTCCACCAATGCGATGCGCGAAGGCGTGTCGCCTTCCGAAGAGGAGGTCTCCGAGGGACTGCGCAAGGTGATCGAAGAAGCCGAAGGCCGCGTTGCGATTACAACCTTTTCATCGAATGTCGGCCGCATCCGCTCGATCGCGCAGGCCGCGGAGGCAGCAGGCCGGGAGGTGCTGCTGCTCGGCAGCTCCTTGAAGCGCGTCGTCGATGTCGCCCGCGACATCGGCATTATGGAAGGCTTGAAGCCGTTCATAGCCGAAGACGAATATGGCTATATTCCGCGCGACAAGATCGTCGTTATCCTCACGGGCAGCCAGGGCGAGCCGCGCGCAGCGCTTGCCAAGATCTCGCGCGACGAGATGCGCAACGTTGCGCTGTCGGCCGGAGATACGGTGGTCTTCTCATCGCGTACCATTCCGGGCAACGAAAAGGCCATTATCGAAATCAAGAATGGCCTCATCGAGCAGGGCATCAAGATCGTCACGGATTCAGATGCGCTGGTGCATGTTTCGGGCCATCCGAGGCGCAATGAACTCCTCAAGATGTACGAGTGGACGCGGCCGCAGATTCTGGTGCCCGTGCATGGCGAGGCTGCGCACCTGACGGCGCAGGCCGAACTTGCTGCATCGGCCGGTATCAAGACCGTGCCGCGGGTGCGCAACGGCGATATACTTCGGCTTGCGCCGGGACCGGTTGAAGTCGTCGACGAGGCGCCGCACGGCCGGATATTCAAGGACGGCAAGCTCATCGGCGATTTCGATGAAATGGGCATCGGCGATCGGCGCAAGCTCTCCTATGTCGGTCATGTGGCAGTGAATGTGCTTCTCGACAACCGCTATGAGTTCCTGACGGATCCCGATCTGGTATCGTTCGGCCTGCCGGAATTTGATGACGAAGGCGAGGACATGGAGGATGCACTCTACGATGCCGTGCTTGGAGCCGTAGAAAGCATTCCTCGCGCCCGCCGCAAGGATCTCGACATGCTGCGCGAGGCGGTCCGCCGGGCAGTGCGCGCCGCCGCCAACGAAACATGGGGCAAGAAGCCGGTCGTCACGGTATTCGTCACGCGGCTTTAAAGGTCAGGCCGGAAGGAAGAGATCATGCTGGGACGCGTCAATCACATAGCCATCGCGGTGCCGGACCTATCTGCCGCCACCGCGACCTATCGCGACACTTTGGGGGCGCGCGTATCCCAGGCCCAGGCTCTTCCGGAACACGGCGTCACGGTGGTCTTCGTGGAGCTCGAAAATACCAAGGTCGAGCTTCTCGAGCCCCTTGGCGCGGACTCACCCATTGCCGCTTTTTTGGAGAAGAGCCCGGCGGGTGGCATGCACCACATCTGTTACGAAGTGGACGATATCCTGGCTGCGCGCGACCGGCTGAAGGCAGGGGGCGCGCGTGTGCTTGGTGACGGCAATCCGAGAACTGGTGCACACGGAAAGCCGGTCATCTTCCTTCATCCCAAGGATTTTAACGGCACCCTCATCGAACTCGAAGAGGTCTGAACTAGTACCAAGAATCCGGAAATCACAGTTCCTTCCGCGAGTTAAGCGCCGACCCGGATTCACTTTCGCAAGCTGCGACATCCCGTCCGCCGCCGTCGTTTGAGCTTCACACGCTTTCGTCCTATAACGCCGCCTGTTTCTTAAATTCGGGAAAGAGATCATGTCCCTGCTGACGGTCGCGGCCATCTATTTTATTCTTTGGTGGACTGTCCTCTTCATGGTCCTGCCGCTTGGCTACCGCAGTCAGCAGGAAGACGGCGAAGTGACTGTCGGAACGGTCGAGAGTGCTCCTACCAAATTCCGCGGCGGCCGGGTCGTGATACTCACAACTCTGATCTCCGCTTTGCTTTACGCTACCTATTATCTGGCTTCGACCTGGTTCGGTTTCGGGATCACCAATATTCCGAACATCGTGCCAAGCTTCGAATAGAAACTACCGCACGAAGCATGTCATATTCCTGTTACGTTTCCTATGCATAGCGGGCGCGTCAATCACGCCGCAGAGGCGCTTTGGGATTTAAAGGCAAAAAAAAACAAGGCGGTTAAGCCTTGTTTCTAGTTTCGCGTGATCCTTAACCGTTACCGGGGCAGCGAACAAGCGCGCCTAAGATCTGATCCTCCCAAGACTTGACCGCGAAATGGCAAGAATTTGAACTCCTTGCCTCTTTTGTGAGCTGAACCTAGCTCAACGGTTGGGCTTTGTCACTCGATTTTTTTGTATTTTTGACACACTTCGATAAAATTTTTTCGTTGACACAAATGTCGCGGACTTGCCATGAAATCCCCACTTTTTCGCGATCTTCAAGCGCGGTCTCGAATCGTCGGCTTTCTCGCGATTCCTGCGGGAGCGGGTTCCCATCCTTCTCTGAAACCGCTATGTAGCCGCGCGATATCCTTACAAAATGGCCTGATTCCTCGACCGAGAAATCGGCCCGGCAACCTCGGAAATCTCGATGCGCCTTTCCCGCTATTTTATGCCCATTCTGAAGGAAAATCCCAAGGAAGCGGAAATCGTCTCCCACCGGCTGATGCTGCGCGCGGGCATGATCCGCCAGCAGAGCCAGGGCATCTATTCGTGGCTGCCGCTCGGCAAGAGGGTTCTGGACAAGGTCAACGCCATCATTCGCGAGGAGCAGAACCGCTCCGGTGCGATCGAGCTTTTGATGCCGACGCTGCAGTCAGCCGAACTCTGGCAGGAAAGCGGTCGTTACGACGCCTACGGCAAGGAAATGCTGCGCATCAAGGACCGCCAGGATCGGCCGATGCTTTATGGTCCTACCAACGAGGAAATGGTCACGGACATCTTTCGGTCCTATGTCAAATCTTACAAGAACCTGCCGCTCAACCTCTACCACATCCAGTTGAAGTTCCGTGACGAGATCCGTCCGCGGTTTGGCACCATGCGGTCCCGCGAGTTCCTGATGAAGGATGCCTATTCGTTTGATCTGACGAAGGAAGCTGCCGAACATTCCTATCGCAAGATGTTTGCCGCCTACCTGCGCACGTTCTCGCGGTTGGGGTTGCGCGCCATTCCGATGCGCGCCGATACCGGCCCGATCGGCGGCAACCTTTCTCATGAATTCATCATCCTGGCCGAGACCGGCGAGTCGGAAGTATTTTCCCACAAGGATTTCGTAAATTTCGAAATTCCCGGTGCGGAAACCGATTTTGACGATGTCGCAGGCCTGCAGGCGATCTTCGACAAGTGGACGTCGGTTTATGCGGCGACCTCCGAGATGCATGATGAGGCAGCGTTCAATGCCATCCCCGAAGGCGACCGGCTTTCAGCCCGGGGTATCGAAGTCGGCCATATCTTCTATTTCGGCACCAAATATTCAGAGCCCATGGGCGCCAAGGTGCAAGGTCCGGACGGCAAGGAACACCTTGTTCACATGGGTTCCTATGGTATCGGACCGACCCGCCTTGTTCCCGCCATCATAGAAGCATCGCATGATGAGAATGGAATCATCTGGCCGGCATCGGTGGCGCCCTTTGACGTCGTGGTGATCAACATGAAGCCGGGCGACGACGCCTGCGATCGTCTCTCCGAAACCGTTCACAGCGGGCTGACGACGATTGGCAAGGACGTACTTCATGACGATACCGACGAGCGCGCCGGGACCAAGTTCGCCACGGCCGATTTGATCGGCGTGCCGTTCCAGGTGATTGTCGGTCCGCGCTCCGCCGGCAACGGCGAGGTGGAGCTTAAGAACCGCAAGACGGGCGAGCGCGAAGTGCTTACCCTCGAAGCGGCCATGAACAAGCTCGCCGGGGCCTGATACGGCGATTTGCCGGAGCAGTTCCAGATCATCTGTCTGGAACTGTCAAAGACAGAGACTGGGCTGGTTGAGGAGACGGCATGGCGAGCGTCGCGACGAATGGTGAAGCGGAAAAGGCGGGGCGCTCCCCTTCGGCAGGCCCTTTTTCGGCCTTCGAGCGCATGGTCGCCTGGCGTTACCTCCGCTCTCGGCGACGCGAGGCGTTTATATCCGTCATTGCTGGTTTCTCCTTCGTCGGCATCATGCTCGGTGTTGCAACGCTCATTATCGTCATGGCGGTAATGAACGGTTTCCGCACCGAGCTCATTTCCCGGATCCTTGGCATCAACG
This sequence comes from Neorhizobium sp. R1-B, assembly GCF_004368875.1. Classification (NCBI taxonomy): domain Bacteria; kingdom Pseudomonadati; phylum Pseudomonadota; class Alphaproteobacteria; order Hyphomicrobiales; family Rhizobiaceae; genus Neorhizobium; species Neorhizobium sp. R1-B. Next base: position 371,324 of record NZ_SOEM01000002.1, read on the forward strand.
GCCATATGATCGTCCAGCCGATCGACGGTCCTTTTAACGATTACGCCGAGCTGACGCGGAAATTCGCGGCCGTCCCTGGGGTGAAGATGGCTCTGCCCCTGGTGGAGGGGCAGACACTGGCTTCGGGTCGCGGCGGTGCGGGGTCTGGAGCCCTGGTTCGCGGCGTCCGTCCGGAAGATCTTGAAAAGCTGGCCGAGGTCGCCGGAAACGTAAAATCCGGCGACATGGTGGGTTTTGCCTCGGGGCAGGGCGTGCTTGTTGGTTCAAGGCTCGCGGCGCAGCTCGGCCTGAGTGCAGGCGATCAGATCACACTTATTTCGCCCGAGGGAGACGTTACTCCCATGGGCGTCAATCCGCGCGTGAAATCCTATCCCGTATCCGGCATCTTCGAGATTGGCATGTCGGAATACGATGCGACGATCATCTATATGCCGCTTGAGGAGTCGCAGCTCTATTTCAACGCCGATGGCATCGTGCAATCGATCGAGCTCTTCGTCGACAATCCGGATAATGTCGATGCATTGCGCCCGCTGGTGGAAGCAGCCGCCGGACGACAAATATTCATCACCGACTGGCGCCAGCGCAATCAGACCTTCTTCTCCGCGCTACAGGTAGAGCGGAACGTGATGTTCATGATCCTGACTCTGATCGTGCTGGTGGCAGCGCTCAACATCATCTCCGGTCTCATCATGCTCGTGAAGGACAAGGGCAGCGATATCGCGATCCTGCGCACCATGGGCGCGGGGGCCGGCGCAATCATGCGGATCTTCTTCATGACCGGGGCTGCGATCGGCATCGTCGGTACGATCGCAGGCGTGGTGCTCGGCGTCGTCGTCTGTCTCAACGTCGAGTCGATCCGGCAGTTCTTCTCGTGGTTGTCAGGCACCGTGCTCTTCGATCCGGAGCTTTATTTCTTGAGCCAGCTGCCGGCCGAGATGAGCTTTAGCGAAACCCTGTCGGTCGTGATCATGGCGTTGGCGCTCTCCTTCATCGCGACGATCTTCCCTGCATGGCGGGCCTCGAAGCTCGATCCAGTCCAGGCCCTTCGGTACGAATAGGACCCGCATCCTTGGCACGTAAACCCGTCCTGCAACTCTCTGGCGTCGAACGTATTTACGGCCAGGGCGAGACCACGCTTTCGATCCTCAAGGGGGCTGACTTCGAGCTTAGAAGCGGAGAGACCGTTGCCCTGGTTGCACCGTCCGGCACCGGTAAATCGACCTTGCTGCATCTTGCCGGTCTGCTGGAACATCCAGACGGTGGCGAAGTCTTCATCGCCGGCCAGCCCTGCAACGATCTGAGCGACGACGAACGCACAGCCATCCGGCGCAACCAGATCGGCTTCGTCTACCAGTTCCATCATCTCCTGCCTGAATTCTCGGCTTTGGAAAACATCATGATGCCGCAGCTCATTGCGGGTCTTGCCAAGACCGAGGCCAAGGAGCGAGCAAGCCAGCTCCTCGACTACATGCGCATAGGCCACCGGGCCGACCACCGTCCGGCGGAGCTTTCCGGCGGCGAGCAGCAACGCGTGGCAATCGCACGAGCCGTGGCGAACGCGCCGCGCGTGCTGTTGGCAGACGAGCCGACGGGCAATCTCGATCCGAAGACGGCATCATACGTTTTCGAGGCGCTTGAAGCACTGGTGCGCCAATCAGGTCTGGCTGCCCTGATCGCCACTCACAATCATGATCTTGCTCAACGTATGGACCGCCGCGTGACGATCCAAGGCGGCAAAGTCGTGGAAATGTGACGAACCTCCGGTCAATACGGAGGTCTTTTGCCGACCCTCGCCGGACCGTTGACCTCACCACTTCCTAACGGCCGGGTGGAACAGGGATCGCAGACATGCGTTGCATCTGCCTCATGGAGGAGCCGGATGCTGAAGGAAGCGAAGTTCGAACGGCTGGCACGCTTTGGTTATGCTGCTCGCGGTATCGTTTATGTTCTCATTGGTGGCATGGCGCTGTTGACGAGCTTTGGCGGCGGGGAGCCTGACAGCAAGTCTGCTCTGCAGCTCGTACTGGAGCAACCGCTCGGTGCGATCTGGCTGGCGCTGATCGGCATCGGGCTGATTGGTTTCGTCCTGTGGCGGGTGGTGCAGGCGGTCTTCAACACCGACCGGCACGCCTCCGATGCCAAAGGTTATGCGGTAAGAGCCGCTCTTTTCGTCAGTGCAGCCACCTATACCAGTCTGGCGTTTTATGCCCTGGGGCAGGCAATGCAGGTGGGGCTTGGCGGCAGCCAGTCGGGCGACGAAAAAAGCTGGGCTGCATGGTTGATACAGCAGCCCTTCGGTCCCTATCTGGTGGGGATGGTGGGCATTGCCATCATCGCGGCCGGAGTGGCACAGATCGTCAAGGGAATGAGAAAGAGTTATTTGAAATATTTCGGCGCGGATTGGGAGCGGAGGTCGCTCCTGAACGGTATCTGCATGTATGGGCTCGTGGCGCGGGGTGCAGTTTTTCTGATCCTCGGCGGATTTTTCCTCTATGCAGCATTCGCGGTTGACCCGTCGCAAGCGGGAAGCCTGGCAGACGCGCTCGCCTGGATACGCCAGCTGCCATTCGGTTCCATTTTGTATGCCTTGGGGGCTCTTGGTCTTTTCGCCTTCGGCGCCTATGGCCTGATCGAGGCCCGCTTCAGGAACATCGCACCGCCAACGCTTTCCGACGCGCGTCATGCGCTCCCGGTCTGAGACCAGCACAAAGTACAACAGGAAGGAGAACATGGTCTTCCATTCTCGGATGAGACAGAGGATCGTCGAAAGGTTCATGACCTTCGAGCCGATCGGTTTGATGATGTTCGCATTTCTGGCGGGCGGTCTGTTTATCTTCTTCAACCTGACAAGCGAGGTCGTTGAAGGCGATACGCGTGCGTTTGACGAGCGTATTCTGCTTGCCCTGAGGACGACAGCCGACCTGTCGATACCGGTGGGTCCCTATTGGCTCAGCCATGCCTTCGATGACATCACCGCGCTCGGCGGCACCACGGTGCTGTCGCTGATGACTATCATGGGGACCACTTACCTTCTGCTCGCCAGGCAAAGGGCGATCGCGATCTTCATGTTCCTGTCGATCCTCGGCGGATGGCTGGTCAGCAACGCCTTGAAGCTTGGCGTCGCGAGACCGAGGCCGGATATCGTGCCTCATCTGATCGAAGTTCATGACCTCAGTTTTCCGAGCGGTCACGCCATGCTTTCCGCCGTTACCTATCTGACGCTCGGAGCACTCCTGTCGCGAGCGCAGCAGTATCGGTCCACCCGCATCTTCCTGATCGCCGCCGCTATATTTCTTACGCTTCTAATCGGCTTCAGCCGGATTTATCTGGGCGTCCACTACCCCACGGATGTGCTGGGCGGCTGGTGCGGCGGTGCCACCTGGGCTGTCGGTTGCTGGATGATCGCGCGCCGCTTCATTTCTGCAAAGCCGTCCGCAAACGCCTGATTGGCCGCGCAAGCGTGCGAAAAGGGCGCATATGCCCGCCTCTTAACTATAATTCAAAATCCGCAATTCCCGTTTTGTTCCTCTGTTGACTCTCAAACAAAATGAGAACAAATTGAAAACATAAAGGAACAAGGGAGACGACGATGACTGACCTTCTTCGTGACATTGCCGCATTTGCTTCCATCGCCACCTTCGTGGCCAGCCTTTCCATGATCGTCATGGCAATGTGACATCCCGGCCTGTCTCCGAAAGACGTTGAGCAAGGAAATCCGATCTGGACTCTCTGGACGCCGCACTGGAAAATGACCCGATTCAGGAAATGGGTATGGCGCGGACATGGCAGATTTGACGCAGATGGGATCGGGTGCCGAAGGGCAAGGGGATTCCCCGCAATTTGTGCACCTTCGGGTTCATTCTGCCTATTCGCTCCTGGAAGGAGCGCTGCCTCTTAAGAAGATACTCTCCAAGGCGATAGCGGACAATCAGCCCGCGATCGCCATCACCGACACGAACAATCTCTTCGTTGCACTGGAATTTGCCCAGAAGGCAGTCGGCGACGGGTTACAGCCGATCATCGGCTGCCAACTGTCGATCGATATGGAAGATCATTCGGATGAACGGCGAAACAGCCACCAGCAACTCGCCAAGCTACCGACGATCGTCGTGCTGGCGGCAAATGCCGTCGGTTACGAACGTCTCGTTGACCTCATCAGCCGCGCCTATCTCAGCGGTGAGGGGCATCACTCCACCCATATCTGCCGCTCCTGGTTGGAGGAAGGCGGCACCGAGGGCCTGATCGCCCTGACCGGCGCCGGCACCGGCCCGGTGGACGTAGTCCTGAAAGAAGGCAACGCAACGCTTGCCGAAGCAAGACTGCTCAAGCTCAAGGAGATATTCGGTGACCGGCTATATGTCGAACTGCAGCGCCACGGCGCCTACGACCGGCGCCACGAGCACAAGGTCGTGACGCTTGCCTACGACCATGACCTGCCGCTGGTCGCCACGAACGAAGCCTTCTTTCCGTCCAAAGCCGACTACGACGCCCATGACGCGCTGATGGCGGTTGCTCACAATGCCATCGTTTCCGACGACAGCCGTTTCCGCCTGACACCGGACCACTATTTGAAAAGCCGTGCCGAAATGTCCGCGCTGTTTGCCGACCTGCCGGAGGCGCTGGAAAACACCGTCGAAATCGCCAGGCGTTGTTCGTTCGTTCTGAAGACACGCAACCCAATCCTGCCGCGCTTTACTGGCGCCACCGACGATCCGGCAGAAGCCGAACGTGCCGAGGCGGACGAACTTCGTCGTCAATCGATCGAAGGTCTGGAAGAGCGTATAGCCACGCTGGGCATGACTCGCGGTTTTACCGAACAGGATTATCGGGAGCGACTGGATTTCGAACTCAGCGTCATCGAGAAGATGAAGTTTCCAGGCTACTTCCTGATCGTTGCCGACTTCATCAAATGGGCGAAACAGCAGGGCATCCCGGTCGGGCCTGGCCGCGGTTCAGGTGCGGGCTCGCTTGTCGCCTATGCGCTGACCATTACCGACGTCGATCCGCTGCGCTTCTCGCTTCTGTTCGAACGCTTCCTCAATCCCGACCGCGTCTCGATGCCGGACTTCGACATCGATTTCTGCCAGGACCGCCGAGAAGAGGTGATCCGCTACGTACAGCAGAAATACGGTCGCGAGCAGGTGGCGCAGATCATCACCTTCGGTTCGCTGCAGGCGCGTGCCGCGCTTCGCGACGTCGGTCGCGTGCTGGAAATGCCCTATGGGCAGGTCGACAAGATCTGCAAGCTGGTGCCGAACAACCCAGCCAACCCGACGCCGCTTTCCAAGGCGATCGAGGAGGAGCCGAAGCTTCGGGAGGAGGCCGAGAAGGAACCTGTCGTCGCGCGACTGCTGGACATCGCGCAGAAGATCGAGGGTCTTTACCGTCACGCTTCGACGCATGCTGCCGGCATCGTTATCGGCGACCGGCCGTTGTCCAAGCTCGTGCCTATGTATCGAGACCCGCGCTCGGATATGCCGGTGACCCAATTCAACATGAAGTGGGTGGAGCAGGCGGGTCTCGTAAAGTTCGACTTCCTCGGCCTGAAGACCCTGACAGTGCTGAAAACGGCGGTGGATTTCTGCAGGAAACGCGGCATCGAAGTCGAGCTGGAAAAGATCCCGCTCGACGATCAGAAGACCTACGAGATGCTGTCGCGCGGCGAGACGGTCGGCGTGTTCCAGGTGGAAAGTGCCGGCATGCGCAAGGCGCTGATCGGCATGCGGCCGGACTGCATTGAGGATATCATCGCGCTTGTGGCGCTCTACCGTCCGGGACCGATGGAGAATATCCCGACCTATAACGCCCGCAAGCATGGCGAGGAGGAGATCGAATCGATTCATCCGATGATCGATTATCTGCTCAAGGAGACGCAGGGTGTCATCGTCTACCAAGAGCAGGTCATGCAGATCGCCCAGGTCCTGTCAGGCTATTCGCTCGGCGAGGCCGATCTTCTGCGCCGCGCCATGGGTAAGAAGATCAAGGAGGAAATGGACAAGCAGCGTGCCCGTTTCGTCGACGGTGCGGTGAAGAACGGCGTTTCGAAGCCGCAGGCCGACAATATCTTCGATCTTCTGGCCAAGTTCGCCAATTACGGCTTCAACAAGTCGCACGCCGCCGCTTACGCGATTGTCTCTTACCAGACCGCCTATATGAAGGCGCATTTCCCCGTCGAGTTCCTTGCCGCATCGATGACCTACGATATGGCAAACAGCGAGAAGCTGAACGACTTCCGCCAGGATGCCGGTCGTCTCGGGATTAACGTCGTTCCGCCGTCCGTCCAGACCTCCTTTCGGCATTTCGAAACGGGTGAAAACAAGATCTACTACGCACTCGCGGCTCTCAAGGGTGTGGGCGAAGCGGCCGTTGATCATATTACCGCCGTGCGCGGCGATCGGTCGTTCAAGAGCATCGAGGACTTCTGCCTTCGTATCGACCCGAAACAGATCAACCGTCGCGTGATGGAGAGCCTCATCTCCGCCGGTGCGTTTGACTGCTTTGGAATAGACCGTGCCGAACTCCTCGGCGGTCTTGATCGCATCATCGGTTATGCACAGCGCGCGCAGGAGGAGAAGGTTAGCGGCCAGTCTGATTTCTTCGGATCGTCGGCGAGCGCCGGCCCGGAGAAGCTCATCCTGCCGCAGTTCAATCCCTGGACGCCATCGGAAAAGCTGATGCGCGAGTATCAGGTCCTGGGCTTCTATCTGTCGGCTCACCCTCTTGATTCTTACGCCGCCGTGCTCGCCAAGATGCGTGTCCAGACCTTTGCGGAATTTTCCGCTGCCGTGAAGCAGGGTGCTACGGCCGGCCGCCTGGCCGGCACGGTAACGAGCAAGCAGGAGCGTAAGACGCGCACCGGCAACAAGATGGGCATTGTCGCTTTTTCAGATTCGTCAGGCCAGTTCGAAGCCGTGCTGTTTTCGGAAGGATTGGCGCAGTATCGAGATCTCCTCGAGCCGGGCAAATCCCTGGTGATTACCGTGCAGGCGGAAGAACGGCCGGAAGGCATCGGGTTGCGGATTCAGACGGCCCAGTCTCTTGAAGAGAAGTCGGTGCAGATGCAGAAGGCGCTGCGTGTCTATGTCCGGGATTCCGGTCCGTTGAAGGCGGTTGCGCGGCACCTCAACGCAAGGGGCGACGGCCTCGTCTCCTTCGTCGTCATCAAGGATGATGGCAAGCGGGAGATCGAGGTGGAGTTGACGGAGAAATACCGCATTTCCCCCGAGATAGCCGCAGCGCTCAGAACAGCGCCGGGCGTTCTCGACGTGGAATTGGTTTAGGCTTTCAATACAGCCCGATCCCGCGGGGCTTCAAGGCAGCGGATGTCTGACGCACCGGGCGGACCTTCGTAACGGATGCCTGGGCCGCTGCTTGGCGCTGCGGATGGGTGACAGTGACGAAATCCGTCCCCTTGCCGGTCTCCGGCCCGATACCCTGGTCGTTTATCGTTACCGATGTGCCGTCGGTCATAAGCGTCTCGATCCGGTCGCGAATATCGGCAGGGATCTCGATCCGATCGAGCGCGCTGGCAGCGGTTGCCGGTGCGGAGCGATCTACGGTGACAGTGATGCCGAGCCGCTGCTCGGTCGCCTCGCCGAGTTGATTCGGCAGCGTCAGAGCGGTCCATTCGGCCGTTTCTGCGTTACGCTCCACCTTGTCCACCGTGAAGAAATGGGTGCCGAGCGCGATTTCGGGATTCTTGATGCCGACAGGTGCTTCGAACAGCGGCTCGAAATTCCGGCGCACCATGATCTGACCCGCCGGCGGCTGGGGTTTGCCGGCCGCTTCGTAAAGGGCGGTCAGAAAGTCAGGTGTCAGCAACGGCCCCTTTTGGGAAAGCCCCTTCCAGCGCTTGAAGCCCGCAATGGCTTGTCGGGTAAGCGGCCCTGAATATCCGTCCGATCCGCCTGTCGCGAAACCCAGATCCTGAAGCAGCAGCTGGGCATCCATCAGCGTCTCCCGTTCACCTCGACGGGTGATCAGGATCCGGAGCGGGGCGGCGTCAGGGTCTGTGGCGGCGATTGCAGGGGCAGGGGCTGGATGGGGGGCGGCAGGATTGCCCGGCACGATGTTCATGGCCACTTCGACGGGCCTATCGCCCGCGCGGATCGCAGAGGCGCGCAGCTCCACGTCGGACATCAAGGGACCGGTCGGAAGCGGTTTGCGGGGGCGGAACAGACCGGCATGGTCTATCCGCTCGGGCTCGACCGGCGCGTCGGTGATGATCACATGCGCGCCCTGCTCGGTCATCTGAAAGAGGGACTTCGCAAATGCGCCCGGCATACGGACGCAGCCGTGCGACGCCGGATAATTGGGCACGCTGTTGGATTCGTGAAGCGCAATGCCCGACCATGTCAGCCGCTGCATCCACGGCATCGGCGCATTCGAATAGAGATTCGACTCGTGATACTTGCGCTTTTCGAGGATCGAGAAGATCCCGCTCGGTGTCGTATGTCCGGCCTTGCCGGTCGACACCTTGGAGGTGGTCACGACGTTGGCTCCGTCATAGACGACCAGCTGCTGCTTGTCCTTGGAAACGATGATCTGAAGTGTGCGGGCGCCTTCCGCCAAAGCCGGATGCGACAGCATGGTCGCAGACAAGAGCCCAATTCCGAACGCAATACGACGCAGCATGTCTCGACCCTATACGCAATACACAGGCGGCATATTAGCTAACGAGGTTTAACGAAGATTTTCCGCGGGTCGAAAAGTTCGAATGTGGTGGTTGAAAACGGATCACATTTCATTGATCCCGACGGCGGTCTGCGAAGGTGTAACCGGTCTCCACTGCCGCCTTGCCGAACTTGTCGCGCAGCTTGTCCATCGCCGCCTCCGCTGCGGCGCGGCGGCCGGATTGTTGGTCGACGAGGTCCGGCGGATCGGCAAGGGCCGGATCGGTGAGGTCGGTGACCCCGATTCCGATCAATCGAAACTTGGTACCGTCGGTTTCTCTTTCCATCAAGGAGAGGCCTGTGCGGAAGATCCGATCCGCAAGCTGCGTCGGATCCTCGAGCCGCCGATTGCGCGTCCTGCCCTTGAAGTCGGCAGTCTTCATCTTCAGGACGACGGTCTGCCCGGCGATTCCATGTTTCTTAAGGCGTGTGGAGACCTTTTCCGAAAGCCGGCGCAGGATCGGCACCAGTTCATCGTGGCTCGAAATATCGTCAAAGAACGTCGTCTCGGCAGAGACGCTCTTTGCCGCCTCGTTGGGATGCACCTCGCGGTCGTCTATGCCTCGCGCCAGGCGATAAAGGCGCTGCCCCATGCTCCCGTACCGACGCATCAGGTCGCTTTCCTCCATACTCTGAAGTTGGCCGATGGTGCGGATGCCGTCGGCCTCCAGGGTGGCATTGAAGGCCTTGCCGACCCCCCAGATGGTCGTCACCGGACGCGCCATGAGAAATTCCAGGGCTTCTTCGCGGCCGATGACGGAAAACCCGCGAGGCTTGTCGAGATCGGAAGCGACCTTGGCGAGAAACTTGCAATAGGAAAGACCGATCGAGATGGTAATACCGAGTTCGCTCTGCACCCGCGTAGCGAGCCGGGCGAGCGTGCGAGCCGGCGGATCGTGATGCAGCCGCTGCGTTCCAGCCAGTTCAAGAAAGGCTTCATCGATGGAAAGTGGCTGAACCAATGGCGTCAGATCCATCATCATCTGCCGCACCTGGCGCCCCACCTGGACATATTTGTCCATATTCGGTCGGATGACGACCGCATCCGGGCACAGTTCCAGCGCCTTGAACATCGGCATGGCAGAGCGAACGCCGTTGATCCGCGCGATATAGCAGGCAGTCGAGACGACGCCTCGCTTGCCTCCGCCGATGATCACCGGCTTGTCCGCAAGGTCTGGATTATCGCGTTTTTCGATCGTCGCATAAAAGGCATCGCAATCGATATGCGCCAGCGTCAGCCCATAAAGTTCCTTGTGATATAGGAGGCGGGGGCTGCCGCAACTGCGGCACCGGCGCGTTTGCGCCTTCTGCTCCGCAAGGCAGTCGCGACAGAAGCCGGATGTCGTATCAGGCGTGGGCGTCATGACAGAGAACAAAGGTTGAACACCGCGACGTTAAGGCCTAAGCTCGCGAGTCACAAGGGGCGATGTGGAGGTTTGGCGTGGATATCGAGCTTCATTTCGAGCCTGTGACAGCGGAGCGCTGGGAGGATTTCGAGATGCTCTTCGGCCCGCAGGGTGCCTTCTGCCACTGTTGGTGCGTCGCTCTGCGCCTGCCGCATGCGGTGCGCACCAAGATGCAGCCGCAAGAGCGGAAGGATCATATCCACAACCGCATAAATGCTGGTCCGCCGCCCGGCATTCTGGCCTACGCGGATGGCGGGCCGGTCGCCTGGGTACAGGTCGGACCGCGCCATGATGTGCCGCAGTTCAATTCGCCGCGTACCGTCTCGCGCCCGCTGGACGAGGCGGATGCAACCGATCCCTCTGTCTGGGCGGTCAGCTGTTTTTTCCTGACGCCGAAGCTCCGGGGCAAAGGGCTGAGCCACCGCCTGCTGTCGGGTGCCATCGACTATGCGCGCCGGATGGGAGCGCGGTTCGTCGATGCCTGTCCGATCGATCATGTTAAGCAGTCGAAATCGGTGACGCTGTGCATCGGCTCGACGGCGATCTTCGACGCCGCCGGCTTCGAAGTGATAGCCCGCCGCAAGGATGGCCGGCCGCTGATGCGGCTGGAGCTTTGACGTCGGGCGTCCTCGGAACGGATATAGGTCCGCACGAGTTTACCGCATGACATCCGTCGATCGCTCGCCCAGCGCCTTCCAGCGGGTTTCGGAGCGGGACGATGGCAGCGGTGAGTCGAGCATCTTATGGAGAGGAGGGACGCGAGCGGTTGGTCATTTCAGTATTCGCTGGAATCGAAGCTGGTCCCGGCGTAGTGCTGCCAGGCCGCCGCCACGGTTTCCGGCCTGGTATCCGTTGCCTGGCAGAACGCAAGCAATGTGGGCTCATGCCCCATCAGGAAGTCGATCATGCCCGCAAGAAAGCCCGGATCGTTGACGGCATGGCGCATTTGATTGGGCTGCAGGCCCGATAAAGCAAGGAAGCGCCCGAGCATCTCCGGCTCGTTGGCCAGCCAGCCGAGCACAGCGGCAGCCGTTTCCTCCGCATTGGCCGCGCTGGTGTTGGTTCTTGTCGGTTCGCGGCGCATCGTCTGAAGGTTACCTTTTCTTCAACCAAATCGTCTTACTATGCCTAAAATAAGGCCTGTGGAATCGACCGTTGGCAGAGCTTATATACAGAAGGCACGCTTGCAAGGCGGGATTAAGGAACGGATCGCTATGCCCAAACGGGTCATGATCGTCGAGGACAACGAGCTGAACATGAAGCTCTTCCGCGACCTGATCGAAGCATCGGGATACGATACCATCCAGACCCGCAATGGCATGGAGGCGCTCGACCTCGCCCGCAAGCATCGGCCGGACCTCATCCTCATGGACATCCAGCTCCCGGAAGTTTCGGGCCTCGAAGTCACCAAGTGGCTGAAGGAGGATGATGAGCTTCACATTATCCCCGTGATCGCCGTAACTGCCTTCGCGATGAAGGGGGACGAAGAACGCATTCGTCAGGGCGGCTGCGAAGCCTATGTCTCCAAGCCGATTTCGGTCCCGAAATTCATAGAGACGATCAAGACTTATCTGGGTGACGCGTGAAATCGGATCGGATGGCATGACCGCACGCCTGTTGGTAGTCGACGATGTTCCTGCAAATGTGAAGCTGCTCGAAGCGCGGCTGCTCGCCGAGTATTTCGATGTGCTGACGGCAGATGACGGGTACAAGGCGCTTGCGATCTGTGAAAGCACCCATGTCGATCTGATCCTGCTCGACATCATGATGCCCGGCATCGATGGTTTCGAAGTCTGCGAGCGGCTGAAGGCCAATCCGCGGACTGCCCATATTCCGGTCGTCATGGTCACCGCGCTCGACCAGCCTTCCGATAGGGTTCGGGGCTTAAAAGCCGGCGCCGACGATTTCCTGACCAAGCCGGTCAATGACCTGCAGCTCATTTCCCGCGTAAAAAGCCTGGTAAGATTGAAAGCCCTGACGGACGAGCTGCGTATCCGTGCCGACACCGCCCACAATATCGTGCTTGAAGATGTATTGAAGGGGGTAGACGGTCGTGAGGAGCCTGCCCAGGTCCTGCTGGTCGATGGACGTGCAAGCTCTCAGGAGCGGATCGTCAAGGCATTGAAGCCGATTGCCGAAGTCATCGCAATGTCCGACCCGCAGGCGGCGCTCTTCGAAGCCGCGGAAAATCCGGTCGACCTGGTCATCGTCAACGCCAATTTCGACGAATATGATCCCTTGCGTCTCTGCTCGCAGCTTCGTTCGCTGGAGCGTACCCGCTTCCTCCCGCTATTGCTGGTGACGGAGCTGGGGGCCGACGACCTGATCGTTCGGGCGCTGGATCTGGGCGTCAATGACTATATCGTACGACCGCTTGACCCGAACGAGCTGATCGCCCGCGTCCTGACGCAGATCAAGCGCAAGCGCTATAACGATCGCCTGAGGATGAGCGTCCGCCAGACGATCGAACTTGCTGTAACCGACGGGCTGACCGGCCTCAATAACCGCCGCTATCTCGACAACCACCTGAAGGTGTTGTTCAACCGCGCCGCGGCGCGGGGCCGGCCACTCTCCGTTTGCATCACCGACATCGATCGCTTCAAGTCCGTCAACGATACCTACGGGCATGATGCCGGAGACGAGGTGCTGAGAGAGTTTGCTGCGCGCATACGCTCCACTGTGAGGGGAGCCGATCTTGCCTGCCGATACGGCGGCGAGGAATTTGTGGTCGTGATGCCCGATACCGATGCCGTGGCCGCGACCGCTATCGCCGAGCGCCTGCGCGGCATCATCGAAAGCCAACCATTCTCTCTGAAGAGTGCGGGCGCTGCCCTCAACGTCACTGCGTCACTCGGAATCGCGTGCAACACGTACGGAGCCGAAACTCCGGAACAACTCTTGAAGCAGGCCGATCGGGCGCTCTACGAAGCCAAGAACGGCGGGCGCAACCGAGTAGTCGCCGCCGCAGCATAAGAGAATCATTTAATTCTAAAATACCTATTTGAACGCCTATGGATTTTCGATTTCGGCAATCACTGCTGTTCATCCCTCATTATTTGCCCCTCGCGCAGGGTTTTTGGGGATTAAAGTTTGCACAGAAAAAGACCTTGCTAGGAAGACCATAAATCTTCTGGTTGAACAGCTTCGAGAAGTCTTAAGCTGTATCGCCTACCCATTTCCCAAGTGGAATGAAACTAGCGGGCTGATGCAGCTTCACGTTTTTTGCGGGGCGCAGAAAAAACACTCTGACGCTAAAGCTTATTCTTGGAACGGCCGATAGTTTGTTGAAAATTACCTGAGTAGAAAAGGTTGATTTTCATCAATTGTTGATGGGTTTCTCCAAAAGTCAGATGACGTGGAGATGTTCCAGCGTGAATTTTAACCAACAAGGTATGTGGATTGAACATCGAGTTAAGAATCTGTTGATTTTCTTTTCGTTTTGAGCAATTTTGGCCGCAACCGAAACTATGGGTTCCCTAAAGGGATCGTCATACCCCATGATGTTCAGGTCCGCCGCATCTCCTGGGTCGTGGGGTCGGTCGACTGGCAGGCATACCAAAGCGGTTCCTCGTGCCGTGATTGCAAGCTGGTCGACCCCCATTTAAAAAGCGCCGCTTCCATGTCATGGGAGCGGCGCTTTTCTTTTATGCGAGTGCGTCGAGCAGCGAAGGCCGAACCTCGGCCAAAAGAAAAGGCGCCTGAAGCCTGACGGCCGGCGCCTTCTGACAACCTCGGATCAAGGTTTACTTGATCTTGGTTTCCTTGAATTCAACGTGCTTCTTGGCAACCGGATCGTACTTGGTCTTTGTCATCTTGTCCGTCATCGTGCGGCTGTTCTTCGTCGTGACGTAGAAGAAACCGGTGTCAGCCGTCGACAGCAGCTTGATCTTGATGGTCGTAGCTTTCGCCATGGTCGTTCTGCCTCTAAAAAAATGAAGCCGTGGACGCGGGTGAGCTCCACGGCAAAATCTGGCGCGAAATTACAAATCGCGCCCGAAAAGTCAACCTCGTTTTGATCGGAAAAGTAAGCGGCAGCCCGAAACCACCACATAGAAGCCGAAGAAACCGGCCAGTGCCCACGCAAAACCGTCATTGCCGCCGACGTCCATCGCGGCCCCGATGCTCTGCGGTCCTGCGACCGTACCCACTGCGTAGCAAAAGATAAAGGCCGCATTGGCGGCTGCAAGATCCGGGCCGCTCAGCCTTGCGCCCAAGTGCGCCAGGCCCACTGTATAGAGCCCGGACACACAGCCGCCCCAGAAAAACAGGACGACGGCCATCAGGATCCAGTTTTCGATCAGCATGGGGAGCGCCAGCGAGCCTGCAACTCCCAGCGCTGCCATAGCGGTCAGAAGCGGTCGGCGGTCGCGCATTTTATCGGAAATCAGGCCAAGGGGAATCTGAAAAGCCATGTTGCCGATTCCCATTACCGTGAGAAGGACCGCAGCCTGCTGCTCGCTCAATTGCTCGCGAAGCGCATAGATCGGGAAGAGTGAGAGGCCGCCTGCCGAAACTGCCCCGAAAGCGAAGACGGCTGCCGTCGCGGTGGGCACCAGAAAAATATAGTGGAAGAAATGCCGGTCGGGCTTGGTGTCGAGCACCGGGCTTTCGTGCCGGGCGATGAAGATCGGGATCACCGCGAGCATGATGATGCCGGCACCCACCAGGAAGGGCAGGATGCCATCGCTGCCGAGCGCCGAGAAAAGCAAGGGGCCACTCGCAAAGCCGATTGCCAGGACGGTTGCATAGATCCCCAGCACAAGCCCGCGTCGCCGCGGAGGTGCGGCCTCGTTGATCCAGAATTCCGATAGGATGAAGAGGGTGGTGGTCGCGCCATGAAACGTAAATCGAAGCGGGAACCACATCCAGAAGGCGTCGGCGTAATAAAAGCCGATAGCGCTCAATGCCGCCACCACGACGGCGAATATCATGGTCCTTGCAACGCCGTAGTCATGCGCGAGTTTGGTCGTGACGGGGGCGGCAAGCATTGAAGCGACGCCCGCCATGGCCGCGTTGAGCCCGATCAGCGTTGAGGGAATTCCGCGCTTCTCCAGGATAATGCTGAGGAGCGGCAGACCGAGCCCGATGGCAATCCCGACTGCGCTGATGGCGGCGATAGCGGCGATGAGCGACGGCCAATGGATCCGCTCGACATGGCCGTTGGCGTCGGTCGTCGGCTGGGGCATTCGATATTCCTTACAGTCGGCTGCGGACGAATCGTCCATGGCGCATGAAGTAGAAGGACACCGGATTTCCGAACGACAAAGAGGGATCGGCTGTCATGAGACTTTTCACGTCCTCCAAGACCGTCTTCGTAATGGCCGGGAGTTTCAGACCGGAAAGGTCGGCGATGTCAAGCCAGCGCACGTCCTGAAGTTCGCTGGAATCTCCCAAACTCGTCATGTCGAAGACAGTCTCGTCCGAAAAGGCAAGGAAGAAGCGCGTGTCGTAGCGACGTACATTGCCGGGAGGAGTGATCGCGCGTGCGACATAACGCAGACGTGAAAGGTCCGGTGCCATCCCGCTGGCTATTCCCGTCTCCTCACGAAGCTCCCTCAATGCGGCAAGCGCGAGCGCCCGCGCGCGATTTGGGGTCAAGCGGGACGATGTGCCGAGAAGGAGTTTTTCCAGAACAAGCGTATCGAGATCGGCGCTGAAGGGCAGGGCATGATCCCGTGCATCCCGCCGTCCGCCGGGAAAGACATAGACATCCGGCATGAAGACATGGCCGCTGCCGCGCCGGCCCACGAGGACGCGCGCACCGCCTGCGGAGCGATCGATCAGGATGAGCGACGCTGCATCTTTCGGCCGCACGCCGGCGACGGGCGCATGCTTCAGCGAGTCCATTGCCGACGGCATCTGTTCCTCGGCAGAGGAAATCATGCGATCGGTCCGCCGCGGCCGGGATCTGCTACCCCGCCGTCCTCACCGCCGAAGCCGTGCATCCTTAGCGCCCATTGCAGGCCGATGACACCGCCTTTGATCGGCTGAATGGTCAGCAGTGCGGCGAGCACGGCAAGCGGCACCCAGATCGCAAGGTGCACCCATGGGGAAACGAGCAAGACCATGTCGGTCAGCATATAACCTGTAAGCAGAACGTGCCCGACGACGACGATGACCAGGTAAGCCGGCAGGTCGTCGGCGCGGTGATGAGAAATGTCCTCGCCACAGGCAGCACAAGCATCCACCGGTTTCAGAAAGGCTCGAAAAAGACGGCCGGTCCCGCAGTTCGGACAGCGGTTCAGCATACCCCGTTTTATCGAGCGCCCGAGCGGCCTCCCGGCTTCCACGGCACTTCCGTACCGGACCGTCTGCTCGTCCTGTCTTTCCATTCCTATCTCCTCCGGCCGCTGCGTGGCGGCCGCGTACCGGGCTTTGCTCGGCCGCTGGATCGGTCGCGCCGTCCCGACTTGTGGAAGGAGCGGCTCGCCGTGGGCAGTTTTTTACCCTCGCTCAGCATTTCGAACTGCAGCGAACCGGCAAGCGGGATGGCTTGCACAAGCTTCACATCGACGGTATCGCCGAGCTGATAACCTACTCCCGTTTTCTCGCCGGACAGCGCCTGATGCGCCTCGTCGTAGATGAAGTAGTCGTTGCCGAGGGTAGATATAGGGATGAAACCGTCGGCACCATAGGCCGGAAGCGAGACAAATAGTCCCGCCTTCGTGACGCCGGAGACGCGGCCTTCGAATTCCTCGCCGACCCTTTCACTGAGATGATAGGCAATCAGCCGGTTGATCGTGTCACGCTCCGCCGCCATGGCGCGGCGCTCGAACGTTGAAATTTCCGCAGCAATATCGTCGAGCTGTGCCTCTTCGTCCGGCGTAATCCCGCCTTCGCCGAGCCCCAGGGAGCCGACCAGCGCACGATGCACGATCAGATCTGCATAACGGCGGATCGGTGAGGTGAAATGCGCGTATTTCATCAGGTTGAGGCCGAAATGGCCGATATTCTCGGGGCTGTAGATGGCCTGGCTCTGGGAGCGCAGCACCATCTCGTTGACCATGCTCTGATGCGGCGTATCGAGCGCGCGGGCGAGGATGCCGTTGAAGGAATTTGCCCGCATTTGCCCGCCTTTGGCCATCGAAATGCCGATCGTAGCCAGAAACTCCCTCAGCGCCTCCTGTTTGGAAAGAGCCGGCGTGTCGTGAACGCGATAGACGAGCGGCTGGCGCTTCTTCTCAAGGGTCTCGGCCGCAGCGACGTTAGCCTGGATCATCATCTCCTCGATGAGCTTGTGCGCGTCGAGGCGTTCGGGCACATGAACACGGTCGACCGTGCCGTCCGGCTTCAAGATGATCTTGCGTTCGGGCATGTCCAGTTCGAGCGGCTGACGGCGGTCCCGGCCGCGTTTCAGGATGCGATAGGCGTGCCATAGGGGCTTGAGAATCGGCTCCAGCAGTGGCCCGGTCTTATCGTCAGGCTTTCCGTCGATCGCCGCTTGCGCCTGCTGGTACGAGAGCTTGGCGGCGCTCTTCATCATAACACGATGGAACGTGTGGCCGGATTTTCGACCTTCCTTGGAGAAAACCATGCGCACGGCGAGTGCCGGCCGGTCCTCGCCTTCACGAAGAGAGCAGAGATCGTTCGAGATACGTTCAGGCAGCATCGGCACGACGCGATCCGGAAAATAAACGGAATTGCCGCGCTTCAGCGCTTCCCGGTCGAGCGGCGAACCGGTGCGGACATACCAGGAAACGTCGGCTATCGCGACCGTGACGATCACGCCGTCCGGGTTGTCAGGGGAGGGGTCCGGTTCGGCGTAGACGGCGTCGTCATGGTCCTTGGCGTCGGCCGGATCGATGGTGATGAGCGGAAGATCGCGCCAATCGTCCCGTCGGGACATGGTCGCGGGCTTGGCGGCTTCTGCCTCATTGAGAACCGCCTGAGGGAAAATATGCGGGATACCGTGAGAATAAATGGCGATCATCGAGATCGCCTTCTCCGACCCGACGGAGCCGACAACGGATAGCACGCGGGCGCGGGGAAGACCGAAACGGCCTGAACGGACGACTTCCGTCTCGACCAGGTCTCCGTCCTTGGCGTCGCCGATGTCGGTGCTCTCGATCACCATTTCCTCGCCCCGCCGGTCGGTCGGCAGCAGGCGCAGTTCACCATCGGCGAGCTTTTTGACGACGCCGAGCGAGGCACCGCGGCGCTTGTCGATAACCTTGATGATCCGGGCCGTGTAGGCGGGGCCGGAGCGGTCCTTGTTCGCGAAGATTTTTGCCAGCACCCTGTCGTTGAGGCCTGCGGCCGGCGTCTTGCCCTTGCCACGGTTTTCCGAAGGCTGGCGGATGAGAACAGCGGGTGCGGCGCCCTGTTCTTCCGGCCATTCGGCGGGACGGCCTATCAATTCGCCGTCCTTGTCGCGAGTGGTGATGTCGAGCACCGTCACCGGGGGCAATGCGCCGGGGCGTGTCAGCGACTTGCGGTTCTTGGTGAGAAGGCCTTCATCCTCCAGCGTCCGCAAAAGATCCTTCAGCTCGACTCGCGTTTCTCCCTTCAGGCCGAAGGCTTTGGCAATCTCCCGCTTCGAAGCCTTGTCGGGGTTTTCGGCGATGAATTCGAGCAGGACCTCCCGGGGCGGCACCGCGCCGTGAATGATCACGCGCTTCTCGCCGGCGGAAGAGGTAGTCGCGCCGACAGTTCTGTCCTGCCGTTTGCCGTGGTGTTTCGATCTGTCGCGCGGTTCTCTCACGTTCCCGTCTTCTTCGCCTTGGGCGCCGCCTTCTTGGCAGGCGCTTTTGCCTTTGCCTTCGGCGCAGCTTTCTTGGCGCCGGTGCCCGCCTTGGCGGCTGCCTTTTTCGGCGTGGCTTTGCCTGCAGGCGCCTTGCCGCCCTTTTCAACAATCAGCGCGAGCGCCTGTTCCAGGGTGACCCCTTGCGGGTCCATGCCCTTCGGCAGAGTGGCATTCACCTTGCCCCAGTTTACGTAAGGGCCGTAGCGGCCGTCACGCACCGTGATCGATCCTCCATCGGGATGGTCGCCGAGCTCCTTCAGAGCCGCAGGTGTTCCTCGGGTTCTCCCGCCGGGACCCTTGCTCTGCTTCTCCGCAAGCACCGTCACGGCCCGGTTAAGTCCGATTGTGAAGACGTCCTCGATAGATTCGAGATTGGCATAGGTGCCGTCATGCAGGACGAAGGGACCGTAACGGCCAAGGCCGGTCGAGATCATCTTGCCGCTTTCGGGATGCTTGCCCACATCGCGCGGCAAGCTAATCAGAGCGAGCGCTTTCTCGTGATCGATCTCCTCCGGCTTCCAGCCCTTCGGCAGCGACGAGCGTTTGGCATCCTTGCCCTCGCCACGCTGGATATAGGGACCGAACCGGCCGGAACGCAGCGTCAGCTGCTCGCCGGTATGCGGGTCGGCGCCCAGTGCCTTCGGTTCGTTCAGGCCGTTCGCTTCCGCCTCCGCGCCGCCTTCTGAGGAAAGCTGGCGCGTATAGTTGCATTCCGGGTAATTCGAGCAGCCGACGAAGGCGCCGTATTTGCCGAGTTTCAGCGATAGTTGGCCGGTGCCGCAGACCTGACAGGTGCGCGGGTCGCTGCCGTCCTCCCGTTTCGGGAAGACGAGCGGCGCCAAAGCCTCGTTCAGCGCGTCGAGCACGTTGGTGACACGCAGCTCCTTCGTGTCTTCGATCTGGGCGAAGAAATCCTGCCAGAATTCGCGCAGGACTTGTTTCCAGTCGAGTTCACCGGCGGAAATCTTGTCGAGCTTCTCTTCAAGGTCGGCGGTAAAGTCGTATTCCACGTATCTGGTGAAGAAGCTCTCGAGGAAGGCGGTTACCAGCCGGCCCTTCGCCTCGGGAACGAGCTTGCGTTTGTCGATCGTCACGTATTCACGGTCGCTCAACGTCTTCAGTGTCGCGGCATAGGTGGAGGGCCGGCCGATACCGAGCTCTTCCATCTTCTTGATCAGCGATGCTTCCGAATAGCGGGGCGGGGGCTCGGTGAAGTGCTGGCTGGCATTCACCTTGCTCTTGTCGAGCTTTTCGCGCGCATTGATTTCAGGAAGCCGGCCGTCGTCCTCATCATCGTCGCCTTTTTCGCCGTCCTCGCGTTGGTCCATATAGGCGCCAAGGAAGCCGTCGAAGCGAATGACGGAGCCCACTGCTCTGAGACCGGCCCGCTGGCCGTTGTTGTCTGCAAGGATCTCGACCGTGGTGCGCTCGATTTCGGCGGATGCCATCTGGCTTGCGATCCCGCGCTTCCAGATCAGTTCGTAAAGCCGGGCCTGGTCGGCATCGAGGTAGCGGCGCACCTTGTCCGGCGAGCGGTTGAAATCGGTGGGGCGAACGGCTTCGTGCGCTTCCTGTGCGTTCTTCGCCTTGGTGGAATAGAAGCGGGGCTTTTCCGGCAGGTAGCGGTTTCCGAATTGGTCGGCGATAGCGTGACGGGCCCCTTCAATGGCTTCGGGCGCCATCTGCACGCCGTCGGTACGCATATAGGTGATGAGACCGACGGTTTCGCCGCCTATATCCACGCCCTCATAGAGCTTCTGCGCGACCTGCATGGTACGCGAGGCATTGAAGCCGAGATTGGAGGACGCAGCCTGCTGCAGGGTTGAAGTGGTGAAGGGCGGGCCAGGATTGCGTTTGACGGGCTTTGCCTCGACCGTGTCAACGACATAGCTGGCGCCGTCGAGGAGCGTCTTCAGCCGATTGGCGTCCTCGCCGTTTTTGATGGAGCGGTTCTGCAGGCGTTTCCCGTCTGCGGAAACGAGGCGGGCCTCGAACTCGTCCCCGCGCGGGGTGCGCAGCAGGGCGGACAGGTTCCAATACTCTTCCGAGACGAAGCGTTCGATTTCCGATTCCCGGTCGCAGACGAGCCGCAGCGCGACGGATTGAACGCGGCCCGCCGAGCGTGCGCCCGGCAGCTTGCGCCAGAGAACCGGCGAAAGATTGAAGCCGACGAGATAATCTAGCGCACGGCGGGCGAGATAAGCATCGACCAGAGGCACGTCGATGTCACGCGGATTGGCCATGGCATCAAGCACGGCTTTCTTGGTGATAGCGTTGAAGACGACCCGCTTGACCGGCTTGTCGCCTATCACTCGCTTTTTCTTCAGAAGATCGAGCACATGCCAGGAGATAGCTTCACCCTCGCGATCAGGGTCGGTCGCCAGAAACAGCCCGTCCGAACCCTTCACCGCGTCGGCAATATCCTTCATGCGCTTCTGGGACGCACCATCGACCTCCCAGGACATTTCGAAATCCTGGTCGGGAAGCACGGACCCATCCTTCGCTGGAAGATCGCGCACGTGGCCGAAAGAGGCGAGAACCTTGTAGCCGGAACCGAGATACTTATTGATCGTCTTGGCTTTGGCTGGAGATTCTACAACAACAACATTCATCTTTTTTCTCTGAATAGAGGCTTCGCCCAGCAGCGGTCGCGGCCAGGCGGAAATCTTGACCTCCCGACATGGAGGGCGTTTGCCCCGCGGTCAAGAGGTGATCGACAAAATCGGGATACAACGGAATGCAACCCAAGGAAGATTTCCAATCGGTTGCAATCTTAAATAAATGCTATATGGTCGGTTGCACATGCTGCTATGCGTGGCATCCAACCCGCCGCGTTGCTCGACAGGAATGTAACATGGTCCCTCAAAATGAGATGAACGGTCGGCGTGAGGAGAATACCAGGGAGAATATTGCCTATATCCGGCAGATGCTTGGAGAATTGAGGCAGGTTGCTCTTGGGGAGGGGGCGGATATGCTCTGCTATCTGATCAAAATGGCCTATGTCGAGGCGGGGATGTTCAGGCCGGGCGCCGTCCCAGGTCATTCCTCCATCGCGAGCGAGACAAATCCCCAACGTGTCGGTGTAGACGGCCGGCCAGGTCGAGCTCAAGCAAGATCAGGTAAACGCAGGAGGCGGGCAGTCCGGTATGCCGGATGACGTCATCCACCTCCACCGGCGTCGGTCCGAGCGCGGAAACGATCCTTGCGCGGTCGTCGTCATCGGGCGGGAGCATGCTGCCGCTCGTCTTGTCCGGTTCTTCCACGACCGATCCGTCGAAAAGATCAAGCTCGGAAAGTGGCGCTAGGGCCTCGATGACGTCGGTCGAGGCGGTGGTTACGATAAGCGCCCTGTTTAAGCAGGCCGTTTGTGCCGTGACACCTGGGGTCGAGCGGCGAGCCGGGAACGGCAAAGACCAGTCGACCGAAATCGGTGGCAATCCGCGCGGTGATGAGCGAGCCCGAGCGTTCTGCTGCGTCCCCCACGACGACACGAAGCGAGATGCCGGCAATCAGTCGGTTGCGACGGGGGAAATCCCTTGCGCGGGGTTCCCAGCCGAAGGGCATTTCGCTCACTGCCAGGCCGGCGCGGTCGGTGATCTCGTCGACAAGCGGACTGTTTTCCGGCGGGTAAGGCTGGTCGAGCCCTCCGGCAAGCACCGCAATCGTTCCGCTCTCGAGGCTGGCGCGATGCGCTGCGGTGTCGATCCCCCGAGCGAGGCGGGACGTGACTGTATAGCCTGCGCGACCACAATCGCGGGCAATCATTGCCGCGAACTTGGCGCCAGCAATCGAGGCATTGCGTGATCCCACGACACCGACTGACGGGCGCGTTGCCGCCGGGAGGTGACCTTTGACGGCCAATAGCGGTGGGGCGCCATCGATCTGGCGAAGAGCTGGCCGGTAATCCGGTTCGCCGATGCCGATAAACCGTGCGCCGTGGCGACGGGTGGCGTCGAGCTCGCTTTCTGCTTCCGCGACCGTGGCGATGCGGATCGCTCTTGCCGCACCACCGCGTTTGGAAAGTTCCGGCAACATGGCGAGAGCGTTTTTTCTGCGGAACCGCAATGATTGATGAGGTCGCGAAAGGTCGCGGGGCCGACATTGTCGGAACGGATCAGCCTGAGCCAGGCGATTCTTCGTCTTTCCGTCAGCGCAATCCCAGTCCGCCTTGCGCTGCCATCCATATTATCCCTTTTGGCCGATCTTGCTTTCCGTACCGGCGATCAACCGCTTGATATTGGTTTCGTGCTTCCACCAGGAGATGACTGTCATGATCGCCATGATCAGTGCAATCTTCGGCTCATCTATGAACCACAGCACAACCGGGATGACAAGAGTTGCAACCAGAGCGGACAGCGAGGAATATTTGCTGAGCTTCGCGGTTGCAAGCCAGATCGCGGCGAAGACGAGAACCATCATCGGCGCCACGCCGAGCAGGGTGCCGATATAGGTGGCGACGCCCTTGCCGCCCTTGAAACCCAGCCAGACGGGGAAGAGGTGGCCCAAAAAGGCTGCAGATCCCGCCAGCAGCCCCGCTTCTTCACCGAAGAAATACCAACCGATCACGGCCGCGGCCGTGGCCTTCAGAGCATCGAGCAAAAGAGTTGCCGCCGCGAGCTTCTTGTTGCCGGTGCGCAGAACGTTTGTCGCGCCGATATTGCCGGAACCGATCGACCGGATATCGCCGAGGCCCGCCGCTCGGGTGAGGATGAGGCCGAAGGGAATGGAGCCTAGCAGGTAGCCGAAGATGAGCACTGCAATTGCGATAGGCAGCGTGATCTGCCAGTTGAATAGCTCACTCAAGCATCGTCCCCCATCAAAGCGAATGTACGCATTTGCCCGCCACGTAGGTCGCCATGGCGCGACCTGAGAAACGCGCGTCTTCAAAAGGCGTGTTCTTCGAACGGGACAAAAGCATATCCTTCGATACGATCCAAGGCTCGTCGAGATCGATGAGCGTGATATCAGCCTTGGCCCCCGGTTTCAGCGTGCCGGCGTCGAGGCCGAAAATCTGCGCCGGACGGGTAGACATGGCGTCGATCAGGCGCATCAACGGCACCCGGCCGTCGTGATGCAGCCGGAGGGCCGCGGCGAGCATCGTCTCAAGCCCGATCGCGCCGTCGGCGGCATCCGCAAAAGGAAGGCGCTTGGTGTCGACATCCTGCGGGTCGTGCGAGGACACGATGATGTCGATCGTGCCGTCGGCAATTGCCTCGGCCATCGCAACGCGATCGTCTTCGGAGCGCAGCGGCGGCGAAAGCTTGAAGAACGTCCGGTATTCGCCGATGTCGTTCTCGTTGAGCGACAAATGATTGATCGATACGCCGCAGGTGACCTTCGCGCCGCGCGAGCGAGCGACACGGACCGCCTCAGCCGATTCCGCCACGGAGATCTTGGCCGCATGATACTTCGCACCGGTCAGGCCGGCGATTCGTAAATCGCGCTCGAGCGGAATGATCTCCGCTTCCTTCGGCACGCCCGACAGACCGAGCCAACTCGCGAACAGCCCCTCGTTCATGACCCCGTTGCCGAGATATCGTTCCCGTAATTCGAGAGCTATGACCGCATCGAATTCCCGCGCATAGGTCATGGCGCGGCGAAGAAGCAGGCTGTCGGAAAGGCCATGGCGACCGTTGGTGAAGGCAACCGCACCGGACTGCTGCAACAGCCCGATCTCGGTCATCTCTTCGCCGGCAAGCCCTTTGGTCAGTGCTGCGGCCGGATGAACGTTGACCAGCGCCTTGTCGCGCGCCGTCTTCTGCACGAACTCGATCAGCGCGATATCGTCCAGCACTGGATCGGTGTCCGGCATCATGATGAAGGAGGTGACCCCTCCGGCGGCGGCCGCACGGCTCGCCGATTCGATCGTCTCGGTGTGCTCGGCGCCCGGCTCACCGACGTAGACGCGGGCGTCCACGAGGCCCGGCGTCGCGACGAGACCCAGGCAATCCTTGATCGTTGCGCCTTCCGGTGTGCCCTGGTTCTGAGCGTCCTTGCCGGCGGCGAGGATGCGGCCGTCGTCGCCGATTAGAATCGTGCCGGTCTCATCAAGATTACGTGAGGGGTCGATGATGCGGAGGTTCTTCAGAACAGTCGCGGTCATGCGCGCTCTCCCTGGTTATGCGAGACGAGCAAGGTCTCCATCACCGCCATGCGCACCGCGACCCCCATTTCCACCTGTTGCTCTATGACGCTCTGCGGTCCGTCCGCCACTTCGGAGGCAATCTCAACGCCGCGGTTCATCGGGCCGGGATGCATGACGAGTGCGTCCTCTTTGGCCGCCTTGAGTTTTTCCGCGTCGAGACCGTAGAAGCGGAAATATTCGCGCACGGAGGGTACGAACGCCCCGGCCATGCG
The DNA here is from genome assembly GCF_004368875.1 of Neorhizobium sp. R1-B. Lineage (NCBI taxonomy): Bacteria > Pseudomonadati > Pseudomonadota > Alphaproteobacteria > Hyphomicrobiales > Rhizobiaceae > Neorhizobium > Neorhizobium sp. R1-B. Next base: position 396,502 of record NZ_SOEM01000002.1, read on the forward strand.
CTCTCGCTGAAGCCTGAGCATCATTACCACATCGGCATCCTTCAGGCCTTCCTCCATCGAGTGGAAGACCTCCACGCCCATCTCCCGGATGCCGGAGGGCAAAAGCGTCGACGGCGCGACCACCCGAACCCGAGCGCCCATCGCGTTGAGCAGAAGGATGTTGGAGCGGGCGACGCGCGAGTGCAGCACGTCGCCACAGATCGCCACGATGATGCGCGACAGCTTTCCCTTGGCGCGGCGGATCGTCAACGCGTCGAGCAGGGCCTGGGTCGGGTGTTCGTGCTGACCATCGCCGGCATTGACGACCGAGCAGGCCACCTTCTGTGCAAGCAGTGCGGCCGCACCCGCCGAGGAATGGCGCAGCACCAGCACGTCGGGACGCATCGCATTGAGCGTCATCGCCGTGTCGATCAGGGTCTCGCCTTTTTTTACCGACGAATTGCCCACCGACATGTTCATCACATCGGCGCCAAGCCGTTTGCCGGCGAGTTCGAATGAGGATTGGGTGCGTGTAGAGGCCTCGAAGAAGAGGTTGATTTGCGTGAGGCCGCGTAAGGTCGACGTCTTCTTTTCCCGCTGGCGGGAAATCTTCACGGCCTCATCGGCCTTGTCGAGAAGAAAGGTGATGTCCTGTTCGGTAAGGCCCTTGATGCCAAGGAGATGGCGATGGGGGAAGAAGACCATAAGATCATGTCTCCGCTTGCGTTCGGCGGTCTATAAGGTCTGATGGTGAAGGTCGCAAGCGGCAGAAGAGTTATCTCACCACTTGTTCGGGCCGTGCCGGCAGATCTTCTCTGCCCCCGTCGCGGCCTTTTGTGCAGAACGACCGAAATCGTTAAAGGCTGCCGTTTCCAGACTCTGTAACTTCCGCTAGAACCGCCTCATGAACCAGATATCGCGCGCCGAAGAAAAATTTGTCGAACTGAACCAGCCGAAACCCTGGTCGGGGATCAATGCGTATCGATCCGATCCGTTGGTTGTCGACCTGACGAGTGGCCTGCATCGTACGGTTCGGGAGGAATACGACCAGCTGGGCCGTTACGTGACTTCGCCGGAGGCGCAGGAACTTGCGCGCATGGCGAACGAAAATCCGCCGAAGCTCAAGACCCATGGCCCGCGTGGCGAGCGGCTGGACACCGTGGAGTTTCACCCGGCTTGGCATGCGCTGATGCGCCGCTCGATGCAGGCGGGACTGCATTCCTCCGTCTGGGAAAACATACCGGAAGCCAAGGGCCATGAGCACAAGGCGCGCGCAACGCGCTTCTATCTGACGGCGCAGCTCGAATGCGGCCATCTTTGCCCGCTGACGATGACCAGCGCCTCGGTCGCGGCCCTGATGGCCTCTCCGCGCGTCCAGAAGGAATGGGCGCCGAAGATCCTGTCGCGCAAATACGATTCGACGAATCGCCCGGCGCTGCAGAAAACCGCCGTCACGCTTGGCATGGGCATGACGGAGAAACAGGGCGGTACGGATGTACGCGCCAATCGTTCGACCGCCGAGCGGGTGGGAGAGGGCATTTACCGGCTTTCCGGCCACAAGTGGTTCATGTCGGCACCGATGAGCGACGGCTTCGTCATGTTGGCCAAGACGAACGAGGGCATCGGCTGCTTCCTTGTTCCGCGTCTTCTGGAAGACGGATCGGCGAACGGCCTGCAGTTTCAGCGGCTCAAGGACAAGCTCGGCAACCGCTCGAACGCGTCGTCGGAAGTCGAATTCACCGATGCCTTCGGTTATCTGCTCGGCGATCCGGGCGCCGGTATCCGCACCATCCTCGACATGGTGACGCTGACGCGGCTCGATTGCGCCCTGGCATCCGCTGGTATTATGCGGGCTTCGCTGGCCGAGGCGGTGCACCATTGCCGGGGCCGCGGTGTCTTCGGCAAAAAGCTGATCGACCAGCCTTTGATGACGCGCGTATTGGCCGACATGGCCCTGGATGTCGCAGCGGCAACGGCACTCAGTTTCAGGCTGGCCGATGCCTTCGACCGCGCCGCCTCCGATCCGGCGGACGCTGCCTTTGCCCGTGTCATGACCCCTGTGGTCAAATACTGGAACTGCAAGCTGGCGCCCTCGCTCATCTACGAGGCGATGGAGTGCCTGGGCGGCAACGGTTATGTCGAAGAGAGGCCGATCGCCCGTCACTACCGCGAGGCTCCGGTCAACGCGATATGGGAAGGCTCCGGCAACGTAATGGCGCTCGACGTGCTGCGTGTGCTGTCGCGCGGCAAGGACCTGTTCAACACGGTGCTCGCCGGTTTCGAGCGCGATCTCGGTGCGTCCGGCAGAAAGACGGTGGAGGTGCTGCGCGCCGCCATGGCGCTCTGCGAAACCGATGAGGGGGCGGCGCGCCTCCTGGTCGAGCAGCTCGCTCTCGCAGCCGGTGCATCCGAACTCATGCGCCTCGGCGCGGGCAAGATCGCCGATGCGTTTCTTGAAACCCGATTGGCGGGCGGCTGGCGTTCGACCTACGGCATGCTTGATGCGAGATTCGATGCCCGCTACATCATCGATCTTCTTTATCCCGCGGCAAGCTGACTGGCAGCGATCATCACCAGCGGGATGGTGAAGAACGAGGCGACCGTCTGCACTGTTGCGGTCGCGGCATAGAGGTCCGCGTCGCCGCCCATCTTCTTGGCGAGCAGATATCCGTTCATGGCCGTCGGCACGCTTGCGCTCAAGGCGAGCAGCACGAGCGTTTCGCCGCCGACACGGCAAAGAATCGCCAAGCCGACCATGACTGCCGGAAACATCAAGAGCTTCAGCGCGGTGCCGAGCATCACCATGGCGCCTGGCTTGAGGGCATCGGCGATCCGCAGACCGGCGCCGACGGCGATCAGGCCAAGGCTTAGCGATGCCTGCGAGACGAGCCCGACCGTCACCATTAACGGCTGATAGATCGGGATGTTCAGAAGATTGACGACGATGCCGGCAACACTGCTGAAAATCAGCGGATTGGTCACGATACGAAGGGCAAATATCCGATATCCCTGCCATCGACCGGAAAACCAGAGCAGCACCGAGACGTTGATCAGGTTGATGGGCACGATGATCGCTGCCATGATGACGGCGATTATCGCAATCCCCTCAGTTCCAAAAATTTTCTGACCGATTGCAAGAGCGACAAACGCATTCCAGCGGGTCGAGCACTGGAAAAGCGAACTGAAGGCCGGCGCGCCAACGCCGGCTCGGCGAAGGACTGGCCAAAGAGCCAGAACCAGGCCCGCCATCAGTATCACTGCGCCGTTCGCTACCGCGCCGATCAGTCCTATATCGATTTTCGTGAAGTCTGCGGTCGCCAGCGTATAAAAAAGCAGGGCCGGAAACAGGACGTAGTAGCCCAGTTGCTCAAGCCCGTCCCAAAGCGTCGCATTGATGAAGGAACTTCGCTTCAAAGCCGCACCGAGTAGCACCAGAAGGAAGATCGGCAGGATACTTTCGAATATCAGGAGCATTTGCCAGTAACGGGATCGAGGAGGTGTTCCCCTCGTTAGTCCCTCGCAAGCCCTTGTGCAATCAGACAGTTGCTGAACGACATATCATAATGCGCCGCAATCTTGTGCATGGCTCTTCGGACGGCTTGCAGTGCCCGAGGCCCCGCTTTATCGCGATGACAAGCTCAATTGGTACAGGCGACAGATGCTCCAGATCCCCGAAGTCACGGCGCAGGCAAGTCCGGCTGCAAAAGTGCGCAATCGCGCCAGCACGGAACGCGCGATCTTTCTCGCTGCGCGTAATCTTCTGGCCGAACAGGGATTCCAGGGCTTCGGTATCAATGCCATCGCCCGCAAGGCCGGTTGCGACAAACAACTTATCTACCGCTACTACGGCGGCCTCGAAGGTTTGGTCGAGGCGATCGGCGCTGATCTCGGCACTTGGGTCAAGGAACGGATACCGGAAGACACCGGCGGCATGTTCCTGCTGACCTATGGCGACCTGATGGAGAAGCTTGCGATCTATTTCATGGAGGCGCTGCGCGACGATCCACTCGTCTGCAAGATCGTTGCCTGGGAGGTCTCGCAGGACACGCCGCAGGTTCGCCGCCTCTCGGAAGCCCGAACGAAGGCTCTCGGCAAATGGCTGGACCGGATGCGGGGATCGCTGACACCGCCCAAGGGTGTCGACGCCACGACCACCAACGCGATCCTGTTTGCCGCAATCCAGCATCTGGTGATTTCGGCCGCCGTGAGCGGGCAGTTCGCCGGGGTTGCGCTGCGCACCAACAAGGACTGGGACAAGGTCGTGGGCGCCATCTCCCGCCTGGTCCGCGCCATCTATGGCTGATCGACTTTTCCACAGTCCCGCCTCTTCGAATTAACCATGCGCCGCGGTTTCCGTTGCGGTAAATCTCTGGCCCTCTAAGTTTGACGTTAACGCATCATTAACCAAAGATGATCGGGACGCGGACGACATGGGAACTGCAGTAAGGGGTAAGGCATTGCTGGTCGCCCTGACCGCAATCTTCGCCATGCTGGCACTGAATATTGCCGTTCCGGCTGTGGTTTTGAGTGTCATGGCGCTAACGAGATGGCTCATGGCGCCGGAGATGTATCCGGTCGAGCCGAGGGGGAGGACCGCATGAAGTGGTTCCTGATTTTATGGGCCGGGCCCGTCTTGCTGCTGACCAGCTGGTACGGGCTCTCCTACTACGACATGAGCTTCGGCTTCTTCATGCTGACGCGTCAGACGCATGATCTGGTCTTTCAGATATACGGGCATGTCCTGGGCATACCGCCGGAGACCATTCCCCCGCTGGTGGCCCGTGCCATCGCGTTCGACAGTCTGATCGTTTTTGCGATCATCGGGTTCCGCAAGCGCCGGCAGATTGCTGCCTGGTGGCGTCAGCGTCAGGCGTCGCGGGAGGAGATTTCCCTGCCGAGCGAGGAAAGTCTGTCGAGAGCTCCCTGAAGAATGAAGCTTGCCGCAGCGGAATCGATCCGCTCGGCCCGCTTTGCCCGGGAAACATCCATTTCAAGAAGCGCCCGCTCGGCCGCGACCGTGGAAAGCCGTTCGTCCCAGAAGACAAAGGGAATGGGGGTCTTCTCGCCCATAGAACGCACGAAGGCTCGGGTTGCCTGGACGCGAGGCCCGGACGAACCGTCCATATTTACCGGCAGGCCGATGATGAAAGCCGCCACCTTTTCCTTTTCCGCGAAATTCAGCATCAGTTCCGCGTCCTTGGTGAATTTCACCCGCCTGATGACCGGACGAGGGGAGGCAAACCGCCGGCCGATGTCCGACATGGCAAGCCCGATCGTTTTCGTGCCGAGATCGATACCGGCGATTGCCTGCGCGGGCTCGAGGGCTTCGGCCAGTTCCTCGATCGTCATCACTGCCATTTGCTCTCCGTTCCCTGTGGTGAAGCGGCCGCTGGTTCCTCGCTCCGCCCCTTTCCTTTAGCTCCATATCGGCTATCTGTCGTTACCATGTTGACCCGTATAGCAGGAGTAATTTCATGAAGCTGACCTGGCTCGGCCATTCCGCCTTTCGCCTAGAAACCGCAAAGGCGAAGATACTGATCGACCCATTTTTCACAGGGAATCCCGCCTTTAGCGGGCAGGATGCAAAAGCCGCGGCAGAGGGAGTGACCCATATTCTGCTGACCCACGGCCATGGCGATCACGTCGGCGATACCGTCAGGATTGCTAAGGAAACCGGCGCAACGGTTCTTGCCAATGCCGACCTTGCCGCATGGCTCGGCAGCAAGGGCGTCGAAAAGCTTGAAATGGGCAATACCGGTGGAACGGTGGCCTTTGACGGCTTTACCGCGACCTTCACTCAGGCGCACCATTCCTCTGCGCAGATCACCGAGGACGGCGTTTCCCATAGCCTCGGCAATGCAAATGGACTGATGCTGCATTTTGACGACGAACCGTCCGTGCTGCATATGGGCGATACCGACATTTTTACCGATATGGGGCTGATCAACGAACTGCACCAGCCGGATATCGGCATCGTGCCGATCGGAGACCGGTTCACGATGGGCGGGGCCGTCGCCGCGCTTGCCTGCCAACGCTTCTTCGATTTCAAGCACGCCATTCCCTGCCACTACGGAAGCTTCCCCATCATCGACCAGACGCCGGAAAAATTCGTCAAAGGCATGGAAGGCACCCGCACCCGCGTGGAAACGCCGTCCGTGGGGGCCAGCCTGAGCTATTGAGGCTTGGTCGAGCGGGGAGTGGCCGCGCGTTGAGCTGGCGCGCGTTATCCTGTTGCGAAGGGCGGGCGTGGCCATTATAGCGGGGAGGATTTTTCTTGCCCGGAGTTATGCCATGTCCGTCGATCTCGCCACTGTGAAGCGCGTCGCGCGCCTTGCCCGCATTGCGGTCACCGAGGAAGATGCCAATCGCATGGTCGGCGAGCTGAACGGTATCCTCGGCTTTGTCGAGCAGCTCGGCGAAGTCGACGTCGCCGGTGTCGAGCCGATGACTTCCGTGACCCCGATGGAAATGCGCAAGCGCACCGACAATGTCACGGATGGCGACAAGGCGGACGACATCGTGGCCAATGCGCCGTCCACCGACTACAATTTCTTCCTGGTGCCGAAGGTCGTCGAGTGAGCGCGGACAGCGCCGCTTCTCTCCTTTTCACGTATTCGAACATTTTGAAGAGACCATGACCGAACTCACCAGCCTCACCATTGCCGAAGCCCGCGAAAAACTGAAGGCCAAGGAATTGACGTCCGTCGAGCTGACGCAGGCTTATCTCGATGCGATCGAAGCGGCTAACGGCGTGCTGAACGCCTATGTGGCCGTCACGCCGGAAAAGGCCCTGGATATGGCCAAGGCTTCGGATGAGCGCCGTGCTGCCGGCAAGGTCGGTGCTCTGGAGGGCATTCCGCTCGGCATCAAGGATCTTTTCGCCACCCGCGACGTCCATACTCAAGCCTGCTCGCATATCCTCGACGGTTTCAAACCGAAATATGAATCGACCGTCTCTCAGAACCTCTGGGACGATGGCGCCGTCATGCTGGGCAAGCTCAACATGGACGAGTTCGCCATGGGCTCCTCCAACGAGACGTCGCATTACGGTGCGGTGATCAACCCCTGGAAGGCCGAGGGCTCCAATCAGCAGCTGGTGCCGGGCGGTTCCTCCGGTGGTTCGGCCGCGGCCGTTGCGGCACATCTTTGCGCCGGCGCGACGGCGACCGATACCGGCGGCTCGATCCGCCAGCCCGCAGCCTTCACCGGCACCGTCGGCATCAAGCCCACCTATGGCCGCTGCTCCCGCTGGGGCATCGTCGCCTTCGCCTCTTCACTGGATCAGGCAGGCCCGATCGCCCGTGACGTGCGGGATGCCGCCATCATGTTGAAATCCATGGCAAGCGTCGATGCCAAGGACACGACCTCGGTCGATCTGCCAGTGCCGGATTACGAGGCCGCGCTCGGCCAGTCGCTGAAGGGTATGAAGATCGGCATTCCCAGGGAATACCGTGTCGACGGCATGCCGGACGAAATCGAAAAGCTCTGGCAGCAGGGCATCGCCTGGCTGAAAGATGCCGGCGCCGAGATTGTCGACATCACCCTGCCGCACACCAAATACGCACTTCCGGCCTATTACATCGTGGCGCCGGCGGAAGCCTCTTCGAACCTCGCTCGCTACGACGGCGTGCGCTACGGCCTGCGCGTCGACGGCAAGGACATCGTCGATATGTACGAAAAGACTCGCGCCGCCGGCTTCGGTACGGAAGTCAAGCGCCGCATCATGATCGGCACCTACGTTCTGTCCGCTGGCTACTACGATGCGTATTACCTGCAGGCGCAGAAGGTCCGCACCCTCATCAAGCGCGACTTCGAACTCGTCTTCGATGCCGGCGTCGATGCCATCTTGACGCCCGCTACCCCGTCCTCTGCCTTTGGCGTCGCCGACGAGGATCTGGCTTCCGATCCGGTGAAGATGTATCTGAACGACATCTTCACCGTGACCGTGAACATGGCCGGCCTGCCGGGCATTGCCGTTCCTGCCGGTCTGGACCACAAGGGCCTGCCGCTCGGTCTGCAGCTGATCGGCAAACCCTTTGAGGAAGAAACGCTGTTCCGCACTGCCCATGTCATCGAACAGGCCGCCGGTCGGTTCACGCCGGCAAAGTGGTGGTAAGCGGTCTTAAAATCCGGAAAATGATAATCGCCGATCACCACGTGGTCGGCGAAGTCGGTTTTGCGGCCTGGTCCGCCAGTGATGCGTTCGAGGAGAGCTATCTCGATCCCGAGGTGGTTGTCCGGGTAAAACATGAGTTCGCGATCTTTCCGTCAGAAGGTGGCGCCGAGATCCATGTCGCGGAGCTGGATGGAGAGATTGTCGGTTGGGGCGCGCGCGAAAACGCACCGAATTATGTGTCGGATCTTTGGGTTCGCCCGGATCGCCAGGGCCGCGGTGTCGGTCGGTCGCTGCTCCTTCATCTTTGCGACGTGATCGCAGCGGAAGGTCTGCGGACGGTCCGCCTCGATACCCATGCAAAGAATTTCGGCGCCATCCGTCTGTATGAGCATTGCGGCTTTGCTATTGTCTGGCGCGGTTTTGAACATTCCAAAGCCATGGGCGTCGAGCTGGAAAAGGTGCATCTGGAAAAGATGCTTGGCCGCCCTTAACGGAGGAGGAAACGGTCATGGAGAACTCAGATTTGGCAAAATTGGTCGCAGCCTTCGACCGTCTTGCGGCTGCCGGCTTCACAATGGGCGCGGATTGGCAGGCGGTCCATGAAATCTGCCAGGCTCACGAGGGCGAAAAGCCCTTCGACTGGGGCCACGCGCTTTGCCATCGCATCGAAGGCGATGATTGGAATGCGGACTACTGGTATCGCCGCGCCGGTAAAGCACGTGTGGGAACGGTCGCCGAGGAATGGTCGGCGATGAAGGCGGAGTTGCTCGCTTGATAGGCGGTGGGCCCAGATGCCGCCGTTATCTTCTCATCTATCCCAGCGGGAACGCTGACGGTCCTGGTCATAGTCGCGGCGGTCGTTGCTGTCCGAGGACGTGTCCCCCTGTAGCCGGTCAAGCACCTGCAGGAGGAGATCGGCGCAGTCTTTCGCCGGCTCTCCGTCTGGGCAGCGAAGATCGATGGTCGTACGGCCTGTCTCGATCCGGAAGCGCGCCCCTCTCTCACGGAGCGGCGGATGCATCCGCCATTCGCCTTTGACCGTATCCTGATCCTGTTCGGCCGGTGCTGCGGGCGGTGGCGCGTCGCGGGGAGGCGCATCCGCCTGGGGCGGGGAACTCGGTGGCGTCTCAGGGGTCTGTTGAGCATAGGGCACGCTCGCCGAAAAGGAGAGGGCGGCGGCTGTGGTGAGGGCAAGCAGTTTCATTTGGAGGCCTCCAGATCCAGATGCTCGATCAACACGACCGGCGTTGGTTTGTTCCGAGTCTTTCTGGGACGAGTTGCCGGTTCTTGGAGGGCGGTTGAGATGACGCCTTTTGTAGTGCAGGAATGGGTGGCGAACGAGAGCATGGTTAGGCCGCCGATGGCGGACCGGGACGCAGCTCGCAGTGGATATCCCGCGTCAATATCGACGCGGGATATCGGTTCCTGACTACCGGTTGTCCTGTTCGGCTCTCACCAGCACCAACCCCCTTTCGGTGATGCGGTAAGGCTTGCCAGCTTTGGATCGGATCGCCTTCTTCTGCTTGAGTTTGCGGAAAGTGATCAGATCGATGCGGGAGAAAACCCAGCCTTCGCGGGTAAAGAGCTGCAGCTTTTCGATCTTGCGGTTTTCGTCGCGGGTGATTTCGATCCTGCCGCCCTGGGCGAGCAGGTGGAGGATGCGCTGTTCGGCGCGGGAGATGTCCATTGGTCTTGATGTCCGGATAGGCGCTCGCTCGCGAGCGCACAAAAACGTTGCCGGCGCTTTGGTTGGCGTCGGGGCTCTCGTTTTTGTCTGGGCCGGTGCGGCTTACGTCGCTGACCGGCCCCTTAGAAGGTCTCCACGGAAGAGAACATCAAAACTCCATCGGTACGAATTCGCTGCTAGCACGTTTTCCCCAAGCGTCAAGCTGCATTATGCAGTCCGGCCGATGTTCTGCTGGCAAAAGGCAAGACTCAGTGTTCTACTGGCGCAACAACAGGGGGTGCCATGGCCAGCATTCGCAATGCGCGTGAAGATGAAGTGGATACCCTTGCGGAAGTGGGATTTCGCGCTTGGGAAAAGGCCATGATCTCGATCGGCGAGATGACCGATATGCGGGAAAGCGCCTTTTCCGCCTTCCAGAATTTCACCCATTCCTCGTGGCTCACGATTACGATCGTAGAGCAGGGCGGCAATGTCGCCGGTTGGGCTGCGCGCGAGAAGCTGGACGAGTTGATTTCCGATTTCTGGATCGATCCGGCATTTCAGGGCCAGGGGCTCGGTAAGCTGCTTCTGGAAGAGATTGAAGCACAGATCGTCCATCAGGGATTTGAGGTTGCGCGGGTCGAAACCCACGCCCGCAATACGGAGGCTGTCGGCTTCTTCGAAAAGCACGGCTATTCGGTCAACTGGCTGACTGTGGCCTATTCGCCCAAGATCGACCGGGATGTGCAATCGGTAGGGCTCTCCAAGCGTCTCGTGGTGGAAGCGCCGGATACCTATGGACCGAGCTTCTAAAGCTTGCGCCTCATCGCCATTTGCTCTACCTCCAGACAAAATAATCGAGACCATTTCACGAGCATCAGATGACCATTGTTGACGTCCGCACGCCTGACCCGAAACGCTTCATTCCCGGTGCAACCGGCGACTGGGAGGTTATCATCGGCATGGAGGTGCACGCCCAGGTTCTGTCCAATTCCAAGCTCTTTTCGGGCGCTTCCACCGAATTCGGCAAGCCTGCCAATTCCAACGTATCGCTGGTCGATGCCGCCATGCCCGGCATGCTGCCGGTGATCAACGAGGAATGCGTCAAGCAGGCGGTACGCACCGGCCTCGGCCTCAAGGCGCAGATCAACAAGCGCTCCGTTTTCGACCGCAAGAACTATTTCTATCCGGACCTGCCGCAGGGTTATCAGATCTCCCAGTACAAGGATCCGATTGTTGGCGAGGGCAAGATCGTCATCTCGCTCGGCCCGGACCGCCAGGGTCAATTCGAGGATATCGAGGTCGGCATCGAGCGCCTGCATCTGGAGCAGGACGCCGGCAAGTCGATGCATGACCAGCATCCGACCATGTCTTATGTGGACCTGAACCGTTCCGGCGTGGCGCTGATGGAAATTGTCTCCAAGCCCGACATGCGCTCGTCCGACGAAGCCAAGGCCTATATGACCAAGCTGCGTTCGATCGTGCGTTATCTCGGCACCTGCGACGGCAACATGGACGAGGGCTCGATGCGCGCCGACGTCAACGTTTCGGTCCGCCGTCCGGGCGCGGAATTCGGTACCCGTTGCGAGATCAAGAACGTCAACTCGATCCGCTTCATCGGCCAGGCGATCGAATACGAGGCACGTCGCCAGATTGCCATCCTCGAGGACGGTGGATCGATCGACCAGGAAACCCGTCTCTTCGATCCGGGCAAGGGCGAAACCCGCTCGATGCGCTCCAAGGAGGACGCACACGACTATCGTTATTTCCCCGATCCTGACCTGCTGCCGCTCGAATTCGACGACGCTTTCATTGCCGAATTGAAAGAGCATCTTCCCGAACTGCCGGACGATAAAAAGGCACGCTTCGTACGCGACCTCGGCTTGTCGATCTATGATGCCTCGGTTCTCGTTTCGGAAAAGGCGATCGCCGATTATTTCGAAGCCGTCGCCGAAGGCCGCGACGGCAAGATCGCTGCGAACTGGGTCATCAACGACCTGCTTGGCGCCTTGAACAAAGCCGGCAAAGACATTGATCAGACTCCGGTTTCGCCCGCTCAGCTCGGCGCGATCATCGATCTCATCAAGTCCGAAACTATCTCCGGCAAGATCGCCAAGGATCTCTTCGAGATCATCTGGAACGAGGGCGGGGATCCGGCCGAGATTGTCGAAGCCCGCGGCATGAAGCAGGTGACCGACACCGGCGCGATCGAAAAAGCTGTCGACGAGATCATTGCCGCCAACCCGGATCAGGTTGCCAAGGTGCAGGCAAAGCCGACGCTCGCTGGCTGGTTCGTGGGTCAGGTCATGAAGGCGACCGGCGGCAAGGCCAACCCGCAGGCTGTCCAAGCCCTCGTAAAAGCCAAACTGGGCATAGAAGAATAGACCCATGGTCTACTTCGTACGCACCGCCGGAGAACGGGATGTGGAGCAAATCCGCAGCCTTTTGGCGGAAACGTTTCATGCCACCTACGATCCATTTTACGGGTCCGAACGGGTGCAGAAGATGATTGATGGCTGGCATTCCCTTGCCGCCATTCGATCGCGAATTCAAAAAAGAGAAGGCGAATTCCTGGTTGCCGACAACGGCAAGGGCATCGGCGGCATCGGTTACGCCGCCGTGTATCCGAAGATGGCCAAGACGGCGATGCTTCACCAGCTTTACGTCAGGCCCTCCTGCCAGAGCGAAGGCATCGGGCGCGATATCTTTGCCGAACTCGAAACCTGTTTTCCGGATGCGGAGATCATGCGCGTCGAGGTGGCGCTGCAAAACGTCCGTGCGATTTCCTTTTACACCAGGCTCGGATTTTCCCAGGTCGACCGCATGGAGGAATGGGGAGCTCCCAATTCCGGTCTGCCGGCGGTCATTCTGGAGAAGCGCCTGCCAGCCTGAAAAATCGGCTCACTCGGCGGGAGGCTCGAGTGCCTTGCCGTCCTCGTTGTAGATCGTGACTATACTGCATTCGATGAGATCCTTGCGCCGTTTGCGATCGCAGACGGATTTGGAAGCCTGCAGTGCTGTTTCCTTGCTGTCGAAACCGCAGTGCACTTCATGCCAATGCGGTCCGTCTTTCTGTTGTACGAAGATGTCGATGCTCCAACCGGCGGGAAAACAAGCGGTCGTTTCGAGACAATCCTCCGCCGTGCCGCCGCCGTCCACGCATTGCTTCTTTGCGCAGTCCAGCGCTTTGCGGATCGACTTGCCGACGCAGGTGCCGCTGCTCATTTCAGGCGCCTGCGAAAAGGCGATCGCGTTGCGGGCCTGAGCGTTGGTGATTGTGAACGCGGCTACTCCCAGTGAGAATAATACCGCCGCAAGCCTTTGTCCCATTACCCGATCCCTCTATGGTCCCCGTACCGATCATTGCTGATTCTTGTCGGAAAGGAAAACAGGTGACGGATAATCTGCTGATCCGCCGGGCACGGGAAACGGATCTTGCCGCACTCATTGCCCTCTTTGCCGCAGACGCTATCGGCGGCCACGCAGACACGATGGCGGACGAGGCTTTCGAGGACTATCTGCGCGCTTTCCACATGATCGACGCCTCCCAGAACGAGCAGCTTTTCGTGGCTGAACGTGGGGGCGAAGTGGTGGGCACCTTTCAGGTCCTCTTCAACCGCACCCTGACGGGCAGGGGATCGCTCTCGATGATTATAGAAGCCGTGCAGACGCGAGCCGACATGCGCGGCCAAGGGATCGGTGCGCAGATGATCGGCTACGCGATCGAAGAGGCCAGGCGCCGCGACTGCCGGTCCGTCCAGCTCACCTCCAATATGGCGCGCGTCGATGCGCACCGTTTTTACGAGCGCCTCGGCTTCGCCAAGAGCCATTTCGGCTTCAAGATGCGGCTCAAATGAGGGCTGCGACAACGGGAATCACTGGACATCCCTAAGATCAAGCGGCATAAGCGGATCAGCCATGTCTATGGTATCTCTCCTGTTTGCCAAGCCGACGGAATATTCATGAAAAACCTCCTGCTGCAGATTTTCACCTGGTGGAATGGACAGACGATCGGGACGCGGTTCTTCACCTGGCGTCACGGCAAGAAGGTTGGTGAAGACGAGTTGGGCAACGTTTATTACGAAGGCCCTCTGACGTCCTGGGGGCCTCCCAAGCGCTGGGTTATCTACAAGAACTATGCCGAAGCCTCCGCCATTCCGCCGGGCTGGCACGGTTGGATGCACTATCGCACCGACATTGCCCCGTCGCAGGAAGACTACAAGGCGCGTGAGTGGCAAAAGTCCCACAAGCCGAACATGACCGGTACGCCGCTCGCATATCGTCCCAAGGGCTCGCTTGCCGCGACCGGCGAACGTCCGCGCGTGACCGGCGATTATGACGCCTGGACCCCCGGCAACTGACACCTGTTTTGGCCATATTCGGGCCTTAGGCGTCGACTCTGACATGTTGTCGAGAACGGGACACGGAATGACACGGATGAAGCTTTCCCCACGAAAACTGGTCGCCGGCACGGTGATGGCGGCAGTCTCCGTTTTTGCGGGGGAAGGGGCTTTTGCTGCGCGTATCTCCAATCCTGTTGCCGTATTCAAGGGCATCGACAAGATTACCGGCCGCATCACGACCTTCGACGTCTATGTCGACGAGACCGTGCAGTATGGCGCGCTTCAGGTGACGCCGAAGGTTTGTTATTCGCGCGACGATACGGAAGCACAGAAGATAGACGGCTTTATAGAAGTCGATGAGATCACGCTCGACCGCAAGATCCGGCGCATCTTCACTGGCTGGATGTTTGCCGACAGCCCCGGCCTGAATGCCGTCGAGCACCCGATCTATGACGTTTGGCTGACCGGCTGCAAGCCGAGCTCGGACGTGCCGCCGCCCAAGGCGACGAACTAGGCGTCAGAACTCTTTGTCCGGCACATCGACCGCTTTCTTGAGAAGCTTGAGATACTCATCCTTGGGGATGTCGATCGCACCGAAAGTCTTCAGGTGTTCGGTGGTGAACTGCGTGTCGAGCAGCGTAAAGCCCTTTGCTCTCAAACGTTCGACAAGATGAACAAGGCAGATCTTCGAGGCGTTGGTGCGCCTGGAAAACATGCTTTCCCCGAAAAAGGCTGAACCCAGCGATACGCCGTAGAGACCACCTACCAGTTCCTCGTCTTCCCACGCCTCGACACTGTGCGCATGCCCCATCCGATGAAGCTCCGTGTAGAGTTTGCGAATGGTGGTGTTGATCCAGGTGCTTGGCCGATCTTCAGCGGGTTCGGCGCAGTAGGTGATCACCCGCTCGAAGGCCGTGTCGAAGCGAATATCGAACGGCCTCTTTCGGACCGTTTTGGCAAGGCTTTTCGAGATATGAAAACCGTCAAGGGGCAGGATGCCGCGCATTTCCGGTTCGACCCAGAAGATTTCCGGGTCGTCGGAGGATTCGGCCATCGGAAAAAGGCCGATGGAATAGGCGCGCAGCAGTATGTCCGGAGTGATCGCCGGGTAATATCTGCCGCGCCGCCCTGCCATTCAGGTCTTTCTCTAGTGCGCTTTGTCCCCGGCCAGATAATCCTCCAGCCAGTGGATGTCGTAATCGCCGTTGGCTATGTCCGGGTTTGAAACGAGGTCCTGGAACAACGGCAGGGTTGTCTTGATTCCGTCCACAACGAACTCGTCCAGAACGCGACGCAGACGCATCATGCATTCGACGCGGGTGCGCCCGTGCACGATGAGCTTGCCGATCAGACTGTCGTAGTATGGCGGGATACGGTAGCCCGCATAGGCGCCGGAATCGACGCGCACGCCGAGGCCCCCGGGGGCATGGAAATGGGTGATCGTCCCAGGTGACGGTACGAAGGTACGCGGGTCTTCAGCATTGATGCGGCATTCGATGGCATGGCCGGAGAAGACGATGTCTTCCTGCTTTACCGATAGCCCGCCGCCCGATGCCACTCGGATCTGTTCATGGACGAGATCGATCCCGGTGATGGCTTCCGTGATCGGATGCTCCACCTGCAGGCGGGTGTTCATCTCGATGAAATAGAACTCGCCGTTCTCGTAAAGGAATTCGATGGTGCCGGCGCCGCGGTATTTCAGCTTTTTCATCGCATCGGCGCAAATCTGTCCGATTTTCATCCGCTGTTCGACATTGAGGGCAGGCGAGTTGGCCTCTTCCCAAACCTTCTGGTGCCGGCGCTGCAGCGAGCAATCCCGTTCGCCGAGATGGATCGCATTGCCTTCGCCGTCGCCGACCACCTGGATTTCGATATGGCGCGGCTTGCCGAGATACTTCTCCATATAGACCGCGTCATTGCCGAAAGCGGCCAAAGCTTCGGAGCGTGCCGTGGAGACGGCTTCTTCGAGATCCGCCTCCGTCTTGGCGACCTTCATGCCGCGACCGCCGCCGCCGGCTGTGGCCTTAATAAGCACAGGGAAACCGATCTTGCGGGCGATCTCCAGAGCGTTTTCCGGCTTGACCTCGCCATCGGAACCCGGAACGACGGGAATGCCGAGTTCCTGCGCGGTCAGCTTGGCGGTGATCTTGTCACCCATGATGCGGATGTGCTCGGCCGTCGGGCCGATGAATGTGATGCCGTGCGCGTCGAGGATATCGGCGAACTTGGCGTTTTCCGACAGAAAACCGTAGCCCGGATGAACGGCGTCGGCGCCGGTGATTTCGCAGGCCGCAACGATCTGATGGATGTTCAGATAGCTCTCTCGTGACGGCGGCGGGCCGATGCAGACGCTTTCGTCGGCAAGCCGCACATGCATGGCGTCTGCGTCTGCGGTGGAGTGGACCGCGACGG
This sequence comes from Neorhizobium sp. R1-B, assembly GCF_004368875.1. NCBI lineage: Bacteria > Pseudomonadati > Pseudomonadota > Alphaproteobacteria > Hyphomicrobiales > Rhizobiaceae > Neorhizobium > Neorhizobium sp. R1-B. Next base: position 413,018 of record NZ_SOEM01000002.1, read on the forward strand.
TCGCGATGCCCAGTTCCTTACAGGCGCGAAGCACGCGAAGTGCAATCTCACCGCGGTTGGCTATGAGGATCTTGGAAATCATGGACCGGGCCTTACTCGATGATCACGAGTGGCTGGCCATACTCGACAGGCTGCGAGTCGTTGACCAGGATCTCCGTGATTTTGCCGGAGCGCGGCGATGGGATCTGGTTCATCGTCTTCATGGCCTCGATGATCAGCAGCGTCTGGCCTTCCTTGATGGTAGCGCCCACTTCGATGAAGGCGCGGGCGCCCGGGGCGGCCGCGAGATAGACGGTGCCTACCATCGGCGCCGTCACGGCGTTTTTGTTGTCCTGCGGTGCCGGAGCTGCAGGGGTCGGCGCTGCGGCGACCGCCGAAGGAGCAAATGCCGGAGCGGATGCGATTGGTGCCTGAACATACTGTGTCGTTCCGGCGCGCGAGACCCGGATGCGCAGGTCCTCCTGCTCGACTTCGATTTCGGTCAGGTCGGTCTCGTTGAGGATGTTCGCGAGGTCGCGGATCAATCCTTTGTCGATCCCATTCTTCTTCTCAGACATGGCAAACCCTATTGTTCTGTTTATCTTGTCAGGCGGTAATGGATTTCAAGGCGTGAAGCGCAAGAATGTAGCTTGCGGTACCAAAGCCGCAGATCACGCCCTTTACAGCCGGTGCGATCATCGAATGGTGACGGAATTCCTCCCGTGCATGCACATTCGAAATATGAAGTTCCACCACGGGAACGGAAATGGCCTTGATCGCATCATGCAACGCAATCGAAGTGTGGGTATAGGCGCCCGCGTTTATCGCGACGCCCACGGCCTTCTCGCCGGCTTCGTGGATCCAGCCGATGAGGTCGCCTTCATGATTGCTCTGGCGAAAATCGACATCGAAACCCAGATCCCGACCAGCCGCGATGCAGTCGTTTTCAACATCCGTGAGTGTCTTGCCGCCGTAGATGCCGGGCTCGCGCTTTCCCAGCATGTTGAGGTTGGGGCCGTTGAGGACGAAGACCGTCTTGCTCATCAGTTATCTGTTGTTCCATCCAGAAATTCAGGGCCACCTATAGACCGGCAAGCGCGCAAGGAAAAGCCCCCGGCATGCCGAAAGCCGGGGCGTCCACTGCGACGGAACATTTGATGAGTAATATGGCGCGCTCAGCAGGTTGCCTTGCCGCAGGCGCGGACGTTGGCGACCTTTTCCTCGATCACTTCGGAGCCGACGGCACCGAAGACAGCCTCGTCGCCGAGGATATAGGTCGGGGTGCCGGTAATGCCGATGCTGTTGGCGAGCTGGTAGGCTTGCCGCACGATATCGTCGTTCGGCTTCTCGGCCATGGATTTGCGGATTGCGGCCTCACTCAGCCCGAGGGAGGTAGCGACTGCAACTGCGGTGGCCTCCGACGCGTGCTCCTCTGCGCCGAGCAGCGTGCGATGGAACTGGGCATATTTTTCCGGTGCGAGAAGGCGCACCGCATTGGCCACACGGTGCGCGGCAAGTGAATCCGGTCCAAGAATCGGGAATTCCTTCAGGATGAAGCGGACATTCTTATCCTTGGCAAGAATCTCCTCCATGTCGCTGAGCGCACGCTTGCAGTAGCCGCAATTGTAGTCGAAGAACTCAACGACCGTGACATCGCCCTTTGGATTGCCGAGTGTGATGTCGGTCGGGGAGGAGAAAATCTGCTGGCGGTTGTCGGCAATGCCCCTCATGGACTGCTCGACGCGCTTCGACTGCTGTTTCGCTTCCAGCGCGTTCTGCGCTTCAATGAGAATCTCGGGATTCTCGATGAGGTATTCGCGGATGAAAGCGCCCATCTCCTTTTTCTGCTGCTCATCCAATGCGACGGCCGGCGCGGCAGAAAAAACAGCCAATGCCAGCATCGAACTGGTGGCGAGCGTTTTCAAGGTGTGGGTCATCCTTATCCTCATTGGTCGGCGCAAGCGAATCCTGCGACCATTGTTTCGGTTTGCGCCCAAAATAAGCCAGGCGTACCTTTCGAAAAGCCGCAAAATCACATCTCGGCAATTTGGGCTCATCACAACTGCGTATAGGCGGGCTTCTCGAATCCGGAAAATTGATTCGTCTTCAAGACGATAGCGAGTTTTTCGGAATCGATCCCTTATCCGGTTGATTCAGTTTCTCATGCGCGATTCGGACGCCGCCAACGCAAAACGGCCGCGTCTGGCGCGGCCGTTGTCTTCAAAAGTTATCACTCTGGCAAATCAGAAGAAGCCGCGGCGCTGCCACCAGCCGGCCTTCTTCGGCTTTGCGGCTTCGCCATCGGTTTCCTGCGCGGCGGCAGGATCCGAACTCTTCACAACAGCTTCGGACGAGGAGGAGATATTCGATGCGCGGTTGGCGCGCACCGGCTTTGCGTCCTCGGCATCCGCTTGCTCTACCTCGTCAGGCGCGATGTCCTGCACGGCTGTTGCCGCAGGTGCCTGAGGCTCTTCGCCAAGCGCGGCTTCGACCTGTTCCACCATGGTTTCGACCGGCGGCGATACGTCCTCGATAGCCGGAGCGTCTACCACGGTAGCTTTTCCACGACGCGACCGCCGGGGTTTTGCCGGGGTTTCAAGAACCGGAGCTGCTTCCGGCTCGGCGGCGACGGTGACTGCCTCAGCCGGAGTCTCTTCAGAGACTTCGATGGCAACTGCCGTTTCGTCGCTCTCAACTTCATCCGTATCGCCGGCATCGTCGGCGCTCAATTCACTGCCTTCGTCGTCGCCATTGCGGTTGCGACGACCGCCACGCTTGCCGCGGCGGCGGCGCTTGCGGCGGTTGTTTTCATCGGTGTCCGCGGCAGCATCGACGTCGGAGACTTCCGCGACGTCGTCTTCGCCTTCGTCGCCATCTTCGTCCTCGCCGATGACATTCTCGCTGCCGCCCTGTGCTGCCTGGGCGTCCGTGCCCCGTTCGCCATTGCGGTTGCGGCGGCGGCGGCGGCGCTTGCGCTTGCGGCCATTCTGGTCGTCGCCCTGCGGAGTACGCTCCGCGCTGGCGGCAGCAGGCTGCGAGGCCGAGGCCGCGATCTCTTCCTCTTCGTCCTCGTCGGCTTCGATGATGACGTCGTCATCATCCTCTTCGACGGGGATGGCGGCGAACTGCATCAGGCTTTCGATCTTGACCGGGTTCTCCACGGGCTCGCCGCGGTCGATCGCGAAATGGTTCGAGCCGATGCTGACATCCGACTCGATGAAGATCGAGACACCGAAGCGGTTCTCGTAATCGACGACCGTGCCGCGCTTGTGGTTCAGGAGATAGAGCGCGATGTCCGGCGTGGTGCGGACGTTGATGTCATGCGTGGTATTCTTGAGCAGATATTCCTCGACGCCACGCAGCACATGCAGCGCGACCGACGACTGTGAGCGCACGTGGCCGGTGCCGCCGCAATGCGAGCAGATCTGGGTCGTCGATTCCAACACCGAGGCGCGGATGCGCTGGCGCGACATTTCGAGCAGGCCGAAATGCGAGATGCGGCCGACCTGGATGCGGGCGCGGTCGTTCTTCAGGCAATCTTTCAGCTTCTTCTCGACAGCGCGGTTGTTGCGCTTCTCTTCCATGTCGATGAAGTCGATGACGATCAGGCCGGCAAGGTCGCGCAGGCGAAGCTGGCGCGCCACCTCTTCGGCGGCTTCGAGGTTCGTCTGGAGCGCCGTTTCCTCGATGGAATGTTCGCGGGTCGAGCGGCCGGAGTTGACGTCGATGGCGACGAGCGCTTCCGTCTGGTTCATGATCAGGTAGCCGCCGGACTTCAGCGTCACCTGCGGCTGCAGCATGCGATCAAGCTGCGCCTCGATGCCGGAACGCGAGAAGATCGGATGCAGGTCGCGATAGGGCTGGACCACCTTGGCATGGCTCGGCATCAGCATCTTCATGAAGTCTTTCGCTTCACGATAGCCTTCCTCGCCCGACACGATGATCTCAGAGATATCCTTGTTGTAGAGGTCGCGAATCGAGCGCTTGATCAGCGAACCTTCTTCATAAACGAGGCAGGGTGCGGTCGAGTTCAATGTCAGCGTGCGGACGTTTTCCCACAGGCGCATCAGGTACTCGAAGTCGCGCTTGACCTCGACGCGGGTGCGGTTGGCGCCGGCGGTGCGCAGGATGACGCCCATGCCCTGCGGCACGTCCAGTTCGCGGGCGATTTCCTTGAGGCGCTTGCGGTCCTGCGGCTGGGTGATCTTGCGGGAAATGCCGCCGCCGCGCGCCGTGTTCGGCATCAGCACCGAATAGCGGCCGGCAAGCGAAAGATAAGTCGTGAGGGCAGCACCCTTGTTGCCGCGTTCTTCCTTGGCGACCTGCACAAGCAGGATCTGGCGGCGCTTGATGACTTCCTGGATGCGGTACTGCTTGCGCGGCTTGCGGACGATCCGGTCCGGAACTTCTTCCATCGCGTCTTCGGCGCCGACCGATTCGATAACTTCCTTCTCACCGTGGTCGTCGTCATCGTCGTCGTCCACGTCGTCGCGGCCGCGACGGATATCGACATCTTCCGAAATCGAATCGGTATCGACCATCGCAGCCATTTCGCCAGGCGTGGATCCTTCGTCGTCGCCGCTGGTCTCGCTGGACGAGGGGACGTCACCTTCGCTCGGCGCATCCTCGGAGGCTGTTGGAGTTTCCTCCGCAGCGGCTTCGACCGGCTTCTTGCGGGAGCGACTGCGCTTCGGCTTGGCTTTCGGCTTTTCGCTCTTTTGTTCCGCGGCCGCTTCGTTCGGGCTGGCTTCGGTTGCTTCCGATCCGGCTTCGCTGACAGGTTCATCCGCCGGGGGCGGAACGGAAGCAATGCCGATATCCGGCTGCTCCTGTTGGGCGGGATCGGTCGCCGGGTCGGCTGCCTCGGCTTCTGCAATCTTGCGCTGGTCTTCCGCTTCCTGCTGCATCAGGGCCTGACGGTCGGCAAGCGGGATCTGGTAATAGTCCGGATGGATTTCCGCGAAGGCCAGGAAGCCGTGGCGATTGCCGCCATAATCGACAAAGGCGGCCTGCAATGAGGGCTCGACCCTCGTTACCTTTGCCAGATAGATGTTGCCGCGTATCTGCTTCTTATGCTGCGATTCGAAATCGAATTCCTCGATCCGGTTGCCGCGAACGACGACTACGCGCGTCTCCTCTTCGTGAGACGCATCGATAAGCATTTTGTCTGCCATTGAAATTCTGCTCCTCGGCGCCGCCGGGAGGGTGCAGTAGAGCCTGCCGCGAGGACTGGGCCGTCATGCAGTACGGTCGTTGCGCCGGATAAATATGCTCCCGTCAGGCGCGGCTGTGACGGCAACCGGAAAGATGACGGGGCTCCTCGCTCCCTCAGTCCTTCCAGGTTCTGAAATTTGTGCCGTGACATCAAAGACCAAACGAGAATGACGATACTATAGGCCCTGAAAAAGGCCCGATGAATGTGCTCCATATGAGCGGTGGGTGGCATGCCACCCGGGATTGTTCCGGCCACCGCCGGATGGATCGAGTATCAGGACAAAGTGTAACGACGGCGGATGACTGCCGGTCTTCGGCGCCAGTTTCCACTGTGGCTGGCGGCCTATCGACAGACTATCCCGTCAACACTTTAACCCTCATTCGCGTTGTATGGTTTATCTGTCACAATAGCAAGGGAAAAGCCAAGTTTGCCATATTCTGGATGGAATTAGCGCTCTTATGAGTGGCATGGAACGGGTGAATGATTCGCGTGTCCGGAGGGGTAAACTCCTTCCGAAGCGGGCGCTTGGCGGCGGATCTTATAGGCAGGTGGCGGGTCTTTGATGCGGGTTTCGAGTTGAGGGCGAGTGTGAAGGCAAGGGCGGTCGTAGCCCATAACGGTCGGCCGAAGCTGGCGTTGGCGCGAATCATTCCTGCACTGCTCTTTCTAATGGTCGTTGCAGTCGCCTTGCCGTTGCTGCCGGCGCATGCCTCGACGCAGACCCTTCTGGCATTCAGCGCACGGGTCGCAGGTGACGACGCGCGCACCCGCATCGTAATCGATTTCGAGAAGAAACCGGAATTTTCCGTTCATTATGTCGCTGCACCCGAGCGGGTGGTCGTCGAGTTGCCCGCAACAGCGTTCGGCTTTCCCGCCGAGGATCTTTCCGCCCGTGGGCTCTTCAGGGACATTCGCTACGGTACGATGGACGAATCGAGCGCCCGCATCGTGCTGACGGCGAAGAAGCCGGTTAAGCTGGTGCTCGCCGAAACGCAGCCGAATGAAAACGGCACCTTCCGTCTGGTGCTGGACGCGGAGATGACCTCGAAGGAGATCTTCAGCGACCTCGTTAAGACGCAGGATTGGCAGATGCCGGTCGAACCCGCACCGAACGCCTTGGCCACGGGTGAACAGGACAATGTTTTCACGGTCGCAGTCGATGCCGGACATGGCGGAATCGATGCGGGCGCGACCGGTGCGGCGACCAAGACGTCGGAAAAGACGATCACGCTGGCTTTCGCCAGGATGCTTTCCGAGCGGCTGAACAAGATCGCGGGCATCAAGGCATTCCTGACCCGCGACGACGACACCTTCCTGTCGTTGTCCGAGCGCGTCACGCTCGCTCGCCAGGGACATGCGGACCTTTTTGTTTCACTGCATGCCGATACGCTGGCGCAGAAGGATATCCGCGGCGCAACCGTATATACTTTGTCCGACCGGGCCTCCGACCGCATGGCCGAAAATCTCGCGGCGCGCGAAAACCTCTCGGACGAACTCGCAGGTTTCAGCATCCACAGCGGTCCGCCGGAAGTGGCCGACATTCTGCTCGATCTGGCGCGGCGCGAGACGCAGGCCTTTTCCGTCGCGCTCGCCTCGAATGTCGTTGAATCCTTCGAAGGTCAGATCGGTTTGATCAACAACCCGCATCGCTATGCCGGTTTTCAGGTTTTGCGCGCCCCTGACATCCCCTCCGTCCTGCTCGAGTTGGGCTTCCTTTCCAATACCGAAGACGAGAAGCTCCTGCTCGATGAGGCCTGGCGTACAAAGGTCACCGATCGGCTAGCTGACGCCGTGCGACGCTATCGGGACCGGGCGCTGGCTAACGGCGGTTGAGACAGGCTGTTCCGTGGCCTGCCTGCCACAGGACCCTTGGAATGTCTGCGGAACCGCACGGCCTGATCCAAAACGGATGTCGGAGCCCTATTTTACTCACATTCCAGCGATTACTCAGTGGGTGTGAGATGCAATTTATGACGGACGTTTGATCCGCTTCCACCTTGCGTTGCCGCAATCACCGTGCAAAACGCGTCAAACCATGCGATGGTGCGTTTCGTGCGCCGAATGAAAGCTGAACGGTAGCTTCGATATGATCAGATTGATTGGTTATCTCTTTGGATTGGCTTGCGTCCTGTTTTTGGTCGTAGCCGCCGGTGTGGGTATCTACCTCACAGGGATGACCAAGGGATTGCCGAATTACGAGGTGCTGGCGTCCTACGAGCCGCCGGTTGCAACGCGTGTTCACGCCGGCAATGGCGCGTTGATGGCAGAATATGCACGAGAGCGGCGGCTGTTTTTGCCCATCCAGGCGGTTCCCGATCGCGTGAAGGCGGCGTTTCTCTCGGCGGAAGACAAGAATTTTTACAACCACCCAGGCATCGATATTACCGGCCTCGGCCGTGCGATCCTGACCAACCTCCAGAATTTCGGTTCGGGCAGGCGCCCAGAGGGTGCTTCCACGATCACCCAGCAGGTCGCGAAGAACTTTCTTCTGACTGCCGACCAGACCATCGACCGCAAGGTCAAGGAAGCCATACTATCGTTCCGCATCGAGCAGACCTATTCGAAGGACAAGATTCTCGAGCTTTATTTGAACGAAATCTTCTTCGGCCTTAACTCATACGGCATTGCCGGCGCCGCACTGACCTATTTCGACAAATCGGTAACGGAATTGACCACGGCGGAGGCGGCCTATCTTGCCGCGCTTCCCAAAGGACCTGCCAACTATCACCCGTTCCGTCGCGAAAAGCAGGCGCTCGAGCGCCGCAACTGGGTCATCGATCGTATGGCGGAGAATGGTTACATCACCCAGGCCGATGCGGACGATGCCAAGAAGCAGCCGCTTGGCGTCAAGCAGCGCCGTACGGGCACGCATCTCTTTGCATCCGATTATTTCTCTGAAGAGGTTCGCCGCCAAATCATTGAGCGTTACGGCGACAAGTCGCTCTACGAAGGTGGCCTGTCGGTGCGCACCTCGCTTGATCCCGATCTCCAGGTCATCGCGCGTCGGGTCCTCCAGGAGGGTCTCCTGGATTATGACGAACGTCGCGGTTTCCATGGCCCTGCCGCTCAGATCAGCGTGACGGGTGACTGGGGACCTGAACTCGCCAAGCTGCCCCCGCTGCGCGATGTGCCGGAGTGGAAGCTTGCCGTCGTCACCGAGGTTTCAGCCAAATCGGTTTCGATCGGGCTACAGCCTTCGACCGACGCGGGCGGCAAGGTTGATCCTGCCCGCGAGACCGGCGTGATCGCGGCAGACGATATGAAGTGGGCGTTCCGTGATGCCTCCGGCACCCGCAAGACGGCGAAGTCGCCGGACGGTGTGCTGAAGCCGGGGGATGTCGTTTACGTCGAACCGATCAACGAGGCATCTAAGACCTACCGGTTGCGTCAGCCGCCGAAAGTGCAGGGCGGTCTGGTCGCGATGGACCCGAATACGGGCCGCGTGCTCGCCATGGTCGGCGGATTTTCCTATTCGCAATCCGAGTTCAACCGCGCCACCCAGGCGATGCGCCAGCCGGGCTCCTCGTTCAAGCCTTTCGTTTATGCCGCAGCGCTCGACAACGGCTATACGCCCGCGTCGGTCATCATGGACGCTCCAATTGAAATCGTCTCTGGCGGCCAGGTCTGGCGGCCAGAAAACTACGGCGGCGAATCCGCCGGCCCCTCGACGCTGCGCACGGGTATCGAAAAGTCGCGAAACCAGATGACGGTGCGCCTGGCGCAGGACATGGGCATGGAGCTCGTTGCCGAATATGCCGAGCGCTTCGGCATTTATGACAAAATGATGCCCGTCCTGGCCATGTCCCTCGGGTCCGGCGAAACGACTGTCATGCGGATGGTTTCCGCCTATGCCGTGTTTGCCAATGGCGGAAAGCAGATCAAGCCGACCGTGATCGACCGCATCCAGGACCGTTACGGCAAGACGATCTTCCGCCACGAAGAGCGCACCTGCGAAGGCTGCAACGCCAATGATTGGGCGAACCAGGAAGAGCCCACCGTGGTGGATAACCGCGAACAGGTTCTCGACCCGATGACCGCCTATCAGATCACCTCGATGATGGAGGGCGTGGTTACGCGTGGTACGGCCGCCGGCAAGATTCCGGTCAAGGATCGCCCGGTCGCCGGCAAGACCGGCACCACTAATGACGAGAAGGACGCCTGGTTCGTCGGTTACACGCCGAACCTGGTCGCCGGCCTCTATCTCGGCTTCGACACGCCTGCCCCTCTCGGCAGAGGCGGCACCGGCGGGTCTCTATCCGCTCCGATCTTCGGCAAGTTCCTGGCCGAAGCCGCCAAGCTGACGCCGGCCGAAAAGTTCCATGTTCCGGAAGGCATGCAGTTCGTCGCCGTGAACCGCAAGACCGGCATGGCTGCAATGGAAGGCGAACCCGATACGATCGTCGAAGGCTTCAAACCCGGCACCGGCCCGGCTGACGTCTTCCAGGTCATCGGCGAAGGGGAATACCTGACCCAGGACCAGATCTTCAACAACTCGCCCCAGGCTCAGCAGGCCGTGACTTCGGGCATGCCGGGTCTCTTCTGACCCGTCGATGACGGATAGCCATCGGGCCTGGGCTTTACATCCCGGTCCGGTGCAACTATGTCCTCGGCACCGAGAAACACCCAAAATGAAGAGTGAAAAGCAAGCGCCATGCGTGCGGAAATCATCAATATAGTCGACGAAATCAAGCAGGCCATAAGCCTGCTGAGGAGGCATCTTTGACTGGGACCAGGCGGTAAGACGACTGGACTGGTTGAACAACAAGGCTGAGGATCCCAACCTCTGGAACGATGCTGCGGAAGCGCAGAAGCTGATGCGCGAGCGTCAGCAGCTCGATGACGGCATCAACGGGGTGAAGGCTCTCGACCAGCAGCTTAACGACAATATCGGACTCATCGAACTCGGTGAGGAAGAGGGCGACGAGGCGATCGTCAAGGAAGCCGAAGATGCGCTGAAGGCATTGAAAGTCGAAGCCGGACGCCGTCAGGTGGAGGCAATGCTTTCCGGCGAGGCGGACGGCAACGACACCTATCTCGAAGTCCATTCCGGCGCCGGCGGCACCGAGAGCCAGGATTGGGCGAACATGCTGCTTCGCATGTACACCCGCTGGGCCGAACGTCAGCGCTTCAAGGTCGAACTTCTGGAAGTGCATGACGGCGAAGAGGCCGGCATCAAGTCCGCGACGATCCTCGTCAAGGGCCACAATGCCTATGGCTGGCTGAAGACCGAATCGGGCGTTCACCGCCTGGTCCGCATTTCGCCCTATGACAGCAATGCGCGCCGCCACACATCCTTCTCCTCGATCTGGGTTTACCCGGTGGTCGACGACTCGATCAACATCGATATCAACGAGAGCGATTGCCGCATCGATACCTATCGTTCCTCCGGTGCAGGCGGCCAGCACGTCAACACCACCGACTCCGCCGTGCGCATCACGCATATTCCCTCCGGCATCGTCGTTCAGTGCCAGCAGGAGCGGTCACAGCACAAGAACCGTGCCAAGGCCTGGGACATGCTGCGGGCCCGCCTCTACGAAGCGGAGCTGAAGAAGCGGGAAGAGGCTGCGAACGCGGAAGCCGCGTCAAAGACGGATATCGGCTGGGGGCATCAGATTCGCTCTTACGTGCTTCAGCCCTATCAGCTGGTGAAGGATCTGCGCACCGGCGTGGAAAGCACGGCGCCCGGCGATGTGCTGGATGGCGATTTGAACGAGTTCATGGAGGCAGCGCTCGCACACCGCATCAGCGGCAAGGCGGATGTGGAAGTGGCCGACGTCGACTGACGGTTCGTCTTCACGAGACAAAAAAGCGGCCGGGCTTCAAAACCCGGCCGCTTTCGTTTGGGCGAAGGGGCCTATTCCGCGGCAGCCATGGCGCCACGCTGGCTGCGCAGCACCATCAGCGACAGCATGAGGACCACCACCGAGCAGATCGCGATGACGGTCACCATCGGTCTCGAAGTGCCGTCGGTGAAAAGGCCGCCGATACCGACAACGATCGCCGATGCCACGAGCTGGAGAGTGCCCATCATGGCGGAAGCCGTACCTGCGATCCGGCCGTGATGTTCGAGTGCCAGCACCGCGGCGGTCGGAATGATCATGCCGAGGAAGCCGTAACCTCCAAACAAGAAAACCGCCATCACCTCGAGCCGGTCGAATCCGAGCGAGGTGACGAGCGCCAGCATGACCATCATCGTGGAATAGCCGACGACCGCGCCGCGAATGACCCTTTTGAGCCCGATCTTGCGGGAAAGCCAGCCGTTCATCTGAGACATGCCGATGAAGGCGACCGCGTTGCAGGAGAAGACCACGCTGAAGAAGGATGGCGACAGACCGTAATGATTGATCAGTACGAAGGACGAGTTTGCGACATAGATCATGTAACTGGACATGCCGAAGGAAGCGATCAGCACGAGTCCGAGATAGTAGGGATCCTTGAGCAGCGTCGTATAGGACGAAAGCGCGCTGGCGATGCTGCTTTCGCTGCGGGCGGCCGGCAGTCGCGTTTCTTCAAGGAAGAAGATCGCAACGACAAGCCCCAGAGCCCCGGCGCCAACCATGACGAGGAAGATCACCCGCCAGTCGCCGAAGGCCGTGATCATGCTGCCGGCAAGCGGGGCTAGGATCGGCGATACGCTGAAGACCAGCATCAGCCGTGACATTAGTTGGGCCGCGGCAGGACCGGTATAGAGATCGCGGACGATGGCGCGAGAGATGACGACGCCGGCGCAGGCGCCCATGCCCTGCAGGAAACGGAACGCAATCAGCCATTCGATGGAGGGCGACAGAGCACAGCCGATTGCGCCGATGCTGTAAAGGACAAGGCCGGCATAAAGAGGCCGCTTGCGTCCGAACATGTCGGAGAGTGGGCCATAGACGATCTGCGAGACCGCCATGGCTGCGAAAAAGGAAATCAGGCTCGCCTGTACCGCGTGCGTGTCGGCATTCAGGCTGGCGCTGATGGTGGGAAGCGATGGAAGATACATGTCGAGGGCAAAAAGCCCGATGGCCGAGAGCAGCCCGAGCGAAAGGGCATGCGAAGAGGCTCTGCTTGGCATTGGAAAAAACCTTTCCCGTCACCACATCTGCCGTGGTACGGCAGGGCGGAAGACGACTATGGAAGATGAATATGAGAGCCGGCGTGAATATGACGGGTGCACAGCAGTCATGTAAAATATTTTGGACACAATTGTCCAATTCGTCAAGTGCCGGTATGGTAGTGTCATGAAAAATTCGTCTGCCGAACGCAGTCAGGACCAGGACACATGGCCGCCGGCGCAAAACAAGCGTCAGGCAATCCTGAATGCCGCGGCTGATATTTTCGCCGAAGAAGGGTTTGCTGGAGCGAGCATCGATGCGATTGCGGTGAGGGCAGGGGTATCGCGGCAGACGATCTACAATCAGCTCGGTGACAAAGATAATCTCTTCAAAGTTGTCGTGACCGAGATTACCGAACGTTCGACCGCAGGTTTCTTTCGGGTTCTGGACACGTTTCCTGTTGCGCCGCAGGACCTTGAAAAGGAGCTGACCGAATTTTCCGCTCGGCTTCTGCGCAAGGCGATGTGCGACCCGAACGGCCGTTGGTTGCGCAAGCTCGTGGAAACAGAAGGCGCCCGTTTTCCAAAGCTCTTCGAAACCTGGAAGGAATATGGTCCGGGAAAGAAATATCCGGCCGTTGCCGCCCGTCTCGCCCAGCTTGCCCTTGCGGGCTATCTGGACCTCGACGACCCGGCTCTCGCTGCCCGTCAATATATGGCTCTGCTGGGTGCTGATCTTCGCATCGACCAGCAGCTTGGACGGCAGACGCCGGAATCCGAGATCGACCAGATGGCTGCCAACGCAACGCGCACCTTTCTGCGCGCCTTCGCCCGCAGGCATTGATCCTCCCGCAGAGTCAGACGCTTCCGTAAGGTCGCCTGACGCAGAGTCAGTTGTTGAATTGTTCCGCCAGGATGCGATCCGACCAGGAATGATCCGGATCGGAGAGGATGCGCGCGGTAACCTCGGCGGATTGCGCGATCCTCACATGCAGCACGGACTTGACTTCGGCATTGTCGGCAACGGCGTTGACCGGCCGCTTTTCCGGTTCGAGGATGTCTATGTCGACGCAGACATGGTTCGGGAGCAGCGCCCCGCGCCAGCGCCGCGGCCTAAAAGCCGAAACCGGCGTCATGGCCAGAAGAGGCGCTTCCAGCGGCAGGATCGGTCCGTGAGCGGAGAGATTGTAGGCGGTCGATCCGGCTGGAGTGGCAATCATGAGGCCATCGCAGATCAGTTCCTCCAACCGCACATGACCGTCGATCACGACCTTGAGCTTGGCTGCCTGATAGGACTGGCGGAAGAGATAGACCTCATTGATGGCCAGCGCGACGGAGGTCGTCCCGTCGGCATTGGTGGTCGTCATCTTGAGCGGATGAAATTCATTCTCGATGGCGGAGGCGATCCGCTCGTGAAGGTTTTCTGTGCGGTAGTCGTTCATCAGAAACCCGACCGAACCGCAATTCATGCCATAGACACGTTTTGCGGTGTTGATCGTCTCGTGCAACGTCTGCAGCATGAAGCCGTCGCCGCCGAGCGCAACGAGTACATCGGCTTCCGCCGTCGGAACATTGCCGTACAATCGGCTTAATTCCTCCAGTCCGGACTGCGCCTCCGGCGTCGCGGATGCTATGAAGGAAAGCTTTTTCGACTGCAGCGACATGAACGAGCTTTCGACGGCGCCGTCGCCCGAAGGCGCGCAGGGCCGCTTGACGGGTTGATCTGGCACGGCTCCGGATGAAGCCTGCCGGTGAGAGCGCCTTGGTACAGGAGAAACCGGCTTCTGGACAAGCGCCTTCCGCTGCCCAACCGTTCCGTCTTTGCGTGAAGATCGCATCTCAGCCGGAGGCGGCGGGCGATTTTCCCTTTACAGAAAGAGAAAATCTGGTAACTCCCCGTCTGGAGAGTGCCCTTGTAGCTCAGTTGGTAGAGCACCTGATTTGTAATCAGGGGGTCGCGGGTTCGAACCCTGCCGGGGGCACCAAAAGATTTCAACAGGTTACGGGGAATTTGTAGGCCGATATCCGTCTTATCAGGCGATCGGGGCTACTTCCTGGGCTACATCGGCTAGATTTGGTCCCGTGCCGCTTCGATCGCCTCGTGTGCTCTGCCCAGGGCTTTCCGGATCTCTCGCACCCCGTACTGAAGGGCATTGATGTCGCGATCGGGGGCCATCCCCTCCAAGGCGCAATGCACGAGATCAACGAACGAGCTAGCATCGTCCAGATCATCCTCCCCGCGAATCAACAGCGTCGACAGGGAAGGCTCATCTAGATCCAGGTCGAAACCGATGATGTTGGCTCTCCCGCTACTCGCCGCGTGGACCGTCGCGAATGACGCGGCGCCAGATCTTGTGCGATCTAGCAGCGTCGCCAATTCCTTCATCAGCTCGCGAATGCGATTATAAAGGATCGGATCAGTTGGCACGCCTTCGGCGGCGGCCGGAACGGTGGTGTTCGGCATATGAATTGCTCCATTAACGATATTCGTTGACGATAAACGGATAGCGTTGAATTAACTTGATGTCAACGGTTTTCGTTTCTGGTAAACGATAAACGTTGATATGAGGGAAGCATGATCACGAAAGAACAATCACGAGCCGCCCGGGGGCTTCTAGACTGGTCCCAGTCCCAGTTGGCCGGGCATTCGAACTTGGGCGAAAGCACAGTTCGAGATTTCGAGAAGGGCAGGCGCGTGCCGAGCACCAATAACCTGGCGGCGATCAAGGCTGCGCTCGAAGCCGCGGGCGTCGTGTTTCTCGAAGATGGGGTCTTGGTCGATGGCGGGGCAGGGGTGAGGCTTCGCAAATGACGCATGTCGAAAACCCTTGTCTCGAAGCGATGCTGGAAAGGCTGCGAGAATGGACCGATATGCCCACCTTCGCCGAACTCCATGATTCGTATTTCCGTTCGGAGCGTCAGCATGCGGAGGTGGAGGCGTATCGAGAAAAGCGAGGGAGGCTAAAGCGGCTGAGAGATGAGATCGTACCGGTGTACAACCATTTGCGCGCTCGTGGCTTCATGGGTGAGGTCAGGTTCAGCTTGAACAATGATCCTCCCGACGCTTGGCTGCGGCTCAACGGCCAAGAAGAAGTAGGAATAGAGGTGACAATCGCATTGTCGAGAGCTCAATTTGAGGGTGGACGTCGACTCAACAGGCAGGGTGCCAGTCCCGGCCATCCGCATCTTCGCGATGGTGCGTCCCAAAGAGAATTCGATGAGTGGGCAAGCCGCCCTAGTAGGATGATCGAAACGTCAAAGCTATTTGATCTCACGACTCGTGCGGTACTCGACTGTCTAGATGGAAAAGACCAAGCCCGTTATGAAGGGCTGGATCTGCTGGTTGAGGTGCCGGTTTTTCGATTGCCGCGTGAACGCTGGCTACCGGTATTCGAAAAACTTCGGGCACGCGCGGCCGGAATGCCATTCCGCCAAATTCACCTTATCAGCAGCCACGAACTGGGACATCCATTTGGGTGCCAACTCAAGTGACCGATCGCCAGCCGGAATTCAATTTCCAACTTCCCTTTGATCTGAGTTGTCCGGTTGTCTTCCGAGATGACCTAGACGGCTAGCGACGAAATCGACTATCGGCCAGATTGACTCTTCTTCCCAACCTGACAAGCTCCCCTCGGTGCAGGGTTGGGGAATTTCTATGGTAAGAACGGTTATTGCAGTCGCATGCGTAGTGCTGCCTCTTTCTTCGTGCGTGCAATCCAGCACGATGCGAGTTTCGCAGAACGAGGCCATCATTAAAACAAGCGCTGCACCAGTCTGTGGCGGAACTGGTGCAATGAAGGCGGCTGAAAAGCAGGCCGCGATCGAAACCATCAAGGCCGGCTATGACCGCTACGTTATCACCGCAGCGTCATCCGCAAACAACGTTCGCGCGACGCGGATGCCTGGCAGCTATCAGACCTACGGGACCGTGAATTCCTATGGCGGATACGGCACCATGAACGCGACAACTACTTATACGCCCGGTCCCGTCGTTTATGCCGGGACTCACGATCAAGCCGTTGGCGTCCGGATGTTCAAGGAAGGCGAGCCGGGTTCGCAGCAAGCCCTTTCGGCTCGGGAAACACTCGGACCAAAGTGGTCCGCGATCGTTAAAGATGGCGTGAATGTGTGCGGCTAAGATATGACAGATCTGCCCGTCTGGATCCAACTCCTGCAAGCTCTGTTGACCCCAGCGGTAGCTATCGCGGTGGGGGGCGTCGCCTTCATGCAGTGGCGGACCGCACACAACAAATCGGTCTTAGATCTTTTTGATAAGCGGATCGAGGTTTATGCCTCTGCCAAGAATGCCGTTGGAATGGTGCTCGCTCAAGGCAAATGCTCTCCCGACTCCGAAAAGAAGATCATGGATGCGATTGACCGATCCACATTCTTATTTGGAACGGAGGTCAAATTCTACCTGATGTCGATATGGACCGAGTTCATTAGGCTGAACAGCCTAAACGAGGAGATAAAAAGCGGGGTGGTGTCGAGTGCAAAAAAGCGCGTAGAAACGTTTGGGACGATTCAGCGGTTCTACAGGGACGCGCCTGACGTTTTTGGGCCGTACATGAGGATGGATCATAAGATCGCCCTATCTCCCATTGACTTTCTCCGGGAGAAAAATCGCATTCGCCTGAGCTACGCCGACGAGAAGCAGAGGTAATGGGCGCTACTTCTTCCAGTTCTCTTCGCCATCGAACCCAGGTGGGGCTGTGATACCGCGGCGGCCACGCCACGGTTCGACCTGATCGGCTGCGCCGAACTTGCCGGCGCCATCATGCATTCCATACCTGCGATCGAGCCAAGCCCGAACTGCAGGCCAATACCGGCGATCAGCGAAGAGCGGGTCCTTCATCGGAAAGCCCGCCTGCGTCGCTGCATGAAGCGCGATTTTAAACTGCTCAAGGGAAAGGCCCAGGCGATTGGCACACTGGGCCTCGGTGACGAAAAGGGTGTCTGATCTTGCCATGATGGAACCTCTTTATTGAGCTATCCGGATTTTCCTGTGGATTCGATTGCTCGCTTCCAGTTCTCTTCCACGTGGAATTTGGGTGTGCAGCGCTGGCAAAGAATGGGCTTCGGCGTGGCCCACGGATCCATTATCGTCTTGCCACAGTCACTGCTTCGATACCGAACGACCTTTGCGCGAATGATAACGCGGTGGCGATAGGCCGGGAGGTGCTTGTAGTCCAGCATCGTAACGCCGTCACGGTACAACCGTCCGACCACGCCGCAATGCTTGCAGGCCTAGGGTATGTCAGCGCCCAGATGGTCGAGCGCTTCTCCATTCGGATTTCGAGGAGCGCTGCCGCACCACTCAGCCCCATCGTGGCAGAGGGGAAAGTAGACCCGGGCATCAGTCCAGGCAGTGAAAGGTTTTCCGTTCGTGACGCCGTAACCACTATCAAATTTCTGGTAGGCCTCTTCGTCACTAAGGGTAATCGATACGAGTTTAGACCAATCATCGCCGTGATGGTTCATCTCGGCGATGATGAGTTCTTTCCACGAATACAAGTTGGACATCACTGCTCCCTTTACACGTCAAAATCCGGATACCCCTTTATTGGCAGGAGGATCATTCAGGCTGCAGCCGATGCGTCAAGCTGGGGATGCGACCGCGGCTTCCTCGGCCGGCGCGGCAGATCCACCAGGATGATCCCGACGCGCAATCCGCCCAGCCATAGGGGCAGCGTCTCTGGCCCTATACCTCTGCCATAGCCCTTTTTCCAGTTCTCTAGCTTGTTGGCATAACCTTCCTGCATCCCAGACAATAGGTCGACCTCAAGACAAGCCATATCCAATTGTTTCCTGCGGGCTGTCATTGCCTTTACGAAATCGCCATAATCCTGAATGACGCCAGAAACGACTGGGCGGCCGCCGACGGTTTCTGGTTCCGGCTGATCGATCTTCCCCTGCTTGACCTCCCAGGCCACGATAGCAGCCTCGGAAAAGTAATACCGCTTTCTGATCCGCACCGGCTTTGGAAACCCCAGCTCGGGATCTTTGAGCCAGCGAGAGAGCGTCATCTTGCAGACGCCGAAGCGCGCCAGGACTTGCGCGCTATCGAGGTGACGTTCACCCAGCTTCATGGCGGTCACTCGTCGGCGCCGACGCTTGCTGCGGCAAGGCGTAGCTGTTCCGCCTTCTTCCGAGCTTTGAGTACTGGAGTGCCGAGAAGGTTCGACAACCGGCGGCGCTCGTCGTCTGCCCAGGACGGAAGCCACTTTTCGGAATCAACCCTCGCGACGCGGAACCGGCCCAACGCGTCGGTGCTCTTGAAAAATCCGGCAGTCGTTTCCGCGATCCGGGATATAAAACGAGCTTCATAACCGACGGGTTGGAGGTCCGGCATGTTTGTGAACCCCGAGATGTCGTATCCGAGTGCTGCGAGTTTGGGCATTAGCTGATTAATGCTCGATAATGATCCAGCGATTCCCTCAACGTTTTTCTGCAGCCGCTCCACCTCGGCGAGGTACTGCTCTCGGACATCCTCAAGGCTCGCTATCTGCTGTTCGACGCGGTCGGCTTGGACAAGTGCGATCTCACGCTCCTCGTCGTCGGCGACCATTTTGGTGGCCAACTCGATAGTGTCGTCAAGCTCCTGAAGTTCCCGCGTCAGCTCTTCCAGGCGGAAGGCGCCCGCGAACTCGGTACCGTTTAGCTTTGCGGTTGCGCGCTGCTTCGTAAGGGTCTTGCTCTCGCTCACCATCGAGGTGCGCTGGGCGGTGAGGAAAGCCAGTTTTTCGCGGGTATCCTGGGACACGATTTTTTCTCCGTTAGGTAACATCGATTGGTAACAATCGGTAACAAGCGGAACTCCGGCCCGCAAAGCACACCTTCCGAGCACGTAAAATGTTGCGCAGACGAGAGCTAAAAGCCACCTCGGCGGCGGCTTTTCGGCTTTTCTGGAAGCGGGGAGGGCGGCCGGCGCTGTGCGACCCCGACGAAGTATTCCGAAGGGTCTTTGGGTACAGCGGCGCGAACGCTGTCGAGGCTATCCGCAGCCACCCAGCGGTGGCCGTTGAAACGCATGCCATTGATCTGGGGGAAGCAGGCGGAGTTCAGGACGATGTCGTCAGTGCTGCTCATCGTCGCGCAGCCGGTCGATCGCAGCATCGAGTGTATTGCGATCCTGGCCGAGCCTGCTGATCAGGGCGCTGTTCTTGATCGTCCCGCCGGCAAGAACCGAAGAGACATCTTCTTCAATGAGCCGAGTGACCTGGACATCAATGACCGATCTCTTTTCCGATAGTTCTTCGATGGATGACTTTTTCATGATGACCTCAATGACCCCGCCAACCGGCTATCTGCCGTCCTCAAGCCGCATACATACGATCTCGACGAAGCCCGTGGCTGTATCGACAGGTGTGCCGAGAGCGCCCGAAGCAAATTGCTCGATCTCCACAAAATCGGTCCCTTTGTTTGGGCCGATCTGCAGGAAGTGTGTCACAGTGCCAGAGCCCATACGTTGGATCGAAACGCTGTAGTTTGCATCGGCTTGCGGTGCGATGAACGTCAGCCTGAAGCGACCGGCAGACTGACGGGTCAGCGTGCCCCCCGCGACCAAACGCGTGTCGGAAAGCGTCGCATCGGCCTTGAAGAAGGCCCTTGCAAAGACGCCTTCCGAAGCGGGGTACTTCTCCGAAAAAACGATCGTCCTCGCGCAGTCGCGGGCGCGGTATTTGTAAGTGTTCGAATGGACCGCGAACCCTACGCCGGAGAGCTCACCGAATAGCCGCTCAAGCACCAGCCATTGCCCGCTATCGGTCGGTCCTTCGTTGTCAGTCTCGACGCCTGCGGAGTTGAAAGACCGGATGCAGATATCCTGCGAAATCAGGGACGAACCGTTACCAGGGTGAATGAATCCGTTGTAGATGCGATGCCCTCGCGTTCCCGGTCGGTAGTCGATAGCTATGCCGCCGCCGTTGCCCTCGATATAGGGCACATGGTAGTCGGCGGGGCCATCCGTTCCCGACGCCTGGGATGATGGCTTTAGGATGGCGGCGCGTCCGAAATTTCCTTCGGAAGTGATTATAACGGAACTGCCTCGCCCGAGGCAGAATATGCCGCCGCTTTCGGCGTAATCCGAACCAGAACCTGGGTTGGCATTATTCAGAACGAATGTTCCATTCGTGCCGTTGTTGCACAAATGGAAGCTCGCAGAGAACTCAAAACAAGCCGCCTCAACGCCGAACGCAAACAAGTCTTCACCAACGCTAACGCCGTGGCTTTGGCATTCGTAAGCTCCGAAATGCCCGAAGCGTGACGCGAAGCAGCCGAGAAACACGAAGTTCCTGAGACGTGCTTTTTCCGCTGTCAGGTTGCCTATCGTGCTCTGATTGCCAACGCGATAGATATACCAACCATACCGCGCCTTATTGTCGGCATCGACGTGGATATCACGCAAGATGACGTTGACCAGGTCGTCAGTTCCAGGTGCACTGAAATCGTCTCCAGCCGTGCCGACAGGTTCGCTGGATACACGAACGACTGCCGTTAGGGACGCATCCGCGCCAATCCACTTGAAGCATGTGAAGTTGCCATCTGTCGGGCGGGAATAGCCCGTCCGTCGCTTCCAGTTGGCGCCGGAGCCGATAAGCTTCGTTCCGTCCTTGATCACCAGTTCATTGGAAACGTTGAAGACGCGCGGAGGAAACTGCACGACCTCTTGGCTATCGGCAGCAGCTTGCAGGAAGGCGAGATGGTCACCTGTCGCAGATCCGGCCCTGACCGCCTGAGCCTCATTGTAGCTCGAGAAGAAATCGTAAATCGTCCAGAAATCGAGCTTGTTCCGGATGCGGGAAGGCGCGGCCAGGTGATCGTCATCAACGGAAAGGGTTTCGGGCTGCAACGCGCTATCCGCTTTCGCGCCCTGAGCCGCGGTAGCAAAGCCCGCATCATTGACGAACTCGGCCGGATCGATGTTCGAAAGAACCTGACCGTTCCAGCCAAGAACTCTGCGATCAACAGACCCCGGGATTTCCGGCGGGGCAAGTCCATATGGCGCCCTGAACGATTGAGCGATATCTCGCCGCGCCTCTTGCATCTCCGCTTGAAGCGTATCGAGCGCGAGGTTGAAGTCGCGGATTGGGAGGGCGCCACCGTTGACGAAGCGGCTTGTGCGGTGCGGATCTCGTCGACCGACTACCTTGACGTTTCCGGTAATGCCGACAGCAAAGACTGCCTTGGCGTTGCTCGAAACGCCTTCCGCATAGGTCGCTGAGACCGCGAAGTCATCCCGCTCCAACCCATCATGGACAACGATCAAGTCGTCATTGTCGAAGACAGGAAAGTTTGCCGCAAACTCAGTCGTCGCGACAACAGGATTATATTCGGAAATTCGAGTGTCAGGGGCTGTGATGCTCATGACAGGGATTTATCCCTGTCATTCTTGAGTTGCACAAAGCACACGTAGCGTGCGCCTCAGTTTACCTTGGTAGCAGACTTAGGTTGCATTCCATTTTTGTTACTTCTAACGGTAGCTTTGTTCATCATATGTGGGGGGAACTGTGGAAGAGTTGCTCGACAGGTTGATCAAGCTGCTTTCAACAAGGCAGGTAGAATTCACCAATTCCAGCGGCGGCGAGGCCAGGGCGTTGATCGCCCAGCAGCAAGGCCTTTACAAAACCCTAGGCCAAACCTTTAGGGAGGTGCCATTTAGCGACTTGCGGAATAAAGGATCCGTTGGAAACTCCGCGCTATGTCAGGCGCTATTTGGCAATGCTGTGGCTGTTGTGCAGAGTAGTCCCCCGGTGGTCCAGACCGATGACAAGACCGTTGTTACGTCTACTTGGCCAATTTTACGGGATGAAGAAGTTCAAGCCCTGGCGCGATTTGTCACCAGCATATCAGGGCGGCGTACTGCCGAAGAGGCGCACCAATACATGTTTATCTCAGCGTCGGCGCTCGCGGTCGAGATGCCCAACGCAAATATGATGCAAATTGCCGAGAGCCGAACTCATGACAGCGAGCGCGGACGTCTGCTTATCGGTCTCGCAAATTACGTTGCGGCTAAGGAATCGCGAGCCGTTGCGAGATCTGTCGAAGTCTCTCTCCAAGACGAGATTGCGAAAGCAAAAGGTCACATCGACAACCATCGAGCCGCTTTTGAGCGCGAGGTCACTGATTACCGCAGCCGCCTGGACGCACTTGCCGCGGCCGCCGCTCAATTGACACAAGCCAATTCAGAAACGAAGGACAAGATCGACCATACCATTGATGAAGCTCAAGTTGAGATCGATGCGCTGCGCGCCGATTTCCATAGCGACATCGAAAAGAGGCGTGAGGAACTTCAAAATTTCGAAACGACCACCCGTGAGCAGCTGAAGCTTGAGAGCGTTCGCCGCAGCTGGGCCGGCCGTTTTGAAGAAGCCAGGTTAGCTTTCGGCATCGCCTGCGGGTTGTTGTTGGCCTATCTCGTGATCACCATCGGCGTCGCTGCGCACTGGGGAATTCCCATCGTCCAGGCTCTCGCCAGTATTGAGCAGAAGGCAGTTGCCGATGCCCAGGGAGTGGCAATTACCCCCGCGACAGCCCAGGCCGGCTCAGCAGCGCCGGCGGCACCCCCTCCAATCCCAACTTTTGCGATCCCGAAGGAGGACTCGGTCGCGATCGCGATCATTCATCAATTCGGCCGGCTGATCGTGTTCTCTGTGCCGGTCTTCGTGTGGCTTTGGGCAGGACGGGCGTTGATGCGCTACTTCATGCGATCGATGCTCTTGATGGATGACGCCCGGCAGCGGCAGACGATGCTGGATACTTACTTCTTGTTGAGCGAGAAAGGGCGAGCTGACGAACGCGACCGGCCGCTTGTTCTTTGGGCGCTCTTCCGCCAGACCCCTGGACATGGACCGGACGGTATAGAGCCACCTGACTTTACTGAGGTCATAAACGCAGGTCTCAAGCGCGCTAAGCTAGAATAGGAACGCGGCCGTACCACCGCGATTCAACTACTGTTTGTCGATTTGCCGCCACGGCCGAGGAAGGGGAAGGGCGCATGATTACGCGCCCGCCCGTCTCCCGCCGAAAATCTTTTGATAGAACCCGCCAGCGATAGCCAAAATCCCGCCTCCAAGGGTCGCCGCGATGGCGATGATTAGAAATGGGAAGAATACGCCGGCCACCCAATACCAATCCCAGCCCCATGCCGCATAGGCACCGTATGCCCCAAGGCAACTGATGATGAAAAAGCCGACACGCATCGAGATCATCAGGAAGAGAATGGCGCCGACCCACCAGCCGGACCAGCCAAGCAATTCCTCTACGCCGGCTGCCGCAGCCAGGACATAGAAGCCCAGAACGACGAGACAAATACCCATCACGGCCAGAAATAAGAAGCCTCCGGCTAGCCCTTTAAGAAGTTCCATTGATTGCCCCCCATAGTTGCAATCGCAGGCTGACAGAAATCCTTCACACAGTCAAAGTGATCTTACCGCGGCGTCATTACCGCCTTGCACCTGTCCCACTATTCCTCGACCATCTGCGTTGCCAGTCGTGCCGTCTCCACTTGGCCGGAGTTCGGCGTGGGCGACTTACCGCAAATGTGCGAGGTATCGATCAATGCGCGTGTCTCGCCGTCGTAACAAGATGACACAATTGGCACGCACGGCCTTTCGATATATGTCGGATCGCCGCTACTACAACGGCTGTTCCAAACGACATTCTGCCGCTTTCACTGGCGATCATCTTCTTGGCGAGGTTTCGCGAGCGTAAGTGATCCGATCGGCAGCGGACATCTTGTCCCATTCCTCGTCTGAAAGGTCCTGCCGGCCGATATCGCGCCCGGCGCCAGGATTGCCCGGCACCGCGCCGCGATTGAGCCGCATCAGTGTTTCCATCGCCTCGATCTGTCTGGCAGTAAACAAGACGCCAAGAAGGGACTCTGCCTGATCCGCCGGCAGCTTTGCCGCGACCCACTGCTTGACCGCGCCTATCCGCTCTTGCGCCTTCGGTCCGAGTGCTTCGATCTGGCGACCCATAGCTTCCCGGAGCGCATTGTGCTCGGCAATTTCCATCTGCGCGCCGAGACCGACCATCTTCTCGAACTGCTCCTGGGTGAGCTGGTTCGCGTGAGCAAATTCCCGGAGGTTTGCAATCCGCGGGTCATCGACCTTGATCAGGCCATCGCCGACGTCAATACCGTCTGGGAGCGCGAAATCGCCCGGTAAGCGGACTTCGTAGCCCATAGGCGTGTCTGGAAATGCTGGTGGTGCCGGCGCCGATTCGATCGCCGGGGACACTTCGGACGCCTGACCTGCGCTTGCGTCCGTATTGCTGACTTCAGATCCGTTCATGATCGATCTCCGCAGGATGCGTAACCTGTTCAATTGTGATGATCTCGTCGTGCGCGATCGCCACCGGCGGCGAATCAGGCGTAAGATCCAGGACATATCCTGGTGTCACATTGAGATTGTTGTTGATCTGAAGGTTCACCTGCGCACCAGGGGGGTCGACGAGGACGACCTTCGCGGCGTCAACGCGGACCTTGGCGCCAGCTGCCGTCTTCTTCAGCTCCGGATCGGTCATGACGCCCTCGATCGTGTTTAGTCCGAGCGCCTTCATTCCGTTTCGCTTGGCTATGAGTTGCTGCCGATGATACGCTTCGACCGATGGCTTCAACATCGCCGCTCGCAGAGCACGGACTGACAAGCCCGCGGCCGGCGCTGCCTCCCGATCGCTGGCGTACATGGTGCCGTCATCGCCACCGAAGATCATCAGCTCAATGGCTTTGCGTACGCGCGGGGTGCACCCCGACCCTCGACCAGCAGGTTTGTGACGGCCAGGCTTCGACGCCTCGCGCTTTCGAGCGGAAATCAGGGCCTTCGGATCTGCATCGTGCCGGACAGCCATCGCTCTCAGTAGCCCCAGGGACGCTCTATGGCTGTTACTCCGCCGCGAAGCGCTTCCACTGCCCAGGGATCTTTCGCGACACCATAGGTCTGGCCTCCAAACGGATCTTTCGACCATTCGGCCGGTAGGCGGGCGACCAGTTGCTTCGCGTCCAGCACGTCCATCCATACGGATTCGCCCCCTGTCGCTCGGAAGACTACGACTTGCTTCCGACCTTGAAGTTCGCGACCTCGATCAATGGCCATATCGGGCATCGGAATTCTCCTTGGTTTAAAAAATTCGAGCCCGAACATCTGGGGGAGGCCGAATACAGTGTGGGGGTGGAACTGGAAATCTCGCGCCCAATTTTGCCCCCCACCCCCCTCAGTCCATCCCACACGGGTTTGAAGGGGGTGGGGGTGGCTTGCGTCGGCCCGCGGTTCGATGGCTCCGCAGATGACGCTAAGCCAGTGGGATCATGACGCCCGATCGAGCAAGGCAGGATCAGCTGGGATATCCCGCTGTGCTGCCCGCTGCTCGGCTGCAGAGAAGGGCGTAAAGGACCATTCATCCGGATGTTCGCGGACTGTCTGGCGGGCGTCGACGGAGGCCTGCCAGGCGCTCTCGCCGTTGATCCGATGAACCTTGATCTGGGTGGTGCCGTAATGGGCGCGCGATTCAACCGAATGGGTCATTGCAGCTATCTCCGTTGCTCTTTTGCAATCGATTGCCATCGCTCAATCGGCAATTCCTCGAAAAACGTAGCTGAAATCTCACTTGGCGTAGCCCCATGGTAGCCCGAGTCGAGATTTCCACGATACGCGACGAAGACAATGCAAGAGCAATATGCCTATGAAATAGGGGACATGCAACGGAATTAGTTGAACAGTCCCTACTGATTGTGGATCAGCTGCTCCATCAACAGCCGACCATGAATTTCGGCTCGTAAGGGAGAAATGCTGGCGGCCCTCTGGCGCGTGTTCAAGACACGACCATTGACCCCAAATCAGCTACTGAGGGCGAGAAGGGTGTCGCTGTCAAAGCCTTGGCTATGGGCTATGGATGCCATGGGGATAGCATTCGAATGGGATGAGGATGTCTTGCCGAGGGTATCGTCGTGCGGAGCACGATCTCATCGCATGGTCATGATTATGAAGAGCGGAGCGATGAATAATCATAACTGTTAGTATCCCCTTGATCTCTCCTTAATGTCGGAAAGCGGGTCAAACCTCTTAATGTCGGAAGATTACTCCGGCTCTTAATGTCGGAAGATTTCGATGGGGTTGATCAGAAGGTGAAGCTCTGCGCCAATTCATTGCACCGGTCGGCGCCGGCGATCCACTCGGCGCGGTTCATCGACCATTTCAGCGTGGGCGCAGTTGCGGGAAGCAGGTATGGCCGGACGATGCCGACGACCTCGATATCGGGCAGAAAGCGTGAAAATGGAACGATGAGTTCATTGGCCTTCTGCTCGAACTCAAGTCTCTGCAGCATGGCATCGCCAGCGTTCTGGTATGCGAACCCGATCTTGTTTTCCCAATCGAGACAATTCCAGCCCCGGCCGATCGGAGTGATGATCTCCGCACCTGATCCGTCATGCTCGACAATATGCGGGGCAACAACGACTTGTCTGGCATTCACGAGGCTGTTGAGCAGCCCATAGTCCATGTCGCTACCGGCCCATCGATCTGATCTGAAGCCGTGCACAATGTATTCGGACAACACCCGGATGACTCGCTTTTCGTAGAGCATTCTCGGGTTCGACGGCAACCTCCAGTCCACCCCACAGGAGATGTCCATGTTGGTCCGACTGTAGATCTCAAGCATCATTTCGAGCTGCGATGTGTTCTTCTGCGAACGAAAGAACTTAAGCGGCCCCTTGTTTTCCTTCGTCCCAATGAACGATTGCGGAATCCAAGCCTCTTGCGGCTGCTCGCCCTGGAAGACATTCAACTCGTATAGAGGGCGCGTGCCGTCTCTCACGATGTGCAGCAGGCCGGCGTCGGCGAGCTGATGTATGGCCTCTTTCGCCTTCGTGCCTTTCAAGCTGGTTCGGTCTTCGATGGCTTTTGCCGACCAACCCGTCGTGCGGTGGTCTGGACCGGTGCCGCAGGCGAGAACCAGGTACGAGGCCGCTTGATTGCTCCCCAGCGCCGCAGCAACTCGGAACGCATGCATGTCGACCTTGAAAAAGCGCGCGTTGATATCGGCGAAACGGTCGGGATTGTTCAAGGCTTCCTTGTCTGACACTTCACGCACCTGAACGGTCCCTCAGCCCGCGCGACAGGAATGCGAACCTTCCCCTTGTGGCCGCACCGGCAGATGATTGTCTTGGTGATCATAGTGGAAGGCGATGTCAGCGCAGACGCCTCCTGCCGTGCCTCGATCTTGGATTTCAGACGGCGAGGCGGTGATCCTTCACCCAGCCAGGGGCCGCCGCCCGTGACGCACTCGGCGCCTTTCCGGGACATGCGCTGACGCACACGGTTCTTTGCGAAATCGCGCGCTGTCATCCGTGCGCCCTCCGGTAGATCCGGAAGCGCTGTGCCATTGCTGAAGCTTCGCACGCCTCGAGCGCCGACAGCCCGAAACGACGACGCAGTTCGGGAATGATTGGCTGCGGTGGCTGCTGCTCGTCAGCAAGCCATTGTGCCGCGACGACGACGGAATCGCTTTGCTCGTGATCGGCGCCGGTCATGGTGCGTCCCCTTTGCCCTGGTCCGCTCGCTCTAGGAGCCAGCGGTCGATGTCTGCTTCGAGCCAGACGCGCTCCCGGCCGCCATTGGTGAACGGTTTGGGGAAAAGCCCCGCTTTGACCATTTGCCAAAGCTTGGTGTTCTTCATGGTGATGCCTTTTTCGGGAAGGCTACTCCGGGGGATCGCGCGCTGCGTCATTTCGCGCCTCCATTTTCAATGGCGGCGCTTCGCTGCATCTTCTCCCGGAGAATGACGGTGATCTCCGCGTTCTGAGAGCGCATGTTTTGTTCGGCGGATGCTTTCAGCCACCGCCGGACATCATCAGGCAGACGTAGCCCGAAAATCTTCTTGTCTGTCATCGCTGACCTCGTTAACGACTCGTTTAACATCACTGTGTAGCTATAGCTACAGTGTGAAGTTATTGCCGTCAACGTTGGTTAGCTACATAGTGATGTCATGAGTAACAAGAAGACACCAGAAGAGAAGATCGGCAGCATTGCACCGTTCGGTCTGCGTATGCTCCCCGAACTGAAGCAGCGTGTTGAGGCCGCTGCTCAAGAAAACAATCGCAGCATGAACGCCGAGATCGTTGCACGGCTCGAGGCAAGCTTCACCAATCTGCACCTAACGGATGGTAAGGTCACAGCGGTAACGATTCCGAAGAGGGATTTCGATTACCTGATGTCCAATATCGAGGAGATCAATCGGAAGATGAAGCTTTACCCGGAGAGTAATGACTAAGAGCGTCAGCGGCGTTTCCGGATCGGGACCACGTTTTCCGGCGGTGGCTCGACCACCGACCGCACCTTGTTCGCCCACCGCTGCAGCGCGTCCTTCCGCTCGTCGATGAACGCCCACTGATCATAAACCGCATCCAGGTCTTTCTGGGTATGGGCCATGATCAGTTCGGCAACAACCTTCGGCACTTTGAGCCCGGATAACCAGGTGCGAGCCGTCCGGCGCAGATCGTGGTTCACGAAGGGGCGGAGCGTGACTTGCTCAGGATCTCGCCCGGCTTCTCCCGCCTTACGCTTCAGCACGGTCAGCATCTCGCGATCGAGGATCACCTTTGCCTTGCTGAAACCGTTGATCGGCTTCACGCCTTTCGTCGTTGTGAAGAGGAACGGTCCATCTTTATGCTCGGGGAGGGCTTTGAAGATGTCGTAGGCGAGGTCGCTTAGTGGAACGTGATGATCATTGTCCTTCTTCATCCGAAGGGCAGGGATCGACCACATTCGTTTTTCAAGGCGAAGCTCCGTTTCTGGTACCTCCGCGACTTCATTGAGGCGTAGGCAGGTTATCAGCAGAAGTCGGTAGGCGGGACCGTAGGGATAGCCCATGACTGCCGTAGCTTCCCAAAATGCCGCCAGCTCGTCCTCATCCAGAACACGCTTCCGCTTGACCTTTTTGCCGATCACCTTCTTCGCGTTGATCCGGTCGCACGGCGAAAACTCAAGCCCGTATCGTTCGGAATCAACAGCCCAATTGAAGAACGCTCTGACGTAGGCGAGAAGGTTATGAGCCATGGTTTTGGCGCCACGAGCCATGGCGTCGTCGATAACGCGCATGATGTCAGCTTTCGTGATTCCGCTGATTGGCCGATCACCAAGGCCGGGCCGCTTTGCTTTCCCCGGGCGTGGATCAATCCTATCTTCCACGAACTCCAAATTCAGGCATCGAGCAACCTCGTTGCCCTGACGAAGTATCGGGTTGTCTGGGTCGCTACCGATGACCACGATCGAAAGGTAGTCTTCGACCGCACTCCGAAACGTGTTGTCTTGACGCTCGATTTCTTTGGCTTTGGTCTCGGCGATGTGGATCTTTGGATCGACACCCTTGCCAAGCATGTCCAGCCAGTCGCGTGCGATCCGCCGTGCATCCTCCAGCGTAATCGCGCCGTATTCTCCGATGAGACGCCGAGTAGGTTTCTTACTCCCGCCAAACCGCGTGTACAGCACAAACGATTTCTTGCCGGCGGAGGTAACCCGGACCAGAAGACCCGGCACAATCGCATCACCGATTTCGTACCGGCCGACGTCTTTCGGTGCAGGCTTCAGCGCCTTTAGACGCCGGTCGGTAAGGTTCTCTTTCGCCATCTTTGATCTCGGGCTACGCCGGGGCTACGAAAAGCCGGGGCTACATATGAATTCGCACGAATTCATACGAACACTAAAACCGCCGGAAGGCAAGTGTTTCCGGCGGTCGGCGCTGGTAGCACGAATGCATATGAATTCATGCGAACAGCGGAGCATCTGATTTGTAATCAGGGGGTCGCGGGTTCGAACCCTGCCGGGGGCACCATTAATTTTGAGGCACTTATGCCTCCGCCTCGTCCAAGAAAAATAACCGGGGGCACAAAGGGGGCAAATAAGGTGGCCGCAACCGTCTCTTCAGCACTTGATAAACGCCTGTCAAATCCGCTTCGCTAATCCGAAGCGGACGCTGGAAAGATCATCTCGTTTTCATGCAAAGTCTCGCGGCCTTGAAAGGAAAGGCCTGCCCGAAAGCAGACCTTTCCGTCAACATCATCAGGGCGAAGCGGGCCAATGGATCGTGCGGGGGGATAACCCGCTTCCCGGCCCAAACCAACTCGATCGGGAAACGTTCCGGCCTCCACGATCTACACTGAAAGCGCGTAGCCACTAAGCCGCTTCACAGAACCGATTAAGGGTAATCCCTGTCCCCGGAAAGCATCGCGATGAGCTGTGCCTCACTCCGAACTCCATGCTGGAAGAGATCTATGACGTCAGCGGCCAGCAATTGCGCTTTGCTGGTGTTTTTGGCAATACCGCGCCGTTGGCATGCGAGGTCGAAGACACGCTGAAGCATCTGGAGCTCGTTCGGCTCTATCGCTGACGCAGCCGCATTATGATTCTGGAGCATTCTTTTGGGATACAAAAGAAGCCGCCAATGTTCCACTCGCAATTCTGTGATGATTATGATCCGAGCAGTCTCGGGAGCAGCAGCCGCTTGCGGCAGTTCCGTGGTCTCATGCGCTTGAAAGGCGCGGCCATGAAGATCATGATAGCCATCGTCCTAAAACTAGTTCACCATCTTCCCGGCCAAATCAATCACCGACCGGAAAACCTTCGACACATCGGGAAAGCTCTTGCCGGTCTCGTTGCATGCAGGACAGGGCATCCCGGCCGACCCACATCCGCAACCGTGCGTTCCCGTCCAAGGCGATCGGGGTGCATCTCACAAACCCATCCCGTATCCCGACAGGCTTTGCATCGCAGCATCTTTGGGTACCCATCGCTGGCAGTTCATTGCTTACGCGAAAGGTACCGCGTTCACGGGCATGGGACGAGAATATCGATTGATCTAGATACTGTCGCCGCGGCGCACAGGATGAAACCCTGACACAGTGAGGATACCTGATTGAGCGACGGCTATCCAATCAGGCGGCCACGAGCAGAAGAATTCACGGGCGAGTTCCCGTCAGGAGCTCAAGAAGCGCGGGATTGATATACAAGTTCTCGCGACCGGCCTTCATCTCCGCCAGAATTCCGGCGTCGACGAGGGCCTTCAGGTAAACTGCCGCGGCCTGTCGCTTGGCGATGCCGGCTGACACGACGTCGGCGATCCGACAATAGGGATTGACGAAGATCACTTCTGCCAGCTCGCGCGAATATATCTTCGGCAAGTCGCGGCGCATCCGGGCGCCCGTCTCACCGAGCAGATCCCGGATTGCGTGGATCTTCCTGTTCGACCATTCTGCCGTCTCTCTGATTGCCTCGAGCATGTAGAGGATCCACGTTTCCCAAGCACCCTCCGTGGTCACTCTCAACAGCTTCTCGTAATAGGCGCGCTTATTGCCGATGATGTAGCGGCTGAGATATAGCACCGGGATCTCTAGCAGGCCCTTGTCGACGAGATAAAGCAGATTGAGAATGCGCCCAGTCCTACCATTACCGTCAGTGAAAGGGTGAATGGCCTCGAACTGGTAGTGCATGACTGCCAGGCGGATGAGCGGATCTATCTCTTCGGCCTCGTGAATGTAACGCTCCCAATTCGAAAGCTTGTCCTTCAGGAGGTCGCGTCCTTCGGGAGGGGTGTAAATGACTTCCCCAGTGGCTTCGTTGTAGAGCGCGGTCCCCGGTGTGGATCGTATATCGAGGTCAATACCCTTTATCGTCCGACACATTTGGACTGCCATTGTGGTGGAGACCGGCCGCTCCTTTAGCATTCGGAATCCCTGGTGCAACGCGGTGCGATAGCGCAGAGCTTCCTTCGTGGCGGCGTCGGGAGGATTTCCGTCCTCGCCGGCAAAGCGAAACAGCCGATCGGTCGTCGTGACGATATTCTCGATTTCAGAGCTCGCCTGCGCTTCGAGCAAGGGAATCGAATTGATCAGCACCGACTGGTTCGGGATCAGCTCGCCAGAGACTTTTAGCTCTGCCAGAGCGGCCCGCGCGGCTATGCAGGCTTTGAGAACGGCTTTCGTCTCGACATCCTCTTTCGGGGGCAACGCTGGTAGATCATTATAGGGACGGTCCGGCCGGAAAGGCATTCTGAAGCTTCCTTTTCCGGTCAGTGGGATTTCCGGATATGTCGACGGCGGCGACATGTTGCTAAAACGTGTCGATAGAAACGGAATTTATCGACATATTGTATCGCTGGCAACCGGTCTGGTCATTTCAGAAGATGTAGGTAAACGATCATTTGTTAACGTCTCTGGGCCTTGTCTCTCTGCCTTGCAGTGGCCGGCATGCGCTGAAATTCAGGGTTTTCTGACGGCTTCAGCGCCCATTCCCCTGCCAATCTGGCCCTCCATATTGGGACCCGTCGATAGCGAAGGGCTGCGAAAATTAGCGTCGGAGTGGTGGAAATGAAGACGTAGTTGACTTCCGTTAGTGGATTCTCACAGGAACCAGACTGCGGCCACTTCAGCGAGAGGGAGCCTGAGGCAGGTGGCGAGACCCGGCTGCCAAGCCGATCCGACTAGAGTGAGAAGGGCCCGCGGGTCTATAAGTCCATACGATGCGACTTCCTGCCCCACTAAGCCCTCTATATCCGAATACCCGTAATGGGCCTGGCTTCAGCAGAGCGCAGCCTCACGAAACCGTAAATCCGAGCAGTGATTGAGCGCGTAGACGGCACTGCAGTTCCGGCAGGCATTCCCATCACCCATCACTGATGCGTCATCTCCATATGCCTCTGGAGACGGCGGCCATAGGCCTGGCTGATACGGTCGAACACAATTGCGATGCCGACGATCGCCATCCCATTGAATATGCCGAGTGTGAAGTACTGGTTGGCGATAGCCTTCAGGACCGGCTGACCGAGTCCCTGAACGCCGATCATCGACGCGATGACAACCATGGCCAGGGCCATCATGATGGTCTGGTTGATCCCCGCCATGATCGTCGGCAGGGCAAGCGGCATCTGCACGTCGCGCAGCTTTTGCCAGCTCGAGGAGCCGAAGGCGTTGGCCGCCTCCAGCACTTCCTTGTCCACCAGCCTGATTCCGAGGTTCGTCAGCCGTATCATCGGCGGGATCGCGTAGATCACGACGGCGATCAATCCGGGCACCTTGCCGATGCCAAGCAGCATGACGACAGGTATGAGATAGACGAAGCTCGGCATCGTCTGCATCACGTCGAGCACGGGATTGATGGTATTCTGCAGCCGCTCCGACCGCGACATGGCAATCCCCATGGGCAGCCCGATCACAATCGACAGGACCGTGCAGACGAAGATCATCGACATGGTCTTCATCGTGTCTTCCCACATGTCGAAGTAACCGATGGCAAACAAGGTGGCCACACAGCCTGCCACGATCTTCCAATTGCGGCTGGCGAACCAGGCGATGACGGCAATCGCCAGCATGATGATCGGCCAAGGGGTTCGGACCATGATCCGCTCGGCGTAGATCAGAAAGAACTGCAGCGGATCGAAGAACGATTCGATCGCATCGCCATAGGTGCGCGTAAAGGCGCGGAATCCTTCATCGATACCTTTTTTGAGGTTCCGCAGCGTCTCGTCGTCCATATGCGGGAATTTGGTAAGCCAGTCCATCGCCTGCTCCATCCTTAAAAGAGCCGTCGCCAACGGGTGCTGGCGACGGCGCGTCTGGTCAGAGCGATGACTTGATTTTTTCAGCCGCTTCCGGCGTCACCCACTTGGTCCAAAGATCTTCATGCTCCTTGAGGAACTGCTTGGCGCCGTCGTCCCCGCTCGCCTGATTGTCGGTCATCCAGGCCATGAGGGCATTGACG
This sequence comes from Neorhizobium sp. R1-B, assembly GCF_004368875.1. Classification (NCBI taxonomy): domain Bacteria; kingdom Pseudomonadati; phylum Pseudomonadota; class Alphaproteobacteria; order Hyphomicrobiales; family Rhizobiaceae; genus Neorhizobium; species Neorhizobium sp. R1-B. Next base: position 446,994 of record NZ_SOEM01000002.1, read on the forward strand.
GTATCGTTGCTCCACGACCGTTTGTTGAGATAGGCCATGACATCGGCGCCGGCCCGATCCGCGAAAGCTTTGGTGACAAGCGTTTGCACCTTGTCCTTCGGCCAGTCGTTCGGCTTCGGATCCGGGCAGTCGGCGACGGTGTTGCACCGCTTCCATTCGGCCATGTCGGCCGGCACACCATGACCGAGCTTTACCATCTGATACTTCCCGAGAAGCGCTGTCGGCGCCCAGTAATATCCGACCCAACCCTCCTTGCGCTCGTAAGCCTTTGCGATCGAGCCGTCGAGACCGGCAGCCGATCCGGTGTCGACAAGCGTGAAGCCGGCCTTTTCGGCACCATAAGCCTTATAGAGTTGTGTGGTGGCAACCGTTCCGCCCCAGCCCTGCGGGCCATTGTGGACGGCACCCTTCTTTTTGTCTTCCGGATCCGGGAAAAGTTCCGGATGCTTGAGGACGTCCTGAATGGTCTTGATGTCGGGATGGGCATCGGCCACATATTTCGGAATCCACCAGCCCTGCACGGCGCCATCGGAAAGCGCCACGGCGGCTCCGACCAGCTTGCCTTCGGCAATGCCGCGGCTGACGACTTCCGGCAACAGATCTACCCAGCCTTCAGGTGCGATGTCGGGTTCACCCTTTTCCACCATCGAGGTGATGGTGGGAACCGTGTCGCCGACAATGATTTCCGCGTCGCAGCCGTAGCCTTCGGTCAGGATGATCTTGTCGAGGCTCGCCAGCACCTCGGCGCTCTGCCAGTTCATGCTCGCGATCGTGACGTCACCGCATTCCGCTGCTTCGGCGCCCGCAAAGGCTCCGAACATGCCCAAGGCAAGGCAGGTGGAGGCGAGTAGCTTGTTCATTTCGCAGTTCCCTCTTCTGTATGGTTTTTAAGAAGAGGCAGATTGAGCCCCTCCTAGGACAGTTTTGCAAGGTCCAGAAATGACGCTGTTTCAATCACGCCGATCGTGATCCTTTTTCCGCCACGTCGGCGAAAAGGAAGAGGCGAAGTTCGCCGTGTAGTGAGGCGCGGCTATCTTGTCTCCTCGAGCTGGATGTAGCGCCTACAATAGCGTCTGCCGGGATCGCAGCAACCTCCTCCAGAGACCGGGACGCAAAACGCCCGCAACGCATGGCGTTACGGGCGTCCTTCAAGATCGCTTTCTACTGGTGTCGTCAGAACGGCTTGCCGATGCCGGAATAGGTGAAGCCATGGGCTTCCACTTCCGGCTTGCGGTAGACGTTGCGCAGATCGACCAGAACCGGGCTCTTCATTATGGATTTGAGGTGTTGGAGATCCAATGCCCGAAATTCGTTCCATTCCGTGACGAGGACGGCAACATCGGCCCCTTCCGCGGCCTGGTACGGGCCGCTGGCGAATTCGATATCCATCATCCGCCTTGCATTTTCCATTCCCTCGGGATCATAGCCGGATACGATCGCACCTGCGTCCTTGAGGGTCTGGACAACAGCGATCGCCGGGCTGTCGCGCATGTCATCGGTATTTGGTTTGAAGGTAAGGCCGAAGATCGCGACCTTCTTGCCCCGTACATCGCCGCCGGCAGCGGCGATCACCTTGCGGCCCATGGCGCGCTTGCGGTTGTCGTTGATGGCGATCGTCGTTTCGATTAGACGGACAGGGCTTTCGTTGTCCTGCGCAGTCTTGGCCAGCGCCAGCGTGTCCTTCGGAAAGCAGGAGCCGCCGTAGCCAGGGCCGGCATGCAGGAATTTCGAGCCGATGCGACCGTCGAGGCCGATGCCGCGCGAGACATCCTGAACGTCGGCACCGACGCGCTCGCAAAGGTCGGCTATTTCGTTGATGAAGGTGATCTTCATCGCAAGGAAGCCGTTGGCCGCATATTTGATGAGCTCGGATGTGCGGCGGCTCGTGAAGAGCAGCGGCGACTGGTTGAGGTAGAGCGGCCTGTAGACTTCCGTCATCACGGAGCGGGCGCGCTCGTCGGACAGCCCGACGACGATACGGTCCGGCCGCTTGAAGTCTTCAATTGCGGCGCCTTCACGGAGAAATTCAGGATTGGAGACGACCGCGAAATCGGCCTGCGGATTGGCTTCGCGAATGATCCGTTCCACCTCGTCGCCGGTACCGACGGGGACGGTGGACTTGGTGACGACGACCGTGAAACCATTGATCGCTTCGGCAATCTCCCCCGCGGCAGCATAGACGTAACCGAGGTCGGCGTGACCGTCTCCGCGGCGGGAGGGGGTGCCGACCGCGATGAAGACGACATCTGCCTTGGCAACGGCGCCCTTCAGATCGGTCGTGAATGAAAGGCGTCCAGCTTTGACATTCGATTCGACCAATGCATCGAGCCCCGGTTCGAAGATCGGGATCACGCCCTTCTTCAGGGCTTCGATTTTTTCGACAGCCTTGTCGACGCAGGTGACGTGATGTCCGAAATCGGCAAAGCAAGCTCCGGAAACAAGACCGACATAACCCGATCCAACCATTACAATATGCATCTGCAAGTCCTCATAGCGGCCGAGCAAGGCCTTCTGCTGTCAACTATCATTTTTCCTAGCGCATCCAGGTTTTATTGCAATGTATCAAAGGTGCAGCATCGATCCGCACCCACCGCGCGGTTTGCCAGAGCTGGATTCTCAAGCGGCAGTTAAGCATACTGTGGTGCTCGCGAATGTCGGCGTTGCGCATGATCTCGATATGAGGGTCTGGAGACAATTGTCGGTGAGTGAAGGCATCTTATGCCTCCGCCACGCGCCTTCCCCAGGCGATGAAATCGGGATTGGCGAAGTCGATCATACCCGTCCGGCCGATTTTGCCGTAGGAAAGCGGCTCGCCGTCAAGATCGAGCGTGACGCCGCCGGCTGCGCGCAAAACCGCGTCGCCTGCCGCCGTATCCCATTCCATCGTCCGTCCGAAGCGGGGGTAGAGATCGGCAGCCCCTTCGGCCAATAGGCAGAATTTCAAGGACGACCCGATGCAGCGGATATCACAGGCACCCGATCGCCTCAGGAAGGCCTCAGTCTCGGCGGAGCCGTGCGATCGGCTTGCGACCGCGACAGGCGGCGTGGAGACCGCTCTCGTCGAAATTCTCTCGCGGCGTAAAACCCTATGATCGTCGCCAATCACCAGTTTTTCAGCGGTTCCATTTCCCCCGAGATAAGCCGTCTTGAGAGCGGGGGCGTAGACGGCACCGAGCACAGGCGTTCCATTTTCCACCAGGGCGATATTGACGGTGAAGTCCACCTGCTTGCTGATGAATTCCTTGGTGCCGTCCAGCGGATCGACGAGGATGAACGCTCCTCCCTCAATCCGCGGCACTCGGCCTGCTGCAACCGATTCTTCCGCAATGACCGGAATTCCCGGGCATGCCTTTGCAAGTTCGGAAAGGATGATGGCTTCGGCTCGTTCATCCGCTTCGGTGACCGGCGAGCGGTCTTCCTTGTAACTTGCGGTCGGTCCCGCCTCGTAGACATCGAGAATCACTTTTCCGGCGAGCAGGGCGGCGTGTTCGAAAGCGGCCAACATGGACATCAGCGCGATCCCGAGCGGCTTATTTCGATTTGGCCAGATGCTGGCGGGTGGCGTAAAGCGCTACCGCCGCGGCATTCGACACGTTCAGCGATTTGATCGCACCCGGCATGTCGAGCCTCGCCAATGCCGTCACCGTCTCGCGGGTCTTTTGCCGCAATCCCTTGCCCTCCGAGCCGAGCACGAGCGCGACCTTGTCGGCCACAAAAGTGCCTTCGAGCGCGGCTGGACCTTCCGAATCGAGCCCGATCGTCTGGAAACCGAGCTTGTGGAGTTCACCGAGAGCGTCGGCCAGGTTGGTGATCTGTATATAAGGTATGAGCTCCAGCGCACCGGAGGCGGATTTCGCAAGTACGCCGGATTCGGTCGGGCTATGTCTCTGTGTGGTGATGATGGCGCCGGCGCCGAAGGCGACGGCCGAACGCATGATCGCTCCCACATTATGCGGGTCGGTCACCTGATCGAGCACCAGAAGCAGTGGGCTTTCCTTCAATGCCTCCAGCCGGCGCGAGGGCAGGGGCCGGGTTTCCAGCATGACTCCCTGGTGGATGGCTTCGGGACCCAGCACCTTGTCGATATCCTGAGGGGAGACGAATTCGATCGGGAAGGGCATTGCGTCTGCCTCTCCGATGTCCAGACGCGCAAAGGCATTTTGTGTCACGGACAGTTTGATCAGCTTGCGTTCGGGATTTTCAATTGCAGCTCGCACCGTGTGCAGGCCATACAGGAAGACCTGTTCAAGCTGCAGCTGTGGGGGCTTCCAATCCTTATTGGATTTCTGCCGCTTCTGTTGCGGCGTCGGAATTTCTCCGCGCTCGCGCTTGGCGTCGCGCACGGCGCGCCTCAGCGTCGCATAGTGGCCGTCGCGGCCGGATTTGTCTTGTTTGCTGTCCTTGCTCATGGCGCCTTATAACGATGCCGGCTCGTTCGGCAAAGCCCCACGAGCGGCGCGCAGTCCAGTGAGCGGTGATTATTTTTCCTCATTTTTCCAAAAACCTCGTGTTGACAGACGAGAACGGTGCGGTCATATACGCGGCGCAGATCGAGGGGCACGGAAATGCTCCTAGGTCTGACGAGCTTGGTCGCTGATCCAGACGGAAAACTGGAGGGATGCCCGAGTGGTTAAAGGGGACGGACTGTAAATCCGTTGGCTCAGCCTACGTTGGTTCAAATCCAACTCCCTCCACCATTCTGTCGCCGGATCGGACCACCCCGCGGGTATAGCTCAATGGTAGAGCAGCAGCCTTCCAAGCTGAATACGCGGGTTCGATTCCCGCTACCCGCTCCATTCACTGCTTGTTCGTGGTTGCTTGGCTTTTTCGGTGTGTTGCTTGAGACTTCTTAAGCCATTCCGGATAAAAGCTTCATGTTTGGCTCCTGAAGCCGCCTCCTCCTTGAATGGAAGTTCGTCCATGAAGAAAATAATTGCCGCCGCGGCATTCGCGACCATGCTGCTGCCGTCTGTATCCTTCGCAGAAACCATGCGGTTTCCAAGCGATGCGCCTGTTGCAGAAATCACCATCCCCGACTCTTGGAGCCCGGAAGAAACCGAGACCGGAATCCAGGCGACGTCGGAGGATGAAGCGATCTATCTCTCGATCGATGTCGCCGACGAAAAAACGACCGACAAGGTGATTGAGGATGCGATCGCCTTTTTGGACGACAATGGCGTGACGATCGATCCAGCCACCCAGAAGCAGTCGGAAGATACCTTCAACGGCATGAAGATGTCGAATTTCGATTGGAGCGGTACGGACAAGGACGGCCCGGCGAGCATCGGCCTGTCGCTCGTCTCGCCGAAGCGGGGCAAGCTGCTGGTCATCACCTATTGGGGGACCAAGGGCGAGCAGGAAAAGCATGCCGAAGAGCTGCTGGCGCTCATCAGCTCTCTGAAAGCTGCCGGCAAATAGGATTCCATGAAACGGCGGCCAGCGGCCAGCATTTCCGTCGGGGCGATTCCCGGTCCTGATTTCGTCTGCCCGTCATCTACGCCGTTTCCTACGCTTTGTTCGCTGCCGAAAGCGCATATTCCGTGGGCCTTCCGCATCCATTTTACGCGATGCCCTTGTCCCGGCACGCGTCGTAATTATGTCTTGCGCATTCTGGTGGAAAGCCTTAAACGGCGACACCAAACCCGCCCGCCGGGTTCACCTCTTATGTTCACAGGAAGCTTTCAATGGCAAAGAGCAAGTTTGAGCGCAACAAGCCTCACGTCAACATTGGCACGATCGGTCACGTTGACCATGGCAAGACGTCGCTGACGGCCGCGA